>JANPDJ010000060.1:0-2844 GCA_031431395.1 Chloroflexota bacterium | reverse complement strand
CGCTTCCCGGTCCGATGTGCGCCCGTGCCGGCGTGGCACGATCTGTCTCGTGAGTGACACCGTGCCGCAGGTCTGGCGCACCCTCGCCCTCGTCTACGTCGCCACGAATGCGCGGTGGGGGTCGGGTCCGCTGAAGAAGCGCTGCCAGGGCGTGATGTCGCGCCCGGAGCGGGAGGCGATCCACGCCATCCTGGAGCGCGTTCCGGCCGCAGTGGCGCAGTGGAGCGGCGGCCAGGCCGCGATGACCCCATTCGACGTCGTCGAGGTGCGGCGTCCCCTCCGTTCGTTGTCCCATTCGGGAGGCGGGAATTGGTGGGCTGCTCCGCGCGACTGCCGTGACGACGTCCGGGAGCTGGCCGGCGGCAGCAAGTACGACCACATCTACGTCCTCTGGCCCTCCGACGGCCAGACGCCGCTCTGTGGGTGGGGCTGCACGGCGGGTCCGCGCGACGGAATCGACGGGGCCGGCTTCAGCGCGATCGTGAGCGATCACTGGGCGACGCTTGCCACGGACCCCGATCCGGAGCAGGGCTACGTCCACGAGTGGCTCCACGCGGTTGAGTCCACGTATCGCGACCTTGGCGTGACCGCGGAACAGGTGCCCACGTTGCACGACGCGTTCCTCACGTCCTGTCGTCCGCCGTCCGAACCGCCGTTCGGTGTCGGGTACAACGTCCATCACGACGGCGGCGCCCGGACCTGGCGGCCCTGGTACGAGGACCTGATGACGGGGCAGGTGCGGCGGCCCAATGGCACGGGCTGCTTCGGGATGACCCCCGAGCTGTGGGGCCTGCGGACGGGGCCCGCGACCGGCTAGATTCCGCGAATGAAGATCACGAAGGTCACGGCGATCCCGGTCTCGATCCCCTCGGCCCGCTTCCTGACGGCCCTGGGGCGGCATGCGTCGTTCGAATACGGCGTCGTCACGGTGGAGACAGATGCCGGGATCACCGGCGTGGGCGACATCACGATGCTCTGGGACGGGCTGGGGCCCATCCAGTGCGAGTACGTGAACACCTGGTTCGGCCCGATGCTGGTCGGCGAGGAGCCCACCGCCATCAACCGGTGCCTGGCGAAGATGGCCACCCTCGTCGAAGGTGCGCACCCGGCCCGGGCCGGCATCGAGATGGCGCTCTGGGACATCGCCGGAAAAGCCGCCAACCTGCCCGTGTACGAGCTGCTCGGCGGGCGCACCCGCGAATCGATCCCGCTGTCGCGCTCCATCGTCATGGGGACGCCAGAGGAGCAGGTCGAGCGGGCGATGGGATTCGTGGAGGCCGGCTACCGCTGCGTCAAGGTGAAGGTGGGGCTGGACATCGAGGCGGACGTGGCCGGCGTCAGGGCGATCAGGAACGCCGTGGGCCCGTCGATCACCATCCGGACCGACGCGAACATGGGCTGGAAGACCGCCAAGCAGGCCATCCGTTCCATCAAGCGGCTGGAGGAATTCGGCATCCACTCCGTGGAGCAGCCCATCCCGCCCGGGAACATCGCGGATCTCCGGCTGGTCCGGGAGTCCGTGGACACGCCGATCATGGTGGACGAATCCCTCTGGGGGCCGGACACGGCGATGGCGCTTCTTCGCGCGGACGCGGTGGACATCTTCAACGTGTACGTCCACGAATCCGGCGGCCTGACGAACATGCGCACGATCTTCGCGATGGCAGCTCTGCAGAACGTGCAATGCGTGATCGGTGCCATGCCGGAACTCGGGCCCGGCACGGCGGCCCACGTCCACTTTGGGGTGTCCGTGGCGAACCTGGGCGACTTCAACGATGCCTGCGGCTCCACGTACATGCTTGCGGATGTGATTCAGGAAGAGTGGAAGGTCGAGAACGGCGAGATCCGGCCGCTACCGGGCCCGGGACTCGGCGTCACGCTGGACCAGGACAAGATCGCGCGGTTGCGTATCGACCGCTGACCGGCGCACCGGTCGGCCCGCGAGCGGGCCCGGAACGGCCTGCGTCCCTAGCTGCGGTCCAGCACGGGGATGGGGACCCGGAACCGCGGCAGCCACGTCAGTGACTCGGGCACGGGCACCTGGCGGTCCGGATGTGCCCCGAACAGCACCGATGTGAGTTCGCGGCGTGTCAGTTCGACGTGATCGGGCAGTTCGCGGGAGCCCACGGCCAGGCCGAAAGGCCGCCACTCGAGTGAGACGGTGATGGCGGCGTCCGTGATCCGGACAGACACGGATCGCCGGTCCGCCGGCCGCAGTGCCGCGAGCCAGCCTCGGATGCCGCGAAGGAACCCGGCCGGGTCGTTCAGGCGAAGCATCACGTTGCCCTCGTAGGGCGCCGGCGCCATGCCGGGGAGGGCAGCCGCTACGACGCCCGGCAGCCCGTCCGGCGCGAAGCCCGTGTGGAGATCGATGGACTGCCCCCCTCCGAGGTTCGCCAGGACGCGCCCCACGAGTCCGCTGATTGCCCCGGGCTCGCCGCCCGCTTCCAGGAGCCCCGGCTTGTTCGCTGCCCGGCTTTCAACAAGGTAGGCGGCCACCCGGTCGCCGTCCGTGGCCAGCCAGGTCGTCATCTTCGGCAACACGAACAGCGCGGCAGCCTCGGGGAGCGTCCGCATCACCCCGGGCCCCTCGGCCAGGTGGAGGGCGAGGACGTCGGCCAGGCGGTCCGGCCTCGCAGCGAGCGTCGTGACGGGGCCGGCCCACGTGCCGAATCGTCGACCCGCATCCCCGTCCAGCCGGTAGGCCCCGCCGTACCGCTCCACGGCCTGCCAGCCATTGAGCTCGTAGAACGGGAACGTCGCCACCTGCGTCCAGAGCACGGACAGGTCCAGCCCCAGCGACTCCATTCGCCCGACGCACGCGGCCACACAGGCACTCCCGTA
>JANPDJ010000059.1:0-2846 GCA_031431395.1 Chloroflexota bacterium | reverse complement strand
CGCGGCGGCGCATTCCGGCCGCGTTCCTCGCCTGCCTCGCTCGCGTTTCCGTCAGGTACTCGCCAGGTGACTGGCAATCACGCCGCGGAGCCCGATTCTCAGTCACGCAGTCTTGGGGCGACTGCCAGATGCCACCCAGCGACGCCACGGCCGTCCGCGACGAGCTCTTCGTGCGTGAACGGAGCCCGCGCACTCGCTGGCGGGGGACAGTCGGGCGCCTTGCAGTCGTGCCACGGGTAGGTGAAATCAACACGACCCCACGGGCCGGTTGATCGGGGTCCTGGGCCGCGTCTCTCGGCCACGCCGTGTCGGCCGGCTCGGGCCGGGCCCCGGGATGCTCACCCCCAGGACCCGCCGCTGATGCCACCCGGATCCCGGGATGTCTCAGGCGTCATCGAAGCGTGAACTTTGGAACGCGATCCGCCCGGTCACGCCGCCGCCGATGCATGGGCTGCGAGATACGCGACTGCCGGGAGAGGACGCCCGTCGAGCGCGTCGGGCGCCACGGTGCCGGGCGGCGGCAATGGGTCGTGCACGTCAGGCGCCGTGGGGCCGCATTGCCGGTGGCCATCTCCCGCGGTCTTCGGTAGAGTCCGTGTGGGCAGCAGACCTGCCCGCCGCGACCCAGGGTTCGAGTGGTCGCGACAGTCGGCCGATGCACCGGGAGGACGCCATGGACAAGAAGGCCAAAGTCCCCAAGAAGACCAAGTCAGCGGCGGCCGGCAAGGGCAAAGCCGACACGGTCAAGAAGTAGCAACACCGGCCCGGAGTGATCCGGGCCGGTGGCGTTTCAGGGGAGAGTGATGTGGCGGGCCGGTGGCGAACCAGCGGGCCGGGATCCCGCCGAACTCAGAAGATCGGGTCGTCGCAGCCGGTTTCGTCGGGCAGGAGGGGCCGAACGCGCAGCGCATAGGTCTTCCCGCCGCTGCGCCAATGCGTTTCCGTGTTCGCAGACGCGAAGAGCGGCGCTAGTGCACGGGCATCCGCTCCCAGCGCGGCGCCGCAGCGAACCTCCGGCGCGCCCGGGTACAGGGGCTTGCCGAACGTGGCAAGAGGCACCGCCAGCGGCCACGCCACCGCCTGCACGGGCGAAGCCGTGGCGCCAGTTCCGGCAGGCTCCTCGCGGCTGATGATCCGGTAGCCGGTGGGCTCATACATGCCGCCATCGGTCAGATTGTCCGCGCCGACCAGTGTCGCGAGGTCGTTCAGGGCGCTGCTGAAGGCGAGAAGCGCGGCCCGGGCCTTGATGGTGGCCGGATCGAGTCCGGTGGTGCTCACGCTCTCCATGAGCGCGTACGCGCTGACGTGGTGGGTACACCCGCCGGCGGTGAACGTGAAGAAGGTGGTCGGCGCGTCCGCGATCCCGTTGGCCTGGTACGTCACGTCCGGCACCAGGAGTCCCGCCTCAGCGGCCTGTTCCAGGAGCCGGAGCATCCCGCCGGGGTTCAGAGTCCGGACCTGCAGCGCGGGCAGAAGCGGACCGGGGTAGATCATGATCTGGGCGCCGGGCGAGATGACCCGTCCATCGCCGTACACGGCAATCATGGGGAGGGTGCCCTGGTCCACGCCCGGTGCGACGAACCCGCCAGCCACCGTGACGCGCAGGACGAGGTCCGTGGCGCCGGTGGCCCAACTGGTCACCCCGCAGGGGGTCTCGGTGGGTTTCGGGGTCGGCGTGGGCGATGTCGGCGGGGGTGTCGAGGGGGACGGCGTGACGACCGGCACCGAAGGCGAGGGTGACGCCGACGGCGGCGCGCTGGGCGTCGATGTCGGAGAGCCGGTGGCGCCGGGGTTACCGGAGGATCCCGGGGCGGCCACGCAGCCGAACGCCATCAATGCCACCAGGATTGACGCGACCGGCAGGAATGGCACGCGGACAATGATGCGACGCTGGATCATGACTACCCTCGCTGGATGAAGGGGCGCCGCCACCGGGGGCGGAACGGTTCGGCGCCAAGACGCCACACTGGCGGGGCTGGTTCCCATGGGGCATCGGGGCCGCCGATGCGCCGACGGGTTGTCCGATGGTCTCGGGGGAAGCAAGGAGAACGACATGGCACGACCGAAGGTGCTCATCACGGGCGCAAGCGGCCTGATCGGCGGCCTGGTCCTGCGGGACCTCGCTGACCGGTACGACTTCAGCGGCCTCAGCCGCCATCCTGTCGCCGGGATCCCGTACACGCGCGCCTCCATCACGGATATCCACGCGATCCGGCCGGCGTTCCGCGGCGCGGATGCCGTGCTTCACCTGGGCGTGTCGGTGGAGGTGGACGACTGGGACGAGCAGATGACCGTCACCGCCGCGGGCACCCTGAACGTCTTCCGTGCAGCCCAGGAGGCCGGGGTCCCACGGGTCGTCTTCATGAGCAGCGGCAGCACGATGTGCGGCTGGGAGTGGGACGACGCGCTGCCCTACGGGAGGCTGGCCCGGGGGGAATGGGACGGCCTCGAGGAATGGCCGCTCCTCAATGCCGAAACACCGCCACGCCCGGACAGCCCGTACGCGGTTGCGAAGTTGCTGGGTGAGAACGTCGGGCGGTACTTCTCCGATCGCCACGGCATGCAGGTGATCGTGATCCGGCTGGGGGCCGTGCTGCGAGAGGACCAGCCCACGCTGATCCGCCATTTCCCCGGCTACCTCGCCCAGGCGGATGCGGTCCAGATGATCGACCGCTGCCTGTCCGCACCCTCGGAGATCCGCTACGGCATCTTCGACGCGATCTCCGAGAACTGGTCCCGCTGGCGGGATACATCGGCCGCGAAGGAACGATTGGGCTGGCGCCCGACCGGGTCCTCGGATCACTTCGACCGGACGAAGCTCACCGAGTAGCCCGGCAGCCCCGGCC
>JANPDJ010000058.1:0-6748 GCA_031431395.1 Chloroflexota bacterium | reverse complement strand
CCACGCCGACCCCCACGCCGGTGGTGGTCGCCGCGGCCGGTGACATTGCATGCGATCCGGCGGACCTCAACTACAACGGCGGCACGGGCACAGTGACCGCGTGCCATCAGAACGCCGTCTCAGACTTGCTGTTCGGCGGCGGGTATGCGGCCGTGCTGGCGCTTGGCGACCTGCAGTACGAGAACGGCACGCTCTCCGCGTTCAACACCTCGTACGAAGCCTCGTGGGGACGCCTGAAGTCGAGCACTCGTCCGGCACCCGGCAACCACGAGTACAACACGTCGGGTGCGACCGGCTACTACACGTATTTCGGCTCGACAGCGGCTGATCCCACCAAGGGCTACTACAGCTACAACCTTGGGGCCTGGCACGTCGTCGTCCTCAACTCCAACTGCACCGCTGTCAGTTGTGCAGCGGGCTCAGCCCAGGAGCAATGGCTGCGGGCAGACCTGGCGGCGAACCCCGCCGCCTGCACGCTCGCGTATTGGCATCACGCCCGATTCTCCTCAGGCAGCCACGGCAATGACGCCTCGACAGCGGCGTTCTGGCAGGCCCTGTACGAGGCAAACGCCGACCTGATCCTCGTCGGTCACGATCACGACTATGAGCGGTTCGCCCCGCAGAACCCGAGTGGGATCGCCGATCCCTCGACCGGGATCCGGGAATTCGTCGTGGGCACGGGCGGCAAGACGCAAACGGCTTTTGGGACCGTCCGGGCCAATAGCGAGGTTCGCCAGAGCGGAACCTACGGCATCCTCCGGCTGACCCTCGGGCCGACAGGCTACGACTGGGCCTTCGTACCGGAGGCGGGCAAGACGTTCAGCGACAGCGGCAGTGGGGAATGCCACTGAGGGTGGCTTGGCCGTGGACACCGCGTCCGCAGGTTCAACGCACGCTTTCTGCTGCCATTGGGAATGCTGGGCGCGCGCATCTCCTCGGGCGAGAGATCCCGTGGCCCGTACCCGAAGAGATTCCCGACCCTTCGGTGACGACCCCGCCCGGCCGTGCGAACATGCCGAACGGCACTTCCTGACGGCAAAGATGTACCGCAGGGTTCGGCTCAGGCTGTGTCGTTCAATCCATGAACGGACGCGTGGTGCTGGAGGGAGGCGCCGGCCCGGAGCCCCGGGCACGGGATCTGCACCCCGCCTGCCTGTCTGACGCCGGAGAACGAAGGATGGGCACGCCCCGGATCGACCGGTTCCGCGGACGGAGCTCCTGTCCCGGTTCGTCCTCCGCAGGAAGGGCGTCGCGGGGTTCTGTCGTGGTCGCACGAAAGCCTCCTCATCTCGAGGACCGGCGAAGGGAACCACCATGAAGCTCGTCCGTCTCATCGGCATCCTCGCGCTCCTGCTGGGTCTGCTCCTGCCGGCCGCGTCCGTGGCGGCAACATCCGCGATCTACGTGCGACCCGGGCAGTCGATCCAGGCGGCCCTCGACGCGGCCCCATCTGGCAGTCTGATCAGCGTCGAGCGCGGGACGTACCGGGGCAATCTCGAGATCACACGCTCGGTACGCCTGATCGGTCATCACACCGTCATCCTGCCGGCCGCCAAGCCGACACAGACCTTCTGCTCCGCCCCGGGCGTCGTGAGGGGCGTGACAGGCGTGTGCGTCCACGCGGTGTACAGCGCCGATTTCCAGTCGATCGTGACGCCGGTCTCCAACGTCTCCATCGAAGGGTTCATCATCCGGAACTTCAGCGGGCCCGGGATCGTCGCGCTCGGCGTCGCCGGCTTCCGCGCCGCCCACAACGTGGCCGCGCACAATGAGACCGGCATCCTCATCAACTCGGTGTCGAACCTCTCGCTGCTGTACAACACCGCATACGGCAATACCGCAGAAGGGTTCCTCGTCCTCGATTCGCCGGCTGCCAACGCCGCCATCATCGGGAACAGGCTGTACGACAACCTCTCCAGCGGGATCCTGTTCCTCGACTCGCTCGGTGGCCGGATCGCGCTCAACACCGTATACGGCAACTGCTCCGGGATCGTCGTGGTCGCGGCCGCGGAGCCCGACGTCATCCCCAGCGGCGATGTGTCCATCCAGCTCAACCAGGTGACCGCGAACAACCGGATGTGCCCGGACCTGACCGCGGAGGGTGGGCCGCCGGCCTACGGTGGCATCGGGATCGCGCTCATCGGCGCACGGAACACGGTCATCGCCCTCAACGACGTCCGGGGCAACGTGGAGCAGTCCGGCAGTGGCATCACCGGCGGCGGCATCGTGCTACTCGACGGTGCGATGTTCGGCGCCGGCCCACCCACGGGCAACTCCATCCGGCTCAATTGGCTCACCTTCAACGGACCGAATGACATCTACGGCGACGGCACCGGAACCCTGAACGCGGCTGCCGGCAATATCTGCACCACGACGAACCTCACTGGCGCCTGCTGACCCTCTTTTCCCGACGCAGGCCTTCGACTGCAGCCCAAGACGCCCCCGACATCGCCGGGGGCGTCTTTCCTTCCCCTCGTCCGGGGATTGCCGGATCGACGACGACGAGTACGTGCCCGTCCGATGTCCGGGCCGGGGCCCGGCGCATCGGGGGGCAAGCCTCCCTGGTCGCCGGCGTCCTCGCACCGGCGTGTCATTCGGCCCCCACGCTGGGATCATGTGTGCCGTGACCCGCGCATGACCTTTGGCGGCTACTTCGAGCCTCTGAGGGACGCACCGTACCGACGGTTCCTCCTGGCGTCGGTGATCGTCTCGATCTGCTCGTGGATCTTCTACACCGCGCAGACGTGGAACTTCCTCGAAGCCAGTGGAACGGCGGCCGCCGTCGCCTACCTGCCGATCGTCCTCGTGATCCCGGTCCCGATCGCGCTCGTGATCGGCGGCGTGCTCACCGACCGGCGAGGCCCGAAACGGACGCTGGTGTTCGCCCAGGGGGCGACGGCCGCGACGATGCTGTCCATCGCCGCCGTGGCGGCGGCCGGCCAGCTGACCTTCGTGCCCACGCTGGCCACCGGTTTCCTGCTGGGCATCTGTGCAGGCCTGGGCAGCGTCCCGGGGCAGGCACTCCTCGTCCGCATCGTTGACCGGCGGGTGATCGCGAAGGCGTTCGCGCTGAGCCTCGTTGCGACCGGGATCGGGCGCCTGGTGGGCGGCCCGGTCGGCGGGTTCGTGGTGCAGGCATACGGCGCCGTGCCGGCGTTCCTCATCGCTGCGTCCGGTATCGTCGTGTCCACGCTGATCTTCCTCACGCTGCCCCACGCCGAACCGCTCGAGACGAGCGGGCCCCGGATCTCGCGGCGTGACCTCGCGGATGCGTTCGGATGGGTGCGCCGGACGCCCACGGCCCTGGCGATCATTGCTGTCGACGCCACGATGGCGGCCGTCATCTACCCGTACACGGCGATCGTACCGATCATCGCGCGGGATCTGCTGGGCGGCGGTGCCGCACAGATGGGGATCCTCGTGTCCGCCGGCGGCGTGGGCGCCATCGTCGGCGGGATTCTTCTTGCCCCCTTGGGTCGGAGGCTGGGCCAGGGCCGGCTGTTCCTGATGGGGGTTGTGGTTGCCGGCGCGGGCGTTGCCGCCCTCGGTCTCTCGCACTCGGCCGTGGCGTCGGCAGTGGTGGCTGCCCTTATCGGCGGCGCCAGCATCGGGGCGAGCGTGACGTCAGGGCTCCTCCTCCAGACCATGTCGCCGCCGCGCCTCCGCGGACGCGTGCTCGCCCTCGACTCGGTGCTCTGGAACCTCGTGAACCCGGTGAGCCTGCTCGCGCTGGGGCTCGCGGTCGCGCAGGTAGGCGCGGGCCCCGTGCTGCTGGCGATGGGGGTGCTGGCGGCGCTGTCGGTCGGGACCATCGCGCTGGCGCATGGCCCGGTGCTGCACCTCGACATGGATGCGTCGGGCGAAGTCACCGCGGAGCGGGTCCGGGCAGTGTCCGCAGACCAGCCCGGCCAGCCTCCTCCCGCGGAGACCCCCGACTCAGGTTGATCCCCCCGTACGGGGGTCCGGCTACCCGCCCTGGGCGCCCGGAGCGTAGGAAGGGACCTCGATCGGCTTGCCGGCCGGGTCGCCGATGTACTGCACGCCCTTGACCATGGAGTAGCGCGAGATGAAGGTCCGCTCGTCGATGAGGTTGCCAGTCGCGTCGCGGACGAACCGGGTCACGGACGAGTTGAAGCCGTCGTCCGGGTACTCGATGCGCACGAGTCTCCCGGTGGGCAGCGTGGACACCGGCACGACCTCCGATGTCGCCTTCACGTACTTCGTGATGATGGGCGTGCTGAACGTGACCGTCCGGCCCGTGGGAACGCCGAAGATGCTGAACGTCACGGAGCCGCCCGTCTTGAAGGACTTGATGAGCACCGGGTTCGGGGTGTCGTTCGTCCACGTCATGTCCTGCTGGCCCCAATCGGTCTTGGACACCGTGGCGTCGAGCCCGACCGGGTAGCGCTTGATGAAGTAGTAGTGGTTGGACCGCTCGCCCATCTTGAAGCCCGCGCGCAGCGCGGCGTTGAACAACGTGGTGGACGTCGAACAGATGCCACCGGCCAGCGCCACGCCTTCCCGGGTCTGGCCGTTGACGATCGCGCCGCCCATCCGGTAGCCGCGCGCCAGGCTCACTTCGCCAACGCGGCCCCAGAAGCTGAACGTCTCACCCGGCTGCACCGACTGGTTGTCGAGATACCCGGCGGGCACCCAGATGTTGGCGCCGTTGCCGTTGTGGGCAGCCGGTTGGAAGTACGTCGTCCACGTGGACAACGGCTGGAGCCGCGAGGCCTGCGCCTGCGCCTGTTCCGTGGTCAGGGCCGCCTTCGTGTAGATCACCGTGGGCCCAAGCTTCTTGTCGGCCGCGATGGTCCCGGCCCCACGGCCCTCAAGGAACAGCTGGATGCGGCGGGCGGTGCGCACGACGTCAATATCGCGTCCGTCCTTCGACGGAACCACGGTGACCGCGTCGCTCTCGAACGCCAGGGATGCGGACACCGGTTCGCGGTGGATCTCATCGACCAGCGCCGCGAGCGAAGCCTGGATCAGCGCGTCGCTGAAGCTGATCTGGATGCCGACGCCTTCCACGACCCTGAAGTTGATCCAGGAATGGACGATATCTGCCGGGATGGTCCAGGTCTGGCCGCCGTTCGCCAGGACGAGGGGCTGAGTCATGGATACGGCCGTCGCACGCGCCGCTTGCGCGGCGGCGTCCGTGACGCTCGGCTGGACGTCCTTGCCCGCGAGCGCCACCGCGATCGAAGCCGATGCGGACGAGTCGTACAACTGGGCGATCAACGACGGGAGAGCCGCAGTCGCGTCGAATACTCTGCCCATCTTTGCCGCCGCCGTACCGAACCCCGTGCTGGTCCAGGTGGTCCGGGCATTGACGCCCGACTTGGCCGCCGAACTGGCGACCTGGGTCACGGCCTGAACCAGTGCCGTCTCGTCGAACAGGATTGCCGGCTGCAGCGTGGTCCCGGCTGTGACGGTCCGGACGACTTCCAGCATCTGCCGGAGGGGGTTCCCCTGTCGACCCACGGAGAACGCCGCCGCGATCGCCTGGTCGACGTCGATGCGCCGGTTGAAGGAGGTGTACGGAATGGCTGTCGCGGCGCCGTCCGCTGCCACGATGACCTGGCCCTGCCCGACGGAAGCAAATCCCGCGATGAGCGCCTGTCGTGCGGTCGTCTCGTCGAGATCCGAAAGGTCAACCGGCCCTAGGTGGACGCCCGGCAAGATCGTTGCGGACCCGGATCCGCTGGGTGCGAGCTTGGCTGCAGCAAGGGGCGTCGCGGACTGCAGGCTGCCGGGCAAGCCCACGGCGACCGCGCTGAGAAGGATGAGCAGAGAGGAAAGGGCCCGGAGCCTGGGCCGGCGAACCGTGAAGCGCATCGGTTGGGTTGCTATATGCCTCTGGTCATGTTCGTGGACTACGCAAGTGTACGGGCGAGTTCACTATGCGACGTTGAGACGCGAAACGGCACGGTCGTGTTCCGCGACCGCCGCCGCAATATCGCCGCTGCCCGTGGGCACGGGGCTGGCCGAGCCTCCCGGAGGACCATCAGATCACGGCCGCGTGACGCCACGGTGACGGTCGCCGCCGCGTGAGAACCCCGTCGAGCCGGGAAGCCATACCCCCGGCCTAGGCGTGCGCGTCCTGTCCCGCGTCGGCGGCATCCCGGCGCTTGCGACGGTTGCGGAAGTACAGCCAGGCCCCGGCGGTGAGCGTCCCATAGACGGCCAGGATCAGCAGGATGGCGAGGATCGTGGGCTGCTTGAACGCGTCGAGGTAGGCGGCGTACTGGTTGATTACCAGCTGCCAGAACAGGAACGTCGCTGTGCCGAACATGACCGCCCACGCAACACGATTCCAGCGCCAGACGACGGCGCCGTCCATGAACGTGAGCGGGATCATGCTGTAGAAGACTCCCTCCAGGCCGCCGACGAAGATGGATGCGGCGATCGTCTCGGCCAGGATGTTGATCCCGGAGGCCTCCCGCTGGACGGCGGCGTGCAGCGGGCCCATCAGCAGCCACGCCCCCACGCTCGCGAGAAGCAGGGCGATGGAGGGCAGGAGCACGAGGTTCGCAGACGACCGCTTGCCAAGCGCGGCCGGGGCGAGGAGCACGCTGGAGGCCATGAACCCGTAGAGGAACCCTGGCTGGAGGCCCGCCACCCGGGATGCGAGCACGCACACGATGGCGACGACGATCCCTGCCCCGAAGAGCCGGACGGATGACGGTGTCCTATATCGACGGATCGCGAGGAACGTACTGCCGCCCTCCTGGAGGTACGTGGCGAA
>JANPDJ010000057.1:0-8254 GCA_031431395.1 Chloroflexota bacterium | reverse complement strand
GTCGGATTCGGTGAGTGCCACCGTGGCACTGCCAAGGACCAGCCTTGTGCCCGCCACATCCAACCATGTCAGCCAGCTGGCTGCCAGGCTTCCGGCCGGCACCATCGCGGCAGTCGAAGTGCACGACCTCCCGGTCATCGTTGGCGCGATCACCGCTGCCATGCCCGCCGCTGCGGCCACCGGGAGCGGCACCGGTCCGGAGGCCCGGGCGCTGGCAGCACTCGGTGGCATCGACGGGCTCGTTGGCTGGATGGGCGACGCGACGTTCGCCCTCGTCCGGACCTCGGGGGCGACGCAGGTCGCAGGCGGAATCGTCATCCAGGCCCAGGACGCGGCCGCAGCCGAGACGAAACTGCTGCAGCTGAAGAACCTCGTCGCGCTCGTGGGTGGGGGAGCCGGTCTCGTCGTCTCGGACGAGACCCACGACGGGACCTTGATCACGATCATCGACCTAGGCGATGCGCCGAACTTGACGGGCGGCAGGGTGCTCCCCGGCGTTACGCCGGGTGCACACGTGCAGCTCGCCGTCGCCCAGAAGGGCGACCTCGTCATCGCCGGGTTCGGCGACGCATTCGTCAAGGCGGTCCTTGACACGAAGCCGGGCGGTTCGCTCGCGGACCGCGAGATCTACCGTACGGCGGTCGATCGGGCCGGGTCGTCGAATGCCGGCCAGTTCTTCGTTGACCTTCGCGAGGTCATGGACCTGGCGTCCGGCCGACTTCCGGTCGAGCGGGCTCAGCACTACCAGGCCGATATCCGGCCGTATCTCGATCCGTTCGGTGCCGTCGCGGCAGCGGGTTTCGCGGGCGATCCCAGTCGCGCGCGCATCGTCATCGTCGTCAAGTAGGGAGGAATCACCGCACATGGCCGTTCGCATCCGGTTGACCCGCGTCGGGGCGACCAAGCAGCCTTCATATCGCGTCGTGGTATCCGACAGCCGGAGCGCCCGCGATGGCCGGTCGATCGAGACGATCGGGCACTACAACCCCCGGATGGATCCCGTCGAAGTCGTCATTGACGCGGACAAAGCCAAGAAGTGGCTTTCGCAGGGCGCCCAGCCGTCCGATACCGTCGCGCGCCTGTTCCGAAACGCGGGCATCCTGCCCGCGGCGAAGTAGGGGGCGTCTGCGATGGGAGCCAAAGAACTCGTGGAGTACGTGGCCCGGTCGCTCGTGGACGACCCGGAGGCCGTCAAAGTTGATGTCATCCGGGACCCCGAAGGCACGGTGATCGAATTGCACGTCGCCGAAGAGGACATGGGCAAGGTGATCGGGCGCAATGGCAGCGTTGCCAAGGCCCTCCGCACGCTGCTGAAGGTCACGGCTGCACGGGACGGCGAAGCGGTCTCGCTCGAGATCCTCTGAGCGTTTGGCCGGCGAGCGGGTTGTGAATTCCGGCGAGCGGCTCGCGGTCGGGCGCGTCCGGGCGATCCACGGGCTCCGTGGTGCGCTGCGCGTCGAGATCCTGACTGATCGGCCGGACGAGCGCTTCGCGGTGGGCGCGCACCTCTTCCGTGAAGGTTCCGCCGACGCACTGACCATCGCGTCGGCGCATGCGGACCAGCCGGGTTGGCTGGTCACCTTCCAGGAGATCACAGACCGGCCCGGAGCAGAGACGCTCCGCGACGCCTATCTCGAGGCGGACCTCTCGGCGGCCCAGGACCTGCCGCGCGGCGAGTATTACTGGCACGAGGTCATCGGGACGCCCGTGCTGGGCCTGGATGGGACAGCACTTGGCAGCGTCGAGGACGTGTACCGGGCCGGCGCCGCTGAGGTCTTCGTCGTGCGTGGGGGTCCGTACGGCGAATTCGATCTGCCCGCCGTCCGTGACTTCATCCGGGTCTTCGCTCCCCGGCGAGGTGAGATCGTGGTCGATGCGGATGCGCTCGACCTTGCGCCGCCCAGGCCGTCGCGACCGCGCGGGCGGAAGTCGCGACGCGCAGAGCAGGCCGCTGCCGCACCGGGGGTCGATCGACCGGTTGCGGTTGGAGCAGATTCGGCAGGCAAAGACGACTCGCCGCCAAGCGAGGGCGTGACGCCCGCGACGACGACCCAGGCCCATCCGACCATCGACCCACCGGCAGGAGCCCGCGCCGAGTCGTGACCCTCGAGGTCGACGTCCTTACCCTGTTCCCGCGGATGCTCGAGGGTCCGCTCTCCGAAAGCATCCCTGGCCGAATCCAGGAGCAGGGCCTGGCGACCATCCGGATCCACGATCTGCGCCGCTGGGGGCTGGGACGGCATCGCAGCGTCGACGACTATACGTACGGGGGTGGCGCGGGCATGGTGCTGCGCCCGGAACCGGTCGCGGCTGCACTCGATGAACTTCGCCGGCCCGGGTCCACGGTGATCCTGCCGGATCCCGCCGGCGAGCGGTTCACCCAGGCCCGTGCACGCTCTCTGTCCGCGGTCACGCACCTGGTGTTCCTGTGCGCGCGGTACGAAGGCGTGGATGAGCGCATCCGCTCCATGGTGGACGTCGAGCTGTCGATTGGCGACTACGTGCTGACCGGTGGAGAGCTTCCGGCGCTGGTCATCATTGATTCCGTGATCCGGCTGCTGCCGGGCGCCATCGAGGTCGATTCGGTCGAGATCGAGTCGTTCTCCGACGGCCTGCTCGAGTATCCCCAGTACACGCGGCCTGCGTCGTTTCGGGGCGTTCCGGTGCCGCCGGTACTCGTCAGCGGCGATCATGGCGCGGTCCGGCGCTGGCGCCTGCGCGAGTCCCTCGCCCGAACGCTCCAGCGACGCCCGGATCTGCTGGCCGGCCGGGAACTCACGCGCGAGGAGCGAGCGTTGCTGGAGGAGATTCGTGCGGAAGCCCCGGTCGCGGACGGCGGTGACGTCGCCATCTGACGTGCCGATTCGGCATGCTATACTCCGCCGTCGGCCGCCAGGGAGTGGTCGCGCCTGACGTCGCCAACCCGCATCCGGACCGTTCCGCGGCCGCCTGCCAACCGAATTGGGAACCGCCCCGTGAACGTGCTCGACGAGATCGTCCAGGATCAGCTGCGAACGGACCTGCCGGTGCTTGCCGCGGGCGACACCGTCCGCGTTTCAGCCAAGGTCGTCGAAGGCACGCGTGAGCGGATCCAGGTGTTCGAGGGCACGGTCATGCGACTGCGCGGCGGCGGCATCACACGGTCGATCACGGTTCGCCGGATCGCCAGCGGCGTCGGCGTTGAGCGGACCTTCAAGATCAACAGCCCGCGCATCGACAAGATCGAAGTCATGCGTCACGGCGTCGCGCGCCGCGCACAGCTGTACTTCCTCCGCAAGCGCGTGGGCAAATCAGCCACGCTCCGCGAGCGCCGCGGCAACTGAACTCGCTGCGAACGCGTCGCGGCCGGCAGCAGGATCAAACCCCGTCGGAACCCCGACGGGGTTTCGCGTTTCTCTCTCGACGTGGGGCCGGAGCTGTGGCCACGCCGGCCCTTGCTGGGCAACCCCGGGCTGAAGCTGCGACCACGTCTGCGCGTGCCCGGTCGGACAATGGTGCGGCCCGCGGGCGGACTAGACTTCCCGAGTCGCTTGCGTCGCGCGGCCCGGAGAACCGCACGGAGAGGGCGACGTCCATCGCTGGATCCTCACTCGAGACGCCCACGTGATCGTTCCCACCCTCCGACGCGAGCGCCTGTTGTGGGAGTCCGGGCTCGTCCGGATCGCCGGAGTCGATGAGGTTGGCGTCGCGCCCACGAGCGGGGCGGTGGTGGCAGCGGCCGTGATCATGCGAGCCGGCTGCAGGCGGATCCCGGGCGTGCGCGATTCCAAGTCGCTTTCGGCCGCGCAGCGGGAGCGGCTCGCGCCCATCATTCGCCGGCGGGCCGCAGCGGTCGGCATCGGTGCGGCATCCGTGGCCGAAATTGACCGGCTGAACATCTACCACGCGACCCATCTCGCGATGCGCCGCGCGATCAGCCGTCTGGGTGGGCACGATCACGTCCTGGTGGACGGCCTCCGGATTGCCGGTTTCGAGGAGCAGGTGGGCTCGTATACGGCGATCGTGAAGGGCGACGCCTACTGCTACTCGATCGCGTGCGCGTCGGTGGTGGCCAAGGTGGTCCGTGACCGGATGATGGCGCGGCTCGCCGTGCGCTACCCGCAGTACGGCTGGGAGCGGAACTCCGGCTACGCCACGCGCGAACACCGTGACGCAATGCGCGCTCATGGGCTGACGCCGTTCCATCGCCGGTCGTTCCCGGCCGTCCACGCCACGGTCGCCGGCGAGCAGCAGGTTCTGGGGTTCCCCCTTGACCGGGCAATCGCCGAATTCGAGGAGCACGACCGCTTCGACGTGGCGACGGCGGCGGGTGTTGCCCGGGTGCCGGTGATGGGTCCGGTTGACTACGGCGACGACGAGGATGCCGTGGCCGGGGAGACCCAGAACCCTCACGGTGCGACCGATTGGTTGGGACTCGAGTGCGCCGACGGCGGTCTCCTGGAGATGAGCGGCAGATGAGTGACGCCCTTCACACTGGCGTCCATGTCAGACGAGCGCCACCTTCGTACGGACGCGCAACAGCGGGGCGACGCCGCTGAGCGCCTGGTCGCCGAGCGACTGACTGCCGCGGGCTGGCGGATTCTCGGGCGGAATGTCCATGTCGGCCGTTCGGAGATCGACCTGTTGGCCGTGGATCCCGGGCCCCCGGTCACCTTCGTCCTTCTCGAAGTGCGCTGGCGGCGGGAGCGAAGTTTCGGGCTGCCGGAGGAGACGCTGGACTGGCGCAAGCGCCGCCACCTCCGGACCGCGCTTGCACGTCTCATGGGGTTGGACCGGCTCCCGGACGGAACCCGGATACCGGCCCTGCCTGTCCGGATCGATCTCGTGGCCCTCGAGCCGCCGGACGTTGCCGGAGGGGAGGTACGCCTGCGCCACCACCGGGCTGCCGTGGGCCGGTAAGGAGACGCCGTGCCGGCGGGCAGAACCGCAAGGAACCGCGGCCGCGCGCGGCCTCGGAGCCGCCGGTGCCCCGTGCTACACTCCGCCGCGCCGCTGAAGCGGCCGTTGATTCATGCCTGCCGGTTCTGCCGGCAGAGATCACACGCGGTACCCGCCACAGGTTCCGGCGGTGCCATCGGCGACGCGCGATGCGTCCTGCCGGTGGCTCCGGGACCATGGGCCCGCGGAGGCAGCAACCATAGAGGAGGTCCAGATCGTGCCCGCTGTTTCGATGCGGCAGCTCCTGGAGGCCGGAGTCCACTTCGGTCACCAGACGCGCCGGTGGAATCCCAAGATGCGCCCGTTCATCTTCGCGGAGCGCAACGGGATCCACATCATTGACCTTGCCCAGACGCACAAGCGGCTCGACGTGGCGCTTGACTTCGTCCGTGAGACCGTTGCCCGGGGCGACAGCGTGCTGTTCGTCGGCACGAAGAAGCAGGCGCAGGAACCCATCGCCCAGGAGGCCGCTCGCGCCGGCCAGCACTATGTCAACAAGCGCTGGCTCGGCGGGATGATGACCAACTTCATCACGATCAAGAAGCGGATCGGGCTGCTCGACCAGCTCGAGGCCCGCCAGCAGGCAGGCGACTTCGATCGCATGCCCAAGAAGGAGGCGGCGCTCCTCCAGGAAGAGCTCGCGAAGCTCAACCTGATCCTGGGCGGCATCCGCAAGATGAAGCGCCTGCCCGGCGCAGTGTTCATCGTCGACCCGCATCGTGAGCGGATCGCCGTGACGGAGTGCCGCAAGCTGGAGTTGCCGATCGTCGGGACCGGCGACACGAACGTGGATCCGGACGAAATCGACTACATCATCCCCGCCAACGACGATGCAATTCGCGCGATCCGGCTGCTCTGCCAGCTGGTCGCTGACGCCTGCATCGAAGGCCAGCGGGAGCGCACGTCCCGGATGTCCGTCGAACCTGATGTCGAGGTTGCCGGTCCGGAGCCCGAGTACGAGGAGATTCCGTCGGATGCTCTGGTGGCAGCCCTGGCGGGCGGGGCCGCGCTCTCATTCGAACCCGACCTCGACGACGAAGACCTGTTGCCCGGTGCGCGACCGGCCGCCCTGGTGGAGGTCGTGACACCCTCGGAGGCAAGCGCCGACGAGATCGCTGCAGAGCTCGCCCGGGAGGCCACCGAGCAGGCCGCCGGCAGGTCCATCCCCGGCTGAAGCGCACTACATGCATCGGACGACGTCCGCGGGCAGACCGCGGGCAGCACAGGAGCACCAACCACCATGGCGATGATCACGGCGGCCGCCGTCAAGGAGCTGCGAGAGCGGACCGGCGCCGGCATGATGGACTGCAAACGCGCCCTGACCGAAACGGACGGCGATCTCGACAAGGCAGTCGCGCTGCTCCGCGAGCATGGTCTCGCGGCGGCCGCGCGCAAGGCCGGTCGGGACGCGCGCGAGGGACTTGTTTCCAGTTACATCCACACAGGCGGGCGCGTCGGCGTCCTCATCGAGGTCAATTGCGAGACGGACTTCGTCGCCCGCACGGACGAGTTCCAGAAGCTGGTCCGCGACCTGGCGATCCAGGTGGCAGGGATGTCGCCCGTCTACGTTGAGGCAGAGCGGATCCCTGCCAACGCCCTCGAAGCCCGGCGTCTCGAGCTGCTCTCGGACGAGAGCATCCAGAAAAAGCCGGAGGCCATTCGCGGCCAGATCATCGAGGGCCAGCTGAAGAAGTGGTACTCGCAGGTCTGCCTGTACGACCAGCCGTTCCGCGACGAGGAGCGCACGGTGCGCGACTTGATCAACGAGCGGATCGCCACGATCGGCGAGAACATCCGCGTCCGTCGCTTCACCCGCTACGCGCTTGGGGAGGAGCTGTGAGCGAGGCCGACCCAGCGGCCTCTCCCGTGCAGGTCCCGGACCGTGATGGACTCCGGTATCGCCGGATTCTTCTGAAGCTGTCGGGTGAAGCGCTGCTGGGCAGCATGGCCTACGGCGTCGACCCGGCGTTCTGCGCGTTCGTTGCCAAGCAGGTGGCGGAAGTCCAGGCGCTGGGCGTCCAGGTCGGCATCGTCGTAGGCGGCGGCAATATTTTCCGCGGGCTTGCGGCGGCCGCCAAGGGCATGGATCGTGCCACGGGCGACTACATCGGCATGCTGGCGACCGTGATGAACGGCCTCGCGCTGCAGGATGCGCTGGAGCGGGCGGGCGTTCAGACGCGGGTCATGAGCGCCATTGCGATGAACGAAGTTGCGGAACCGTACATCCGGCGCCGCGCGGTCCGTCACCTGGAGAAGGGCCGAGTCGTCATCCTGGCTGCCGGGACCGGCAACCCATATTTCACCACCGACACGGCGGCCGCCCTTCGGGCCGTGGAGATCGCAGCCGAGGTCATCCTGAAGGCGACACGGGTGGACGGCGTCTACGATGCAGATCCACTCACGCACCCGAATGCGCACCGGTACAGCGAGCTCAACTACATCGACGTCCTGAGCGATCGCCTGAAGGTCCTCGATGCAACGGCCGTGAGCCTGTGCATGGAGAACGACCTCCCCATCATCGTGTTCGACCTCAACAAACCGCAGAACATCACGCGTGTCGCCCTCGGCGAGCGTGTGGGTACCATCATCTCGTCGGCAGCACCGGTGGGAGGAATCCGGGCATGAGCAGCGAAGTCCTCGCGGGAATCGAGCGGAAGATGGCGCGCGCCGTTGAGATCATGGAGCGCGACTTCCAATCCATTCGCACCGGGCGCGCATCCACCTCCCTCGTGGAACGGATCCACGTCGACTATTACGGCACCTCCACCCCGCTCAACCAGCTGGCCGGGATCAGCGTGCCGGAGGCGCACCAGATCGTCATCCAGCCGTGGGATCGCGCGGTGCTGGGCGCGATCGAGAAGGCCATCCTCAAGAGCGACGTAGGGCTCACTCCGAACGTGGACGGAACTGTCGTCCGACTCAATATTCCACAGCTCACGGAAGAGCGACGTCGCGATCTCGTGAAGCAGGTCCACAAGCGGATGGAAGACGCCCGCGTCGAGATCCGCAACCTGCGCCGCGAGGCCGCCGACGAAATCAGGAAGGAAGAGCGCGAAGGCATCGTGGGCACGGACGCGTCCCACCGGGAGATCGAGCACCTCCAGCGCACCACGGACCGCTTCATCAACGAAGTGGACAAGGCCGGGGGGCAGAAGGAGCACGAGGTCCTCGAGGTCTAGTGACCCGCACGCCGCCGGACCGTCCCACGGACGCGCTCCCGTTCGCCGGGAGTCCCGCCATCGGGATGGACGCGGCCGGCGTGCCACCAGCTACGGCCGGGACCCCCACCAACGAGCGGCTGCTGCGGGCCGAAGAG
>JANPDJ010000056.1:0-4504 GCA_031431395.1 Chloroflexota bacterium | reverse complement strand
ACGGTCGTGTGGTCCGCGGTCCAGTCGCCCTGCGCCGGCGGGCCGAAGACATATGTCGGCCGCCGGTCGCGAAGGATGTCCACGAGGGCGCGCTTCACGCGGAGCGCTTCTTCCGAAATGCGGTGGTACGGCGCGTCCAGGAACTCGATCGTCGCGCCCAGGGCCGCGGAGACGTCCCGCGCAGCGCTCTGCTGGACGGAGCAGACGGCGACGATGTGGATCTCATCGGTCGCGTGCTGCATCAGCGTCCCGGATAGCCCGTAGATGAAATCGTCGGTGTGGGGTGTGACCACGACGATCTGCATGCGTCCCTCCTGGTCGAAACTCAGAGTGCCCGGAGTCGCCTGGGCCATGTCCAATCAACGGGCAGAGGCGCGCCGCTGACGGCCCGGCGCCGGCCGGCTTCGGATGCGCCCAGCACGAGAATGCGGTCCGTCTTGGTTGCCCGCCCGGCCTCGTCACCCCAGAGCTTCGTCATCTTGCGGTTCGCCGCAATGTCGTCGCGCGCGATCCCGGCCAGCCGGTAGCCCTCCGGCTCGGCCGCCTCCGCCCAGGCGGCCTCGGCCAGTGCCACGTCCCCGGTGATGCGCCGGCCGCGATCCCGGTCCACGTCCCCGATGACGAGCACCACGACGGCGTCTTCGGTCAGGATCTGGCGCAGGTCCGCCAGCACCTCACGGAGAAATACGAGGTATGGCGCCCGATGATGGGCATCGTCGAGGGTCGCATCGATCTCGCGGGCGTCCGCCCCGATGAGCCACGTCCGGAGCCAGTTGTAGTAGCCGTACTTCACCACCCGGAGGTAGGGCGGCGACGTGACGACGAGCCGCGCCTGGAGGGGCAGCGACCGTGCTCGCAGCGCCTCGCGAGTTCGGGCGCCGGCATCCCGTGCGTCACCGAGAAGCGCGAATCCGCGCGTGGGCGGTGCCGGTTGGCGGTCGAGACGCCGCAGCTTGAGATCGAGACAGGCGAAAACGTCCCGCTCCGGCGACTGGAACCCGGTCCGCGCCGCGTACTCGCGAACATACCGAGGGGCCATGCTGAACGTGTTTGGCATGATCTCGGAGAGGTACGAGGGGCTCTTTCCGTGCAGGATGCCTGCCAGCGCCGCCAGCAGGAAGCGATCCACCCGGTCGTCCAGCCGGAGTGCGGAGCGAGCGAACAGCAACTGCCCCAGCGTGCGCCGGTGGAATGCCAGCGCCACCTCTGCCGGCACCACGTCAGTTCCCTCCCCGGCTCCCGCGCGTGAACCGGCCAGTGGAACGCGCGAACCCGACGGATCGGCCAGGACGGAGGCTGCGAGCGCGTCCCAGGCGGCCGCGTCGCGGGACCAGGCCAGGCGAAGGATCAAAAGCCGAGTGGCGGTCTCGGCCCGCGACGGCGGGTCCACTTTGGCGACGGTGAGCAGATGGGCGAGGGGATTGAGATCGTTGCCTCCGCCCACTCGGCCCTCTGCGCACGCCTGGAGTGGCAGGGTTCCCCGGCCGCTGAACGGGTCCAGGACCACGTCGCCCGGGCGCGAGTAACGCGCGATGAACGCGTGGGTGAGGGCCGCCGGGAAACTCGCCAGGTACGAGCACATGGGGTGGAATGAGTGGCCCCACAGGCGCTGCTGGTCCTTCCACTCCGGCGCGATGGCCAGGTGCGGCAGGGCCGAGGGGTCGGCTGCAATGCCCAGCTCCAACTGGCCCGGAGTGTGCGTCAGAGCGGTCGCTGTGCGCGAGGTGGCGACGGCCGTGGATCGGGGACTGAGCGGTGTGGGCACGGGGCGGGAGTGTACGTCGAATGACGGCGTCGGAATAGCCCTCGAGTTCCATCAGTCGTCTCCGCCTGGAGACTCCACCGCACTGTCATCATTCCGTCCGGCCGGCTGCCGCGTGCGAACAAAGCGGCCATAGGACGCCACGTGGTCGAAGCCCAACCGCCGATATGGACCCTGGCCCATGCTCGATGCCTGGAGCACCCCGACGGTGGCCCCGGCGTCGCGGGCAAGCTGGAGTGCGCGCAGCGTGACGGCCGTGCCGATCCCGCGGCGTCGCGCCCTGGGCAGGGTCGCCACGCCGTGGACCATCGCCGTGGCTCCCTGAACGAGGACGCGCGACAGTGCGACCGGCGTTCCGTCGAGCCGTGCCACGACGTGGCGCCACATGCGCGGCCGGCGCCCATCGGAGAGATAGAGCCGCCGCCGGATCTCGCGTTTCCCGGCGGGCCACCCGAACGCCACCTCTGCGACATCCAGCCAGTCGTCGATGAACCGCTGGTCGAGCTCGTCGTTGCCCCTGGTCGCAACGAAATCGACGCCGGACGGCACCGGCAGGTCCTCGACCAGGCGGGCGAGATCGGCGACCATGCCCGCCTCGTCGTCCTCCAGCACGAAGCCGGCTGCCTCGAGGTGCCGGCGGAGAGCTTCCGGTTTGTCGCGCGGCCCCGCCCACCACGTCACATCGACTCCGGCTGCATCAAAGGCGCCGAGGCGCTCGGCGATCGCCCGGCTGGCCGCGGCGGCTTCCAGGCGCGTGCGGTAGACGATCGCACCCGGTTCCGCGCCGGTGCACCACCACACGCCGGCTGTCTCGCGAAAGGCGGCCGCGGGGTTCGCGCGGGCGAGTTCTCGAAGCTCGGCCTCGAGGCTCGAGTCGAGGAGCATGAGCAAGTCGGTCCTGCCTGTCATCCGCTGCAATGATGGAGCAGGTGCCCCGTGAGCGGCAGTCCCGTGGCAGGACGACTCTGCGTCGCGGCACGGTATCCTCCGCCCCGATGGAACTGCTGACCAACCCGGAGACCTGGGTCGCCCTCCTCACGTTGACCGTGCTGGAGATCGTTCTCGGGATCGACAACGTCATCTTCATCTCGATCCTCGTCCAACGACTGCCGGATGCCGAGCGCGATCGAGCTCGACGCATCGGCCTTGGCCTGGCGATGGGGATGCGGATCCTGCTCCTGCTGACGATTTCGTGGATCGCCGGCCTGACGGCCCCGGTCGTCTCGTTGTTCGGGCACGACCTGTCCTGGCGCGACCTCATCCTCATCGCGGGCGGGCTGTTCCTGCTGTGGAAGGCGACGACGGAGATCGGCGAATCGCTCGAGGGCGAGCCGGCCCACCACGCCGACCCCCGTTCCGGGACGGCCTCACTGGGTGGGGTCCTCGTTCAGATCGTCCTGCTCGACATCGTCTTCTCGCTCGATTCGGTGCTGACCGCGATCGGGATGGCGAACGAGGTCGTGATCATGATCGCGGCGGTGGTCATCGCGGTCGGTGTGATGCTCGTCGCCTCGGGCCCGCTGGGCCGCTTCGTCCACGCGCACCCATCGGTGAAGATGCTGGCGTTGGCCTTCCTCCTGCTCATCGGCGTCACCCTCATGGCCGACGGGTTCGGGTTCCACATCGACAAGGCGTACATCTACGTGGCCATGGGCTTCAGCGTCTTCGTCGAGGCTCTCAACCTGCGTTCGCGTCGCCGACGTCCGGCACCGGTGGAGTTGCGGCCCACGTTCGTCAAGGAGGAGGCCGAGCCGGTCGGCGGCTGATCGGCCCGCCCCGGCCCGAACGAGCCGCAGACCGGCGACCCCCGGGCGGCTCCGGCAGCCGATTGCCAACCCCAGGCGGGATCCACAGCCCGGGGTGCACCTGAGCCAACCGCCGTAGCTGCAAGATGGATGGCGGCCAACGGGCCATGTTCGTGCGAAACTGAGCAACCGCGCCGCGTCCCCGTAGCTCAGTGGATAGAGCAACCGCCTTCTAAGCGGTAGGTCGCTGGTTCGAACCCAGCCGGGGACGCCAAAACGCCCACACGCCCTGGTACTGCCGTGGGGTGCGCCGGCGCGCCGCCGTCGACCAAGCTTGCTGCTCGCGCCTGTCCGCACGGGCATACTCAAGGGCAGAATCATCGCCACGTCCCACAGAGGCTCGAGTGACGAAGCGAAACAGCAGATCCGCGGTCCTGGCGCGATGGTCCCTGCTCCCCCTGATCGCGACCCTCTTGCTGGTGGCGACACCAGGCGTCGCAACGGCACTCACGGCAACCGTGGTGCCAGTTGATGGCTACGATCAGGCGACCGGCCTGACCCTTGTCCAGGGCGGCAAGCTCGGCCTCGTCACGACAAGCAACAACGCCCGATTCGACGTGACCGCGGGCCATTGGCTATCGGTGCAATTCGCGCCGGGTATCCCGTCGGATGCGACGGTTACGTCCGTCAAGGTGCTCGTCGAGCACGTCGAGGACAGGAACACCGCCATCGGAGCGATCACGTGGCAGATCGGCCAGGGCCCGATCACCACCCCGAACATCGCCGGCGACCCCTCTCTCCAGCCGCCGATCCTTCGATCGGAGAGCACAGGTACCTGGGACGTCAGCCCATGGGTGACCAGCCCCGCCGCTGCGAACAACCTGAAGTTCGTCGTTCGCAACAACGCTGCGACTGGCAAGCGCACACGGATCGACCGGATCCAGCTGGTCGTCGCGTACTCGGTCGCGACCCCCACTCCGACGCCGACCCCCACGCC
>JANPDJ010000055.1:0-1587 GCA_031431395.1 Chloroflexota bacterium | reverse complement strand
CTGGCCGGCTGGCGCCGGGAACCCACGCGCATCCAGGCCCCGGGCGGCGAGCGCCTTGCGGACGTGCAACTGCGTGTCCGCCAGGCCCTCGACACGGTCGTGGCCACCCTCGAGCGGGCGGCCGCGAGCACCGGTGTCCGGCGGACTACCGCCGCGTCACCCATGGCTGGCTATCCTGGACCCGCCTCGCCAGACACCCCGTGGTCCCTGATCGTGGGCCACGACGGCGCCTTCAAAGTCCTGCTCCTGACGCTCTTCGATCTGCCACTTGAACGATTCTGGAGCTTTCCATTCGGCGTCTGCGGCATCTCGGTCGTCGAACTGCGAGACGGCCGCCCGATCCTGCGGACCCACAACTCCACCGAACACCTCGCGCCACTCCTCGTCGAGCCCCAGCAGGCACGACGGTCGTAGGGTCGGGTCGTCGTCGCCGGGCTGGGGCAGTCAGCAGCGCCGCGCCCTCCGCTTGGGCACGCCGGCCGCGGAATCCCGGCGGGCATCGCCCCTTCAGCGGCCGCGGCGGCGACGGAACAGGAGCCGCACCAGCTGGACGCGAAGCCGTCGCTGGGCATCCCGCAATGCCTCCAGCCGGTCGTGCGCCAGGATTCGGCGTCCATACGCCGCTTCCACCTTGGCGCGAGCCACGAGCGTCAACTCGGGCCGGGCGGTGGGCATGAGCTGCGCCAGCGCGCCGGTGTATTCGTAGACCGTCTCGGCCGGCTTCGGCCCTACGCCAACGCGGGACGCGAAACGCGCGATGCTGCTGTACACCGCGTCCGCCCCGACGACGACGTTGCGGCTCCGCCGCCACGCGATGAAGGCCGCAGACACACCGACGATCAGGAAGAGCAACGCCCCGAGCGCGATCGGCGCACCGGGCGTCGCGACCCCGTTGGACGGGTCCGGTGTGATATCACCCCCCGGCGGCGGCAGTGGGTCAAGCGGCTCATCCTCGCTCACGACCCGGCTGGGAGCGGGGGTGACCCCGGAAGCCGGCAACACGGCGCCCGCCGGCAGGGACGTCAGGCGCCCGATCCCGCCCCCCGTGGGGTCGAACGTGATCCATCCGTACCCGGGGAAGTACACCTCCACCCAGGCGTGCGAGCCGCTGAACCGGATCAGCTCGATTCCCGTGACCGGGTCCCGGTCGCCCGGCAGGAATCCCTGGACGAACCGGGAGGGAATGCCCTCCATCCGCATCAGCATGGCCATCGTGGTCGCGTAGTACTGGCAGTAGCCGCGCCTGAAGTGCGCGAAGCACTCGGCCACGCTGCGGGTCCCGCAGTTGATGTCGGTGATGTCGGTGGTGTAGGTGAACGCGCGAGAGCGCAGGTAGTTCACCGTTGCCTGGGCCAGGTCGTACGGATTGCGGCCGATGCTCAGGCTGTCGATCTTCGTTTTGAGGGCCTGCATGTCCGGTCCGATCGAGCCCGGCGGGACATCGAGGTAGAGCTTCGCGATCTGGGCGGGGTAGTCCGTGCTGGCAGCGCGCAGCTTGTTCTCGGTCAGGCCACCCGGGTCATCGTCGGCCGTCTGCGCCACCAGCGATGTCACCCGGTATGGGGTGGTTCCGCCGGCCAGGTCCAG
>JANPDJ010000054.1:0-17380 GCA_031431395.1 Chloroflexota bacterium | reverse complement strand
CCGGGCAGATCGCGAAACGCCTCCGCGAGCGCCACCGGCGGAACGCCGTCCAGTTCCGGCACGCGCTCCGCGTGGACGCGGCCCGTGAGCGGCGTGCCCGTGCGCGGCGTGCGGGAAACGGCTGGAGACGGGTGCGCGACGATCACGAGCGGATGATAGGCGGCACCCGGAATGCGGCCAGCACGGACCGGGCCGACCGTGTCCAGGGTCAGGGGAGCGCGGCGATCTCCAGCTCGCCGAACAGGCCCTCGCCCAGCGACGAGATGGAGACAAGGAGCCCCGTTCCCGAGATCCGGACGTGGTAGGTCCGCACGCCCTGGCCGCATGCCGTGCGCTCGACGTCGTGGCCGGCGATGACGGCGGTGGTGTGACCGGTGACGCCGCCGGCTCGCTCGCATGCACTCTGGTCGAAGCTCTCCTGCCAGTCGCGGTAGAAGGCATCGGATTGCGCCTCAGGCCGGACATCCACGATCGCCGTGTACGCCCAGTTGGTTCCTGCCGGGTCGCCCGCGAACGCCGTCGCGACACGCGAGACGTTCCGGCCCAGGTCAGGGTCCGTTGCGGCCTGCCGTGCCGCATCAGCGAATTCCGTGACCGGGACGCCGCCAACCGTGGATGGAAGGACCTTGAGCAGCGACGGGTCCACCGCGGCCAGCGGGCCCGGAGGCGACGGCGCAGCGGTGACCGGTGATGCTGCCGTTGCCGACAGCGGACTGCCGGACGGGGAGGTCGATGCGGCCGGGATCAGGGGCTCCGTTGGTGTGCCGGCCGATGCCGCGGTCACGCCGGGCGCCGTCGATCCCCGGTTGGCTGAACCCAGGGCGTACACGGCGGCGGCGAGAATCACGATCGCCAGCCCCAGGACGACGATCGCCGGCCGGCGGTGCATGCCGGTGCCCCCTATCACTCCAGCTCGCGGCGGTACACGGGGAACCTGTCATCGGCTGCCGCAAGATGGAAGCCGACGGCCGTCCAGAACGCCGGGGTCGCCGCACTCGTCGCGTTCCGCAGCGCCCCGACTTCGGGGTAGGCCTCCACGGCCGCGAACCCGCGCCGCCCCAGGTCGTCGCAGACCGCGGTGATGAGCACCGCCGCGTGGTCGCCATCGCGCGCGTCGGCCGTGGTGGCGATGCACGTGATGACTGCCGGCAGCGGGGATGCGGGCAGTTTCGGATACAGCTCCCGCAGCCGCAAGGCTCGCGGATACGCCGACAGCGGCCCGAACTGCGTGTAGGCGGCGGCCCGCTCATCGACGAGCAGCACCTTCGCGTAGGTGCCGAACACGCCGAGGCCGCGCAGGAGCAACCCGATCTTCCGAGGGGAGTCCGGCGCCAGGACGGGCCGCACGGACGGGCGGCGCGGCAGGAACGGGTTGTCCGCCGCGTCGTCGTCGTCCGAATCAAGGAACGGGTTGAACGCGGGACCGCGCGTGGCCGGCGCGAAGGGGTTGTCGGCGAGCGACGCCTTCCGAGGTGGCGGGGCCGGGGGCGCGGACAGGTTCCGCCGGGCCTTCGAGCCACGGTCGGCATCCTCCCAGTAGTCGCAGGTGCGATGGTCGAACGCCGGGTCGGCGCAGGGCGGAATGAGGCCGAAGCCCGTTTCGTCTTCGACGTCCACGATCCGAATGACCACGAACGCGAGTCTACGACCTGGAGGCGGGTCGGCTATCCTGCCCGGCGTGATCACCGCCCCAAACCCGTACGGCTGAGGCGCGCGTGCTCGCGTTTATCGACCAGATCGTCATCCCGTTCCTCACGACCCTCTACGGATCGGTCGGCTACCTGGGCGTGGGTGTCGCGATGGCGATCGAGTCGGCGATGATCCCGCTTCCGTCGGAGCTGGTGCTCCCGTTCGCGGGCTTCCTCGTCTCCGATGCCACGGCCGTCGAACCGCTGACGCGCGGTCCGTGGATGTTCTGGATCGTTGTCGTGATCGCGACCCTGGGCAACACGGTGGGGTCGGTCATCGGCTATGCGATCGGCGCGTGGGGCGGCCGTCCGTTCCTCGAGCGATACGGCAAGTACCTTCTCATCCGTCCCCATGAGATCGAACTCGCGGAGCGGTTCTTCGTGCGGTACGGCTCGGCGACCGCGTTCTTCTCGCGCCTGCTGCCGGTGGTCCGCACGTTCATCTCGTTCCCGGCCGGCGTGGCCCGGATGCCCCTCGGGAAGTTCATCCTCTACTCCACCCTTGGAGCCTTTCCCTGGTCGATCCTGCTGGTCTACGCCGGCGAGCAGCTGGGCTCGCGTTGGGTGGACATCCGCCACGCGCTGCAGCCGTTCGATCTCGCGATCGCCCTGATCGTTGCCCTGGGGATCGGGCTCTTCGTGTGGTGGAGACTCGGACGGCCCGGGTGGCGCCGCGCGTCCTGATCCTCGGAGAACCGCGCGGCCGCCGTACCTGGCGCGGCCGGCTTTCGTGATCGGGCCGGCAACGGGACGCCGTCCCGTGCCACCCGACCCCTATTCCCAGGGCACCAGCGGCGGCTTCCGGACGTGCGCCACGTCATTGAGCAGCAGAAGCCTCGCCTGGTCCGGGGTCGAGCCCTGCGCCCAGTGGAGCGCGGTCAGGTTGACCTGGCTCTGCACGAGCCGCTGCCGGAACTCACGGGTGGGGATGCCCAGGGCAACGCAGAGAAGGATCCGGTTGAGCGAACTGTGGGCCACCACGAGCACCGGCCGCTCTTTCGCCGTTCCGTGGGAGTGAAGCCGGTCCTCCTCGAGCAGCGTTGCGAGGAATGCGCCGGCCCGCGCCGCCACGTCGTTGCCCGATTCGCCTCCCGGACAGGCGATCTCCGCGGGGCTCGACTCCCAGCGCCGACGTTCGTCGGCACCATGCTCGTCGATCTGCGCGTAGGTCAGGCCCTCCCAGGAGCCGTAATCCATCTCCAGCAGCCGGGCATCCGTCTCGATTGACGGACGTGGAGTCGCGCCGGGCGCTCCGGCGATGGCCTCGGCCGTCTGGCGGGCGCGCAAGAGCGGGCTGGACACGATCCGCTCGAACGCGATGGGACCCAGGCGCGCACCAAGCGCGGCCGCCTGCTCCCGTCCCTCATCTGACAGTGGCACATCGATCGTCTTGCCCAGGTGCTGCTCGGGGTACGACCGCGTCGTCAGGCCGTGGCGGGTGAGCACGAGGGTCAGCACATCGGGCAGTCTATGCGCATCAGCCGGGCACGGCGGGGCCGGGTCAGATTCGCGGGGCCCAACACGCCGGGGCCGCGGCCGCCATGCCCCGGCAGCCGCGCGACAGACACCACCCGAACGATGCGACAATGCCACCAGAGGGAGATCTGCCGACCGATGACACACGCCACCAACCCGCAGCCGCAGCACACAGCCGCAGCCGACCACGGCGCACCGGATGCCGCCGCTGGCCAGGCAGCCGATGGCCATGGCGCCGGCCATGGCTCGGCGCACGGCCAGGGAGGCCTGGGGCCCATGGATCTCCGCATCTGGGGGGCCGGGATTCTTGCGGCGGCCGCCGGTTTGGTCGTCGCTGCATGCTTCGTGCTCGCGACCGGCGGCCAGGGCGCGTACTGACCTCGCCCGGCGGCCGTAGCCCGACCCGCCGCCGCGAAAGGGTCCTCGGCTCAATCCTCGTTGACGCTCAGAACAGGCCGACGATGTTCCCGTCGGCGTCGATGTCGATCCCCTCGCCTCCCGGTCGCGATGGCAGGCCGGGCATGGTCCGCATCTCGCCGAGTAGCGGCGTCACGAACCCGGCGCCGGCAGACAGCCGCACATCGCGGACCGGCACGCGGAAGCCCGTCGGCCGGCCCAGCAGCGCGGGATCGTGGCTGATGGAGTACTGGGTCTTGGCCATGCAGACAGGCAGCCGCCCATACCCCAGTCGCTCGTACTGGTCCAGGGCCTTCGCGGCGACCGGCGCCAGGTCCACGCCATCGGCGCCGTAGACGCGGACGGCTACGGCTTCGATCTTCTCCCGCAGCGTTGCGCCGTCCTCGTAGAGCAGTGAGAAGTCCGGCGCACCGGCCTCGGCCGCGGACCAGACAGCTTCCGCCAGTTGGGCCGCACCTGGGCCGCCTTCCGCGAAGTGGCGGCTGACGACGGCATCACGCGCGCCGGCAGCGAGTGCCGCCTCGCGGACGGCCTCGATCTCGGCAGGCGTGTCCGTGGGGTACCAGTTGATCGCCACGACCACGGGCACGTGGAATTGACCGAGGATCTCGAGATGCTTCGCCAGGTTCGCCGTACCGCGGCGGACGCCGTCGACATTCTCGACGGTGAGCGCCGGGTCGAGCGGCTTGCCCGCGACGATGCGACCGACTCCGCCGTGCATCTTCAACGCGCGGACCGTCGCCACCATCACGGCGGCGTCGGGCCGGAGGCCGCTCGCGCGGCACTTGATGTCAAAGAACTTCTCGGCGCCCATGTCGGAGCCGAAGCCGGCCTCCGTGCAGACGATGTCCGTGGTGGCGAGGGCCAGCCGGTCGGCGAGGATGCTGCTGTTGCCGTGCGCGATGTTTGCGAACGGGCCCGCGTGGACGAAGGCCGGGTCGCCCTCCAGGGTCTGGAGCAGGTTGGGCTTGAGGGCATCTCGGAGGAGCACCGTCATCGACCCGGCGACCTTGAGCGCCTCGGCGGTCACCGCCTTGCCGTCCCGGTCCAGTGCGAGGACCACCCGGCCGAGCCGTGCCCGCAAATCCTGGAGATCCGTCGCCAGTGCGAGAATGGCCATCACTTCCGACGCGACTGTGATCTGCCACTCGGTTTCACGTGGAACGCCGTTCTCGCGGCCCCCGATTCCGATGACGGCATGCCGAAGCGCGCGGTCGCTGATATCCACGACGTGCGGCCACAGGATCGCCAGCGGGTCGATGTTCAACGGGTTGCCGTGGTGGAGCGAGTTGTCAACGAACGCCGCGGCGAGGTTGTGTGCGGCCCCGATGGCATGGACGTCGCCGGTGAGATGGAGGTTGAAGTCCTCCATTGGGATCACCTGGCTGTACCCACCACCGGCGGCCCCACCCTTGATCCCGAACACCGGCCCCAGGGACGGCTGGCGAATCGTCACCGCAGCGCGGTGCCCGATCCTGTTGAGGCCCTGGACCAGGCCGATCGTGGTGGTTGTCTTGCCCTCGCCGAGGGGCGTCGGCGTGATGGCCGTGACCACGATGTACTTCCCACGCGGGCGCGATGCCTCGAGCCGGCGGATGGCGCCGAGGCTGACCTTGGCCTTGGTGGGACCGTACAGCTCCACCTCTTCGTCCTCGATGCCCAGCTCACGGGCGATGTCGAGGATGGGCCGCGGCTTGACGGACTGCGCGATCTGGAGGCTGCTTGGCATGGCGGGGGCAGTCATCGGGCGGCCGTGGCCGACGAACCGGCCGTGGCCGGGAGTGGCGACCCCGGCTGGTCGGTCGTGAGATGCGGCGCAGGCGGAAACGCGATCGCCGTGACCCCCTCGGCCGACTGTCCGCCGGCTCCTTCCGCGAGCGCCTGGCTGCGGGCGGCCCGCATCACATGCGTGAGCAGGAGTGCATTCGTCACGGGACCGACCCCTCCAGGCACCGGCGTGATGGCGCCGGCAACGCGGCTGGCCGATTCGAAGTCCACATCGCCCACGATGCCGCCTTCAACGACGTTGATTCCCACGTCCACGACGACAGCACCTCGGCGGAGCATGTCGCCCGTGATCAGGCCGGGCCGGCCGGCTGCCACGATCACGATCTCGGCAGCCTTGACCTGTTTCGCCAGGTCGCGAGTCCGTGTGTGGCAGACCGTCACGGTGGCATTCTCCCGCAGCATCAGCATGGCGGCAGGCTTCCCCACGACATTCGAGCGCCCGACGATGACCGCTCGCCGCCCCTCGATCTCGATCCCGGATCGCTTGAGGATCTCGACGGCCGCCTGGGCGGTCGTGGGCAGAAAGCCTTCGTATCCCAGGGTCAGCAGCCCCGCATTCCGCGGATGAATGCCATCGACGTCCTTGTGCGGATCCAGCGTCTCGATGACCGCGGCGAGTGGCAAGGAGGGCGGGAGCGGCATCTGGACGATGATCCCGGACACGAGCGGATCCTCGTTGAGTTCCATGATCTGGCGTCGAAGACGGGCCGCGGAAACGAGGCCCTCGATCTCGACGAGTCGACCCTCGATCCCCACGCGGGCGCAGCTGCGGAGGATCTGGCCGAGGTAGACCGTCGACGGCGCGTCCTTGCCGACGATGACAATGGCGAGCCCGGGCCGGTAGCCAAACGTCGCGTCGAAATCGGCGACGTCCGCCTCCACGGAAGCACGAATCTCCGAGGCGATGGGGCCTCCCATCAGGAGGCGTGCGCCGGACACCGTCAGCCCATGACCTGCGGAGCCTCGCCGGCGGCCGGCTGCATGGGCGGCCTGGACTCACGCCCGCCGACGGTCTCGCGAGTCATCCGCCCGATATCCTCGATCGCGTCCAGCAGTTCCATGACCGTGCGCGTGACGTCCCCACTCCATTCGGGATCGTGGGTCGCGGGCAGGTTCACCAGCACGTTCGCACCGGCCGCCTTGGCCGCGGCATCTGCGAGCAGCGAGGCCGCCGAAAGGTCGCTGGCGGCATTGACGTTGCTGCGGCCGGCCAGGCGTTCTGCGGTCGCAGCAACCTCGAGACAGGCGCGCACCATCTCGAGCGGGACCTCCGTGGCACGCCGCGCCGCGGAGGCAAGTTGCAGTGAACGGGCTTCGCGCTGCTCGGCGGTGTCCCTGGGCAGCTTCAGGGTTGCGGCATAGTGGCCGTAGACCAGTGCGTCCTCCTCGGCCAGCTCCAGGAAGCGGTGGGCGAGGCGGCGGCCCGCAGAGGCTGATGCCTGGAGGTTGTCCGCGTGCGGCATGTACTTCTCGCGGCCGATGGACAGCGACGCCACCATCGTCACAAGCGCCGCCGCGAGGCTCGCGGCGAGAGCCGCCGCGCTGCCACCGCCTGGGATGGGCTCCGGCGAAGCCAGCCGGTCGACGAACTCGGCGAGCGTCAGATCGCGAAAGCGCGTCAGTTCGCGGGCGTCCTGCACCCGGCGATTGTAGGTGCCGCGGACAATTCAAGGCCGTCCGGCCGCGGCATCAAACCATGTGACCCGCCCTGTGCGGGCCTCGTCCTCGCCGGCCCCATTCCATCCGGTTGCGCCGGCCTTCGCGGCCGTTGGCAGGCCAGCGCGAGTCGGCGAGTGCCGCACTCAGGAGCGGTAGTCCGCCTCCTCCATCGCCTCGATCGTCCACCGCTTGGAGCGGTGACGGAAGCTCAGCGAAAGGCGGGCGCGCGGCGTGGTGACCTCGAACACGGTCCGAGGGCCGATGACGACGGAATAGGCGGCGGCCTCGTGCCGGATCGCCGAGACGCGAGTGATGGGAAGCGTCTCCTCCCGCCAGGTGATCTCACGCGGCCGACCGTCAAACCAGCCCGTGCGGACCCGTACCGCTGTGGGTTCAACTCTGATCATCGCCATGTGGCGTTCCTTTCCGGGGGCATCTGCACCATCCGCCGCGGGCACAACGGACAGAACGTCTGTTCGGTTACGGGCACTCTAGATCGAACAGATGTTCGATGTCAAGCGGCGTGACCGAAGAGTGGTGGGCCTGCGTGACACCTTGGCTGTCACGGCGAATTGTGGACCTACCCCGCTTTCGTGGACACCTACCATCGCGGCAGCGTCCGCGGGAAGGAGCCCACGTTGAGGAGGCACACCCACTACAGCACCGAGTTCCGGGCCGAGGCCGTCCGGCTGGCCGAGACGGCGGGCCAGTCGGTCCGCCAGGTCGCGCTCGATCTCGGGATCGCGAACCAGACCCTGGGCGAGTGGATCCGCCTCTCGCACGAGCGGCCGGCGGGGTCGCCGCTCGACGACGAGGAGCGGGCCGAGCTGGTCGAGCTCCGCCGCAGGGTCAAGACCCTCGTGACAGAGCGCGAGATCCTGCGAAAAGCAGCCGCCTTCTTCGCTTCGGAGACCGAGCGGACCCGGTGACCCGGTTCCGCTTCGTCGAGCAGGAGAAGGCGAGGTATCCGGTGCGGATCCTGTGCACGGCACTCGGAGTCTCCCCGAGCGGCTACTACGCCTGGCGCTCACGCGGCCCGTCCGCCCGGGAGCGCTCCGACGCGGAGCTGGCGGAGAAGATCCGGCACTTCCACGTCCGCAGTCGCGGCACGTACGGGGTGCCGAGAATCCATGCGGACCTCACCGAGGCCGGGCACCACGTGTCCCGCAAGCGGGTCGCCCGGCTGATGAAGCGCGACCACCTCGCTGGCGTCCACCGGCGCCGGTTCATCCGCACGACGATCCGCGACGAGGACGCGGCGCCGTTCCCCGATCTGGTGAACCGCGACTTCACGGCCACCGGACCCGACCGGCTCTGGGTCGCCGACATCACGCAGCTCCCGACACGTGCCGGGCCCTGCTACCTCGCCGCGGTCACCGACGCCTGGAGCCGCCGGGTCGTCGGCTGGAGCATGGCCACGCACATGCGGGCCGGGCTCGTCACCGCGGCCCTCGACGCGGCGGTCGTCCGCCGCCGCCCGCCGGGCGGCCTCATCCACCACTCCGACCACGGGAGCCAGTACACGAGCCTCGCGTTCGGGCAGCGCCTGCGCGAGTCGGGGATCGCGGCGTCCATGGGTTCGGTCGGCGACTGCTATGACAACGCCATGGCCGAGAGCTTCTTCGCCACCCTTGAGACCGAGCTCATCGACCGCTCCGACTGGGCGACCACCTCGGAGGCCAGGGCCGCCGTCTTCGAGTTCATCGAGGTCTTCTACAACCGGATCCGCCGGCACAGCAGCATCGGGAACCTCAGTCCCGAGCAGTTCGAGGAGCGCTATCGTTCGACTCCGGCCGTCGCGGCCGGATGACGCATCACCGTCTACGAAACCGGGGCAATGGTCGCCGGCGGTCTGCGCCCGGGCCGAAATGCAGCAGGCAGCGCTGGCTGTGGCGGGCGGCGGGCGACTTCCCGCGTTACCCCTACGGCGTCGCCGACGGCGCAGGCTTCAGGATCCCGTTCAGGTCGAAGAGAAATCCCTGGCCGCCGGGCACCAGCATCACCTGGATCTTGTCCGTCAGCCGCTGGATGTACTGGTATTGCAGGATCTGGTCGGAGAGCGATGCGGCGATCTGGCGGTTCGACTCGGCCTGGCCCTTGGCGCTGACCACTGCGGCGTCCGCGACGCCCTGCGCGGCGACCACCACCTGCTGCGCCTGGATCCGCTTCTGCTCCAGGATCTGCTGCTCCGTCTGGACCTGCTGCTGGGCAACCTGCTTCTGCTCGATCGCCTGCTGGAACGAGTCCGAGAAGCTGATGTTCGCGATGTAGATGTCGTCCACGATGATGTGGTACTGGGCAAGGTTCGCCGCGAGCTGCTGCTTCGCGAGGGTCCGGATCTCATCGCGCTTGGCGAGGATCTTGTCCACGGGGTAGCCCGGCACCACCTGCTTGATGAAGTCGTTGAAGGCCGGGTCGATCACCTTGGAGGCGAAGTCCGTGCCCACGCGCTGGTACAGGTCGGACGCGTACTGGCCATCGACGTGGTAGTTCATCGTCCCGGTCAGCTTGACCGTCTGGTATTCGGACGACGCTGCATCGATCTCCTGGAACTGGTGCGGCTGCACCCGCGTGTCCACGGTGACCACCTGCTGGATGATCGGCATGACCACGTGGAGACCCGGCTGAAGCGTTCCGGGCTGCACCTGCCCGAAGTTGGTGACCACGCCGACGGAGCCGGCGGGCACTTCCACGAACGGCCCAGCCACGCCCACGAGCAGCATGGCGACGCCCACGGTGCCCAGGAGCAGGAGCCTGCGCAGCGGAATGTGGGCCGGCTGGCCCGAGTGAGGCGCGGTGTTCGCAACGGTGATCACCACCACGAGCCCGAGCCCAAGGAGCAGCGCCCCGAATGCAATGAAGATCACGCTGAGCATGCCCGCCCTCCCCGAACGTCGCGACGTGAAATCGCCCGGTCAACGATGGCAGACCGAGCGAATGGCCGCCAGCCGGGCGTCATTCGTCCGGCGCATCGGCGCGGTCACTCGTCCGGCACGTCGGTCGTGTCGGTCGCGTCGTCCCAGTCCCGGGCGGGCGTCTCCGCCGGGGCCTCCGCCGCGCGAAGATCCCTGCGCCCGGCGGTCCTGCGTTCGGGCGCCGTCATGGGGTCCCGCTCGAAGGGCGAGGGAAGCCCGGTCCCCAGCAATCGCGCCCGTGTCACCGCCCGCTCGCCGAACCGCCGGCGGATCAGGTCCGAGGCCTCCGTCGCCGCCCGCAGCCGTGTCTCCTCCTCGCCCGTGCCAAACAACGGCATCTGCGCAGGCTCGGCGAAGTTCGAGGTCCCCACCCCCAGCAGCCGCACGTGGATCCCACGGATCTCCGGCCGGGCGAGCTCGATGGCGACGTGCCAGATGGGTTCGGCCAGGTCCGTCGGATCTGCCAGGGTCCGCTGGCGGGTGATCGTCCGGAAGGAGGAGTCGCGGATCTTCACGGTGATCGTGGACGCTTTCAGCCCGGCCGATCGCAACCGTCCGGCCACGCCATCGGCCATCGCCAGGAGCGTCCGCTCGATGGTCTCGCGGTCGTTCGTGTCCACCTCGAACGTGTGCTCGTGGCTGATCGACTTCGCCTGTCCGGCATCCGCGACCGGGCTGTCGTCGATGCCCATGGCCCGCTCGTGGAGCGATGCACCGTGCTTCCCGAAGCGCCGCACCAGCAGGTCGATCGGCATCGCGGAGAGATCGCCCAGCGTCGCCACGCCGTAATCGCGGAGCGCAGTCGCCACCTGGGGTCCCACGCCCCACAGGCGCGAGATGGGCAGCGGGGCGAGGAACGCGGCTTCCGAGCCCGGCGGCACGATGACGAGTCCATCCGGCTTGCGCAGGTCCGATGCGATCTTGGCCACGAGCTTCGTGGATGCCACACCCACGGACGCCGTGAGCTGCGTCTCTTCGCGAATGGCGGCCCTGATCCGGCGGGCGACCTCCTCGCCGGGGCCCCAGAGTGCCTCCGTGCCGGTCACGTCCAGGAACGCCTCGTCGATCGACACCGGCTCCACGAGCGGCGTGAACCGCCGCAGGATGGCCATCACCCGCCGGCTCTCGGCCTGGTATTTGCGGCCGTCCACGGGCACGAAGATCCCCTGCGGGCAGAGCGCGGCCGCCGTCCGCAGCGGCATCGCCGACCGGACGCCGAACTTCCGCGCCTCGTACGAAGCCGTGCTCACGACGCCGCGGTCCGTCGGTCCGCCCCCGCCGACGATCACCGGCTTCCCGCGCAACTCCGGCCGGTCGCGCTGCTCAACGGCCGCGAAAAACGCGTCCAGATCCACGTGGAGACTGGTCCGCACCGCCATCGCACCATCATCGTCCGCTCTTCGGGAGAAGGCGACGACGGATCCGCGGGCCGTGCCGTCGGGTTCGCTCAGCGGCCGACCACTGATCGCCGGCCGCGGCTCCCGCGGGGTGGGTCGCCGCTGGGTCGACCGCCTGGTCATGCGGCCGTGGCGCCACGGGGCTGGCACGACCCGGAATTGCAGCTCGGGCGTCACCCAGTCTCCGGGCGACTGGTACGCGCCACTCGCGCGTCTTCCGCCGGGCCGCTGAGCCCGATCCCCGTTCAGCCGCGGGCAGGAACCGCCGTCAGGACGCCGATTCTGGTGGATACCAGTCGCCCCACGGGTAGGTGGTGCCGGCGGCGGATCGCCGGGCGGCGGATCGCCGGGCGGCGGATTGCCTCCTGCGATCAGGGCGCTCGTGACCGCTTCGGCGAGGATCTAGCCCTTCGGCTCGACCTGGACCGTGACCTCGGCCGACATGCCCGCGTAGACCTTCACGGCCACCTTGTAGGTGCCGAGGGACTTGAGGGGCTCGTCGAGATCCACCTTGTGCCGGTCGACGTTGATCCCCCGGCGAGCCAGTGCATCGGCGATGTCCTTGGCCGTGATGGAGCCGTAGAGCTTGCCGCCCTCGCCCACCTTGACGCCCATGGTCAGTGTGGTCGACGAAATGCGCTGGGCGTAGATCTCGGCTTCCGTGCGCTCGCGGACGCGCTTCTCCTCGCGGCTCGCGATGTCGTGCTGCCAGGCGCGGAAGGCCCCGCCGGCGGCCGGCACGGCGAGCTTCTGGGGGATGAGGAAGTTGCGGGCGAACCCGTCCGCGACGTTCTTCATCTCGCCGCTCTTGCCGAGCGTCGCCACGTCCGATGTGAGGATGACCTTCACGCGATTGAACCCTCCCTGTTGATCCAGATCCTGATTCTGGGACCGATGCCGGTGGATTGGACGGCATCCGCCGCCGCTCTGATGGCGCCCGGAACGCGCCGGGCGAGACGCCGGACGGGGCCCGGCATGAGCCGGCGGACCTGCGCCACGTCGCGTTCGTAGGATGCGCGGTCGATGCCCAGCAGGTCCAGCTTCTCGTGCAGCAACTCGCTGGGGACTCCCTCCAGGAACAGGTCCACGGCGAGGGCAACCACGACGAGGTCGTCCAGGCCACCGATGACGGGAATGTCGTCGGGGATGAGATCCCGCCCAAGGACGAGGTAGCCCAGCGCCCCCGCCAGCAGCGCCTTGCGCCGGGTGGGTGTCCGCTCATCGCGGACAAGCTCCCAGATCAGACGGCTGTAGCTGGGAGCCCTGCTCGCGACCGGCAGGAACGCGAGCCATTTCACGAACCTGCGCATGGCGATGCCGCCGTGCGCTCGTTCGTTCCGGGCGGCGGCTGCCGCCGCACCTCGCGCCATGGTTGTCCTCGTGCCAGTGGTGCTCCCCCAGGCACGCTCGAATCGGAGCGCGCGCGGGAAGGGCCGAGAGTCTAGCAGTGGATCGGACGCGGGGCCAGATCGGTGTCGATGGTCCGTGATTCTGTCAGTACTCAGGTCCGCGCTCGGCCGTCGCTTGGCCAGGGCGGTCGGTCGGCCACGGCCACGGACGCCGGTCGCCGGCGAGGTCGCCGTCCTCACTCGGTGAACGTCCGCCCGGAACCGCGGCCGTCCACAGCCTTCTGCGCACCCACTTGACATCGAACGTCCGTTCGGTATCATGCACGCCAACATCAGGAGGTGGCCGTGACCCGGCACGACGCAGAGCGCAAAGTCAAGATCCTGGACTACATCGCAGCGACGCTGCGCGCCCGGGGATTCCCGCCGTCGGTCCGGGAGATCGCCCGCGCCGTCGGGCTCGCGTCAACGTCAGCGGTGCACCATCATCTCCAGATCCTGGAGCGCGAAGGCTACCTGGAACGCGGTGCCGCACAGTCACGGGCGATCCGGCTGACGCCCACTGCTGCCCTTCGGCTGGGGCTCACGAGCGAGCTGGTCCCGCAATCCAGTGCGGGTGATTCGCACGTCCTGCCCATCCTCGGTGAGATCGCTGCCGGCGGCCCCATTGAGGCGTACCAGGACGCCACGCAAACCATGGCAATCCCGGAGTTGCTCGCCCCCAGTGGGGACGCATATGTCCTCAAGGTCCGCGGTGATTCCATGATCGATGCGCACATCGCGGACGGGGATTTTGTGCTCATCAGGCCGCAGAGCACAGCACGCAACGGGGACATCGTTGTCGCACAGGTGGAAGAGAACGGCGTCACTCTCAAGACATTCTTCAAGGAACAGGGACGGGTGCGCCTGCAGCCCGCCAACGCCAACTACCCGGCGCAGTACTACGACGACGTCCGGATCCAGGGCAAGCTCATCGGGGTGATCCGCCGCCTGGATTGAGCGCGGGCCGGCCGCAGGGTCGAACGAGTGCAGTTGGCCGGCCATCTCGATGCAACCGTCGCGAACCGGACGCATGCCTGGCGGCTGCGCGCGGGGCGTAGAGGGTACGTTCGGTGTCGCGGTCCGGCGGTCAGCCCCGCGCAGCCCGGAGCGAGAGACGTCGGCCGGGTGGCACCCGTGCACGGGTTCATCGTCGATGACTTATCCCCAGTGTCCACAGTCATTCGTTAACAGGGCCAGCAAGTTGGTGGGTATCGGCCGGCTCATTGGGCAGAACCCGTTGACCGCTGGCCACCTCGTGACCGCAAGAATGCACCACAGGTCCCGGCCGGGTGGCGCGAGAGGCGTCAACCGGAGGGCACGCCGGGACCAGGAGAGCAAGCCGCCGTGATCGACCGCCTGCCGCCGCAGAGTCTCGAGGCCGAGCAATCGGTCCTGGGCTCCATCCTCATCGACCGCGACGTGATCGTCGAGGTGGCGGAGTTCCTCCATCCGGCCGATTTCTACCGGCAGTCCAACGGCACCATCTTCGGTGCGATGCTCGAGCTCTTCGAGCGTCGCGAGCCGGTGGACATCGTCACGGTCGCCGAGGTCCTGGACCGGAACGGCCAGCTCGACACGATCGGCGGCCGCACCTATCTCTCCAGCCTGAGCAACCAGACGCCCACGGCTGTGCATGCCACACAGTACGGGCGGATCGTCGAGCGAAAGGCGGTCCTGCGGAACCTGATCGCAGCCGCCGGAAAGATCGCCGGCATCGGCTACGAGGATCCGGCCGAGGTCCAGGATGCCATCGATCGCGCGGAGGCGGAACTCTTCAGCGTCAGCAAGCAGCGCGTGGACGCGGGCTTCTCCCGTCTCCGGGATCTCCTGCACTCGGCCTACGACCGGCTTGATTACCTGCATGCGCATCGCGGTGAGATCAGCGGCGTCAGCACCGGCTTCAAGGACCTGGATGCGCTCACGACCGGCCTCCAGCGGAGCGACCTCATCATCCTCGCCGCGCGCCCATCGGTCGGAAAGACCAGCCTCGCCCTGAACATCGCGGAGCACGCGGCCGTGCGGGACAAGCGGACGGTCGGAATCTTCAGCCTGGAGATGAGCAAGGAGCAGCTGGTGCTGCGAATGCTCTCCAGCGTCGCCAACATCAACAGCCAGAACCTGCGGAGCGGCTTCCTCGAGGAAATGGACTTCACGCGCCTCGCGCCCGCGATGAACGCCCTCTCGGAAGCGCCCATGTTCATCGACGACACTCCCAACATCTCCACTATGGAGCTGCGTACGAAGGCACGCAGGCTGCAGGCGGAGGCCGGACTTGACCTCCTGGTCGTGGACTACCTCCAGCTCATGCAGGGCACTTCGAGCAACAAGGACGCCAATCGCGTCCAGGAAGTCTCCGAGATCTCCCGCGGCCTGAAGGGGCTCGCGCGCGAACTGAATGTGCCCGTGATTGCGCTTTCGCAGCTGTCGCGCCAGCCCGAGATGCGCGAATCCAAGGAACCGCGGCTGTCGGACCTGCGCGAGTCGGGCGCCATCGAGCAGGACGCAGACCTCGTGGTCTTCCTGTGGCGCGAAAAGGAACGTGCTGGGGAGGATCAGGACGCGGACGGCGAAGTCATCAACGTCCACCTTGCCAAGCACCGCAACGGGCCCACCGGGCAACTCAAGCTCTGGTTCAAGAAACGGCAGACGCGGTTCGAGAACTTCGCGTACGAGCGTTCGGGCGAGCCAATCTAGGTACGGGCGCATAGCTCGCGGCCTGTCACGCCGGGCGGACGCGCATCCGCGACGCCCGTCACGCCGTCTCCCCGCATGTCGAGCAAGCGGTACCGCGCCTGAGGGCGGCCGGGCCCCCTCTTGACCGCGCAAACCCGGCGTGTATTGTCCGCCACAGAGTCACGAACCCCGCATCGGGTTGTGAGAGCCGTCTGCCGCGGATCTCGGCGTGCCGCCTCCCGGATGGGCCGGCGAACGAGGCACAGGGGTTTCGTCGCTTGGAGGAGGGGCCGAGCGGTGTACGAGGACCGAATGCTCACCTGTCGCGACTGCCGCGACAGCTTCCTGTTCTCAGCGGGCGAACAGACGTTCTTCGCGACCAAGGGCCTCCAGAACGACCCGCAGCGGTGCCCAGCCTGCCGCGCCGCCGCGAGGCAGGCCCGGGCGGGCAGCGGACCGCGCGAGTACCACACGGCGGTCTGCGCATCGTGCGGCGGTCAGGCGATGGTCCCCTTTGCGCCGCGCGTTGATCGCCCCGTGTACTGCAGCTCCTGCTTCGACAAGGTCCGTTCGGGCGGCCTGACATCGGTGTCGGCCTGAGACGATCCACTCATGCCACGATCGCCCGCTGTTCCCCGGGATGCCCGTGAACGCACGTGCCGCCGTCACGCGGGCGTCCGAAAGCCCGCAGGATTGAGGCGGGGAACGGCCGATCTGGCGCCCTGAACTGCCGCAGGCTGAATCGACATCAATTGGAGGAACGTCCATGGGCGTGATCATCATCCGCGAGATGGTCGGCACCAGCCCCAACTCCTGGAGTGACGCCGCACGCCAGGCCGTGGCCACCGCCTCGCGCACCGTCCGCAACATCAAGACCGTGGAGGTCGTGAAGTCCACCGCGGTCGTGCAGAACGGCGAAATCGTCGAATACCGGGTGGAGATCAAGATCGGATTCGAGTACGAGGGCGCCTGAGGTTCTTGTCTCGGCCGCCGCTGAACACGCCGCTCGCAGGCCCGGCGGAGTCGTGCTCGCCCAGGGCTTGCCTCGCAGGAGTTTCTCCCCGCCTCGTCCACACCGGAGCGAGGTCCGGATAACCGGGAATTGAGGGCCCGTCGCGAAGCTATGGGACATGACTGTCGGGCGAAGCAGGTCCATTGACATCCCGCCGAAGGGGTCCGTATTCTGGCGGCCGTCTGACCCGTCCGTCGCGCGCAGAGGAGGCTCTGCGGAGGAGCGCGCTGGCAACGTAGCCGTCGGCTCGGACGATCCGTTGCTCGGTAGGCCCAACCGCAGCCCGGGACGTGTCGTGCAGGGATATCCCATCCAGCTTGCGAAAGTCCAACGGCCGCCGCTGCGCGCCGCCACGCTGCGGCGTGAGCGATTGATCAGGTGGTTGGACGAGCACGCCGGCAGGCGCGTCATCTTCGTCTCAGCGGAGGCCGGATACGGCAAGACCACCCTCCTGGCCGACTGGGCCCGGCACGCCCGGGTGCGCGTCCTGTGGTTTCGGATCGACGAGGACGATGGCAACTGGGTCGCCTTCGCGCACTACCTCGTGGCCGCCGGACGTGAACTTGATCCCGCGTTCGCGCCGAGAACGGCGGAGCTGCTTCGTGCGCAACCCGGCGAAGTCTCGCATGAGACGGTTGCCGCGGCGTTTGTCGCGGAGCTTCCGTCGCTCGCAAGCGCTGGTCGTGTCCTGTTCGTCCTGGATGACTTCCACCTGGTCGATCGCGTGCCCGAGATCCAGGAGCTGATGAAGCTCGTCATTGCTCGGGCTCCCTCAGGCATGTCCTTCGTGCTTGCGGGTCGCCGCACACCCTCCGTTCCAGTGTCGCGTCTGCGGGCCATGGGCGAAGTCGCCGAGCTCAGGAACGAAGACCTGCGATTCCAGATCGGCGAGACGGCGGAGCTGTTCCGCAATACATACGGAAAGCACCTGGAGGCCGACGTTATCGAAGACGTCAACCGCCGCACG
>JANPDJ010000053.1:0-17351 GCA_031431395.1 Chloroflexota bacterium | reverse complement strand
GCCCGGCGCACGATACGCCCCAGCATCCAGCCGTCCCCGTACATCGCGCGGCCGGCCGAGGCCATCACAGCTACCACGCCGCCGGACACCTCGTCGGCCCGCGGGATCGCCGACCGATCCGGCACGCCGGCGCGAGGTTCGGGAGGGCGGACGGGAACCAGGGTCCGCTGCTTCTGGGTCGCCGCGACTTCTGTCGCCTCGACGGCCACGGCCCCATCGGACCCCGTCCCGTCGAGCGCAACGAAGCGGTGGTGGAGGTGCTCAACCGCGCTCTGCGGATGAAGCGTGACCATGGCGTCTTTCAGCTCGTCCGGCCCGATCCGCGCGACGACATTCGCCGACACGAGCACCAGTGCATCGCCGACGGAGATGTCGCTTCGCCAGATCTCGGGCTCCAGCTCCGCCGTTGGCAGGCCGCGCTCCCGGTGCGGATCCGGCAGGGTGGACAGCCGCGCGTCCCGGATCAGGTAGGCCTCCGTGGGCCCCACCGTCGCCACGTACAGCTCGTTGCCGCGAACCACGGCGACACCCACCCCGATGGGGCCGTCCGCGTCGCTCGCGGTCATGCCGAGCCGGTCCCGCTGGTGGGCGAGCTTCTTGTTGGCGAGCTGGATGGCCTTGCGGATGCACACGCGGATGCCGGCCGACTCGTCGTAGTAGTACTCGGTGCGGATGGTGTCGGCGACGGAGCGCGTGGCCTCTTCGATCCGGTTGCCGGTACCGCGCCCCGTGACGAGCAGGTAGAGCGAGCCCTTCGTCCGCGCAACGGAGCCCACGCTCGGTTCCACGACGACCATCTGGTCGGGCGAATCGAGCAGCCGGTCCGCCTCGGGTACCAGCCCGAGTTTCATCTGGAGTCGAACGGCCATGCAGGCCTCTCAGCGAGCGGGCGACGCCGGACGGCAGAACACCCGGCACGGACGGAAATGGGTTGCCCCGGGTGGGATCCGTGGTCCCGCGACGGCTGGCAGGCGGCGATTATGGCATGAACACCGCGGGGTCCACGCCGGGCCCTTCAGCGGCGTCGGACCGCCACACGGAGCTCTGTCGCGGCCAGGCCGCCGGGCGCGGACCGGAAGGCGGCGAGGAGCTCCGTGGAACGGATGCGCACCTCCTGGGCGACGATTGGGGAATCGGCCTCCACCATCAGGGCAAAGCCGTCGATCCGCAGGAGACGCGTGGAGCCGGCGGCCGGGGGCACCCGCTCCGCCACGATCGCGCTCCACGTCGTGATCGCGCGTGCCAGCCGCAGCTCATCATCGAGGCCCAGGCGGCGCGCGGCTTCGGGGATGAGGTCACCCAGGCGCTGCATGGGCCGGCGCCGGGACTGGGTCACGCCCGAACCTCCGTTCCGGTCGCCGGGTCCGCCGTGGGTGCCAGGATCGCGCCCTCGGGTCCACCACCCACCTGCCACGCGGCCGCGTGGGCCCGCAGGTCCGGGTCCAGGTCCTCGAGGGCGGTGGTGGTCACGAATGCCTGGGGCAGGGCCGCGATCCGGCGGACGAGGTGCCCTCGACGAGCCGGATCAAGCTCACTGAAGACGTCGTCGAGCAGGAGGAGTGGCGGGCGGCCATCGAGTTCGGTGAGCAGGTCCATCTCGGCCAGTTTGAAGGCCAGGATTGCCGTCCGCTGCTGGCCACGGGACGCGAAGGCAGCGAGGTCGCGACCGCCCAGCTCGAACACGAGGTCATCGCGGTGCGGGCCAACAAGCGTGGAGCCGTTCCAGACCTCCTTCTCGGCCGTCTCGGCCAGGCGTCGGGCGAGTGCATCCCGCGCGCTCTCGCCCTGCACCGAGGGCGCGTTCGTCTCGTACCTCAGGCGGAGACCGCCCCCGTCGGCCTCCTCCGGGGCGATCTCCGCGTGGGCCCGCCGGAGAGGCTCAGCGATGGCCAGCAGGAGCCGGTGACGCTCTGCCACGATGGCGGCACCGCTGTCCAGGAGCGTGGCGTCCCAGAAGCGCAGTTCCTCGCGAGACGCCTGCTGCTCGCGGATCGCCCTGAGGAGCCCGTTCCGCTGCTGCAGGGCCCGCCCATAGGTCGCCATGTCGCGCAGGTAGGCGCCCGAGCGCTGCCCGGCGAGCAGGTCAAGTGCCGCGCGTCGCAAGGAGGGCGATCCGGCGACGAGCAGCATCTCCTCCGGGGCAAAGAGCACCACCCGGAGCGAGCCCGCCAATCCGGCCGACCGTCGCGGTACGCCGTTGACGCGGATCCGCTTCCGCTGGCCGGCGCCCTCTGCCACAAGGGCAACCTCGAGAGTTGCCTCGTCCCGGCCTCCCGAACCGTCCGAGTCACGGGATTGCGCCGCGATATGTCCCTCGATGCGCGCAAGCGGCCGGCCCCAGCGGATCAGTTCGGCATCGGTCGACGTGCGGTGCGACCGTCCCCATGCCAGGAGCACGATGGCCTCGAGGAGGCTGGTCTTGCCGGCCGCATTGGGTCCGAAGATCAGCTGCGGCCCAGCCCCGAACCGGGCATCGAGAGCAGCGTATCCCCGAAAATCAACCAAACGCAGCGTATCGAGCAGGGAATCCGCCCCGGCTCAGGAGGCCGTCCGGACGGGCATCACGACGTGGACGTAGTCGTCATCGCCCACAGGTTTGAAGACACCTGGCGAGAGCGGCCCGTTCAACTCGAGCGCGAACTGGTCGGCATTGACGTTCGTGAGGACATCCGAGAGGTAGCGCGCATTGAAGGCGATGGTGGTGGCATCTCCTTCCACCTGCGCTTCGACCCGGCTCTCGTTGTCGCCCGTTTCGGCATTCGCGGTGACCGTGAGACCAGGCTCGCCTTCTCCGCCGACCTGGATCTTCACGATATTGGCCGAGGAACTGGCGATCAATGCCGCCAGGCGCACGGCCTTCAGCAGATCGTCCCGGTCCAGGACTGCCCGCGTGGCGTGCGTCTTGGGCAGCACGTTCTGGTATGGCGGGAACTGGCCGTCGATGAGCCGGCTGACGAGGTCCACGCCATCGAGATGGAACAGGATCTGGTTGCGCTGGCCGGACAGCACGATGTCCACCGGGGCATCCGAGTCCGCCAGGATCCGGATCAACTCATTGAGCGAGCGAGCCGGGATCACGATGCTGGTGTCCTCGACCGGATCCATCAGCGGCACGGTCTTCACCGCGATCCGGTAGTTGTCGGCCGCGGCCAGCGTCAGGCGGTCACCCTCGAACCGGGCCAGTACGCCGGTCAGGATGGGCCGTGCTTCATCCGACGCAGCCGCGAACGCTGTCTCCTCAAGGGCCTGCTTCAGCACCTTCTGGGAGACCCGCGTCGTGGGTCGCTCTCCGGCGGTGGGGATGGCCGGGAAGTCGTCTGCGTCAATGCCCTTGATGTGCGTCTCGAAGCGGCCGGACCGGATCCGGAGCGTCGCGGCGCCCTGGAGCTCCAGGTCCACCTTGTCGCCGGCCGGCAGCGAGTTGATGACATCGGTGAACAGGCGTGCGGGAACGGTGGTGGTGCCGTCACCGTCGATGCGCCCGGGCACCCAGTACGTCACCCCGATCTCGAGGTTGGTCGCGGTCAGCTTGAGGCCTGCGTCCTCGGTCTTCAGGAGGACGTTCGCAAGCACCGGCAGGGTGTTGCGCGTGGAGACAGCCCGGCTGACAACCTGGAGGCCCCGGGCGAGGTTCTCCTGCATTACGGACAGTTTCACGTGGCCTCACTCCATGGGATCGCGCCCGGCGGGCGGCCTGGCGGCGGGAGCAACGGGTCGGGCAAGTTGTTCGCTGTGTTCGCTCTGATTGGGGATTCTCTCAACTTTCTCTAAATCCGTCACCGTCATCATCAGTACGTTGATGGTGTGGATTGTCATGCGGCGACGAGCGTGATCGCGGCGTGGACGAGTGACCAGCCGACTGTGGACGCCCGTGCCGCGACCTGTGCCGCGCCGGGGACACCACGTGGACATACCCGCCGCCCCCGGAAGGCAGCGCTCCGAGCGGCATGGGGCCCTCCACCGCCATCGGCCGATTGTCGACGGTTCCGGCCGCTGTGCGCACCGTTCTTCTCCACATCGGTCGGGGCTTTTCCACCGATTCGCCAACCGTTGTCAACACCGGCGGACGCGCGGCGAGGCGGCCAAGGGACCGACGATTCCCGGGGGTTGGAAGTGCGCGTCGGAGTCCGCAGTGCGCCGGTCCGACGCAGACTGCACGAGTGGCTGGGCGGCCGTGCCGGCGGCCGGGTCGCGGGGCGGGATTCTGGCCCTGCTCGGAGCCGGCTATTCGGCGTAGATCAGTTCGCGGACGGCCGCGATCTCCCGCCGCTATTCATCGTTGACCTGGGACTCGCGGGTGATCTTGCCGCACGCGTGGAGGACGGTGGAATGGTCCCGGCCGCCCAGTTCCGCGCCGATCCGGAGGAGCGACGCGTCCGTCTCCTCGCGCATGAGGAACATCGCGATCTGCCGTGGTACCACGATTGCCTTGTCGCGCTTCTGGCCCTTCAGGACGTCCATCTGCACGCCGTAGTAGTCCGAAACGGCCCGCGCAATCCGCTCCGTGGTCACCTGGCGCTTCTTGGGGTTGTACAGGACGTTGGAGAGGACGGCCTGCGCGAGGTCCACCGTGATGGGCAGCGCGCCCATTGATGCGTAGGCGACGACCCGGTTCAGGGCCCCTTCGAGCTCGCGGATGTTCGAGACGATCTTCCGCGCGACGAACTCGATCACGTCGCCGCTGATGACCACGCCGCCGTCTTCCGACTTGGACCGCAGGATGGCGATTCGCGTCTCGAGATCGGGCGAGGTGAGGTCCGCCAGGAGCCCGCCCTCGAAACGCGACCTGAGTCGCTCCTCCAGTTGCGCGATCGCCTTGGGCGGGCGATCACTGGACAGGACGATCTGGTGGCCCTCTTCGTGCACGGCATTGAACGTGTGGAAGAACTCCTCCTGGGACCGTTCCTTGTCGGCGATGAACTGGACGTCGTCGATCAGCAGGAGGTCGATCCGGCGGTAGCGTGCCCGGAACTCGTCGAACTTGCCGGTCTGGATCGAGGTGATGAACTCGTTGGTGAACTTCTCGGAGGTTGCGTAGACGACCTTCTTGCGCGGGAACTTCGCGATGACCTGGTTGCCGATGGCATGCATCAGGTGCGTCTTGCCCAGGCCCACGCCGCCGTACAGGAAGAGGGGGTTGTACGCGTGGCCAGGGCGCTCCGCGACGGAGAGCGACGCCGCGTGCGCCAGGCGATTCGCGGAGCCGACGATGAAATTCGCGAAGGTGTAGCGCGGGTTGAGGTTCGCCGAGGACGGATCTGAGCCGCCGGTTCCACCGCCCACGCGGCCCGGCTCAAGCCGGACCTGGTGCGATGACCGGCCGCCGCCTGACGCGGGGCCTGCGGCGACGCTGCCCTGCTCGACGGCCGTGCTGACGACGAACTCCACCTGGGCGCTGTAGCCGACGATGCGCGCGAGCGTCCCGGCGATCAGTGACCGGTAGCGCGTCTCCAGCCAGTCCTTGGCGAACCCGTTGGGCACGGCAATCCTGAAGCGGTTGTCATCGACCTCCACGAGGCTCGTGTCCCGCAACCATGTTTCGTAGTTGGCGGGCGACAGCGATACCTGGAGTTCCCCAAGAGCCGCGCGCCAGACCTGTTTCGCATCCATCGATAGCGGGACCTGTAATGGCAGAGATGAATGGCAGAAATGACGAAGCAGACCGGATCGAAGGTAGCCTCAACCGCGGCGGGGATTTGACGAGAAACCTTGGCGCTCAGGACCGGTGCACGCCGGGGCAGTCGGCTGCGACGGACCGCTTCCGGGCCAGCCTCTCGGCTCCTGAAGGGTCGCCCGCTGGCCTCCCGGTGCCGAGGGCTCGCGAAGAATAGCACCGCTCCGAGAGGGGTCGCAAGGCATTTCCGCCGCAGAATCGCGATACTCCCAGGGGGTATCCCCGTTCGGCTGTGGAACGTGCGCGAGACGCCGCCCCCAGCCGGCCCGGCCCCCTCACGATCAAGCCGGGATCAGGCCCGGATCAACGCCTTCGCCAGTTCCCGTTCGTTGATCGTGAGGCCGAGGCCCGGCCGGTCCGGCAGCGTGACCTGGCCGTTGACGGGAACGATCGGCTCCTCGAACAGGGCCGCTGCCTGCTCGACGGGCGCCGTCCCCTCGGTGGTGAACTCGTGCGGCCGGACGCCGTTCAGCAGCGTGGAGTAGAGGTGCAGGCTGGCCAGTGCGGTCAGCGGGAGGAACGGGCTGCAATGGGGCATGATCGGCTTGTTGTAGGCGCTCGCGAGATCGCAGATCCGCTGCAGTTCCGTGATGCCGCCGGCCGCCAGGATGTCGGGCTGGAGGATGTCGGGGTTGCCCAGCGCGATCATGTCGGCGAACCCCCAGCGGCTGGTCACCCATTCTCCGCTCGAGACCGGCGCGTCCAGCGCGTCGGCCACCTGGCGGAGGCCGGGCAGGTCGTAGTACGGGATGGGCTCCTCGAAATGCGCCAGGCCCAGCTCCTCGAACCTCCGGCCCTGGCTGATGGCCGTGGACACCGAGTAGCCGCTGTTGGCGTCGAAGCTCAGCGGAACCTCGGCAGGCAGGGCCTCGCGGCATGCCCGGAAGAGCTGGTAGTCCTTCTCGGGGTTGGCGTCCTGGCGGAATGTGCCCCAGTCCATGCGGATCTTGAACGCGCGAAAGCCCTTGTCGTAGCCGCGCCGGACATCCGCGACCATCTCGTCCGGGGTCTTGGACCAGCCCGACCCCACGCTCCAGTAGAGCGGAATCGTGGTCCTGGCGGCGCCGCCCAGCAGCTGGTGGACCGGGAGTCCGACCGCCTTCCCCGTGAGATCCCACAGGGCGATGTTGACCGCGGCGACGAACGGGACGGGAACCTCGCGCCGGTCCTGCGGGGTCCCCTCAACCAGCCCGAACGCCAGCCGGTCCCAGTGCCGGGCCGGCTGGCGGGGATCCTGGCCGACAAGTCGCGGACGGATCACCTCGTCCAGCCAGGCGAAGAACGTCCGGTCGTGGTACCAGCTCGCGTCGGACAGGCCCACGAGGCCGTCGTCCGTACTGATCCGCAGGAGCGTGGATCCCGTCTTCAGGAAGTCCGCGCGGACGTCGGTGATCTTCATTGGGCAGCCCCTCGTACGGTTCGGACCCGCATTCTCCCGCGTCGCGTCCACGGCCGCTCGTTTGACACCCCTTTTCGGGCGTCCATATAATCCCCCGGACGTGAAGGCGCCAACCGCGCTCAAGGGCGCTCGGCGTACCCACGTGCCTCCAGGGGTCGATGGTGGTCCCGAGGCCGGAACGAGAGGATCGCGCGCAACCGGATGAAGCAGACCTATCAGCCGAAGAAGCGCCATCGCGCCAAGGAGCATGGCTTCCGCGCCCGCATGAAGACGACCGGGGGCCGGAGGGTGCTGGCTGCTCGGCGTGAGCGGGGCCGGAAGCGGCTGACGGCCTGATCGTCGGGCGCGGCGAACAGCGGCCGCAGCTCACGATGCTTACTCGCCCGCAGGACTTCGCGGCGCTTCAGAGCGACGGTACCCACCGGTCCCACCCGCTCCTCTCCGCCCGCTTCCTGCGGACCGACCTTGGCATCACGCGGTTCGGGTTCGCCACCGGGCGCAAGCTCGGCGGAGCCGTCGTCCGCAATCGGGTCCGCCGCCGGCTTCGCGAGGCGCTCCGCGCGATGGCGCCTTCGTTCCAGGGCGGCTGGGACGTCCTCATCATCGCCCGGCCAGGGCTCATCGCAGCCGATCACGAGACACTGGTGGAGGCGCTCCGCCGGGTGCTCACCCGCGGAGGGATTCTTGGAGGTCCTGCGCACCAGTGAAAGCGGTCGGGATTGGTCTCATCCGCCTGTACCGCTTCGTGTTCGCGTGGCTTCCCAGCAGCTGCCGCTACGAACCCTCCTGCTCCCGGTACGCGGAGCAGGCCATCGAGAAATACGGCCTGCTGCGCGGCTCATGGATGGGCGCGCGCAGGATCGCACGCTGTCATCCGTGGGGTGGGAGCGGCTATGACCCCGTCCGCTAGCCAGGAGCCCAGGACGTGACGTTTCCCCGGCCCAACCGCCAGTGGTTGGCGCTGCTCGCGTTCATTGCGCTCGTCGTCCTGGTGGCGGCCGCCTGCGCGACCGGGCCTGCCGGTTCGCTCGACGCCAGCGGCAACCCGGTCACGCCCGTGCCCACGCCGCTCGCCCCGGCACAACCCGGCGCTGATCCCGTCAGCCTGCTCGCGTTCCTCTTCACGCCGGTCTTCGAGGCCCTGTTCATCGGTCTTGCGGCGTTCTATGTCCTCACGGGCAACGTCGTGGTGGCGATCGTTCTCCTGACGCTGGTGATCCGCGCGCTCGTCGTGCCGCTCTACCGCCGCCAGATCGTTTCGCAGAAGCGGATGCAGCTATTGCAGCCGGAGATCAAGGAAGTCCAGCGCCGCTACAAGGGCGACCGGGCGAAGATCAGCGAAGCCACCATGGCGCTCTACAAGGAGCGCGGCGTGAACCCGGCGGCCGGCTGCCTGCCGGCGCTCCTGCCCATGATCTTCCTGATCCCGATGTACTCCGTGATCCGCGACGGCCTGACGAGCTTCGACCCCCGTGCCGTCCTCACCGTGTTCGGCCAGCAGATCGTTCCGCTGACCTGTCCAAACCCCCAACACATCGTGAACGGCGTCCTGGACGTCAGCAAGCCCTGCATCCAGACGGTGGTCGGCGGCATCGACTGGAGCCAGGCCCAGATCCTGTTCCCGCTCCCGGTGATCGGCGGCCTCAGCCTCCTGGCGGTTGCCTCGGCCCTGCTCCAGCTCGTCCAGAGCCGGATGGTCATGCCGCCCAAGGCGGAGAACGACCAGTCCGCCAACGTGCAGCGCCAGACGGCCATGGTGTTCCCGTTCATCTCCATCGCCTACGGCGGGTTCCTGCCGGCCGGCCTCTTCCTCTACTGGATCGTCACGACGGTGTTCTCCATCGTGCAGCAATACTTGATCGTGGGCTGGGGCTCGACGTTCCCGCTCTTCGGCTGGACGCCCGGCTTCGCCGTCAACCACACACCGCGGTTCCCGGTCGCCCATCCGTCGACCCTGGATCGCATGACCCTTTCCGAGCGCAAGAACGCGGGGCCCGACGCACCGCGCATCCTGCCCACGGATCGTGCCGCCTCTGCCGCGGCCACGGTCCGACCCCGTGAACGAGGCCGCCAGGGCCGACGAGGGAGACGACGCTGACATGAGTGCATATCGCGAGTTCACCGGCAAGTCGGTCGAAGAGGCGCTGCGGAATGCCCGCGAGGCCTTCGGCGCAGGACTGGATGACCTCGACTTCGAGATCCTGACACCGGGCACGCGTGGCGTCCTGGGCATGGGTGCCGAGCCCGCCAGGATCGTAGCGGCGCCCCGCTCTGCCCTGGGTGGTTCCGCGCCGAAGCGCGACGCAGCGGCATCCCAGCCCTTGCCGCCCTCCCCTGCCCGCGAGGACACCGGAGGGTTCGGGGACCGTGACCGCGGCCCGCGACGCGAAGCCGGCTTCGGTGGTGGTGGCGACCGTGACCGTGGCCCGCGACGCGAAGGCGGTACGGGTGGCGGCTTCGGCAGTGGAGGCGGCGACCGTGACCGCGGCCCGCGACGCGAAGGCGGTACGGGTGGCAGCTTCGGAGGTGGTGGCAGCCTCGGTGGAGGCGGCGACCGTGACCGTGACCGTGGCCCGCGCCGCGAAGGGGGCTTCGGCGGCCCACGCGAGCAGGGTCCGGCGGAACGGGCTCCCGCGGCAGACCGGGAGGCAGCGGCAGACCGGCCGGCAGGGGCCGTCGGCCAACCGGATCGCGGCGCGGCCATGGAGCTCCCCGATCGCGGTGAGCGCGGCGAGCGACCGGCGGGCGGCGGACGGGATCGCGGGTTTGGCGGGCGCGAAGGCCGTTCAGCGGGACGTGGTCCGCGCCCCGGTGGGCCCGGCGGCGACCGACGCGACGGCCCCGGTCGCGGTGAAGGCGCGGGTAGCCCGGCTCCCCGCCGCCCCGAGCGTGATGGCCAGGAGCGTACCGATCTGACCGCGAGCGAGGTCGACGAGGTCAACGCCGCTCGCGGATCGCTGGCGGCCGAACGAGCTGACCTGGAGGCGGCAGAGGCGTCGCCCGAGGCACTCAAGGCCGGCCAGGAGATCCTCGAGCAATTGATGCGCCACCTTGGGTTCGACGTCCAGGTCCAGGTGGATTCGGGTGAGACGAGCCGCCTGAACGTGGTCGGCGAAGGGGATGAGAAGGAAGCGCTCGGCGCACTCATCGGCCGCAAGGGCGAGCGCCTCTCCGCTCTGCAGCATCTCGTCAACCTGATGCTGTCCCGAAAGATGGATGCCTGGACGCGCGTCCTCGTGGACGTGGAGGACTACCGCGGCCGCCGCGAGCGACAGTTGCGGGACCTCGCCACTCGTGCCGCAGAGCGTGTCATCGAGACCGGCAAGATGCTCCAGCTGGAACCGATGCCGGCCCTCGAGCGTCGCTGGGTGCACATCGCGCTGCGCGACCATCCTGATGTCGCCACGCACTCCATCGGCGAGGAGCCGAACCGCCGGATCGTCGTCGTGCCGCGGAGCGTCTGACCGCCCGACACCGCCGGCCGCCGGCCACGCCGTCTCACGCAGTGGCCGTGCCGGGGGCTCCGCACCGCTGAAACGGCCACACGTGCCGGGAGGTGCGACGCGTCACGCGACCACACGCTGCCTCGTGTTACAGGGGCTCACTGCGCGACGCCATGCCCTCGGTCGGCCATCGCCAGGGAGGCTTGCCGAACAAGGCGAGGACGGGTCCGCGAAGGCTGCTGATAGGATGACCAACAGATGACTCGCCGCGACCAGGAGCCCGCCGCTCCCGCTCCGGGGCCGGACGGCCTGCCGTTCGACTGGCCGACCGAGGAGTCCGTCGCGGAGCCAGCTTCGCTGCCGCCCCCCGCCATCGAGGCCGCGCCCGGCGTCCCTGCCACGTCCGCTCAGGCCACCCCGCCTCTCGGGTCACTGCCCGCAGTCTGGCTGGCATCCGCCGAGGGGCTCATCCCGCGTAACCCCGTCGGCGACGACCCCCGGGCGGAGCTTCCGCCGCCCGGGACCTCGGTTGTCGATCCTCCGCCCGGTCCTTTCGAGCTGCCGCTGCCCGGAGCTGCGCTGCCCGGACGTGCGCCTATTGCGGCCGCCGGCCGACCCCAGCCTGCCTACGACGGGGACGATCCATACGGCCGGCGGACGATCCCCGGGCCGGCGCTGATTGCGAACTTCGACATCGGGGTCCCGGCCGGCACTCCTCCCTACGATCCGGACTGGGACGGCGGACGGACGAAGCCGCGGGCTCGTCGCCGCGTGCCGTGGGGCCGCCTGCTTCTCTCGTTCGTGCTGGGGATCCTCCTCACCGGCCTGGTTGCCGGCGGCGCGATCTACGCCTACGAACAGCAGTACGCGGACCGGATCCTGCCCAACGTCCGCGTCGGGTCCGTGGATGTCTCGGGGTTGACACGCGCCGCCGCACGTGATCGGCTGGCCGATTCCTTCGCCGGGTTGGGTCGCGGCTTCATCAACGTGAGCCTGGCCGGGACGGTCACGCAGATTCCGTACGCGGAAGTGGATCGCCGCGCGGACCTCGACGCCATGGTGGACGCAGCGTTCGACGTGGGCCGCGATTCAGCGCCGGTCGACCGGCTGCTCCATCAGCTCCGGATGGTCCGCCAGGGCGTCACGGTGCAGCCTGTCGTGAAGCTGGATGCAGCCAGGCTAGGGCAGCGGGTGGGCGAGATCGCGCGCGCCGCCGAATGGGACCCGGTGGATGCCACGGCCGCGGTGACGCCAACGGACTTCGTCACCACCCCGGCGAAGATCGGGCAGGTCGTGAACGAAGGAACGGCGGCCGACGACGCGGCGCAGGCCCTGGCATCCCTCGATGCGCCCCCGGCCATCGACATCGTGCTGGCGGCGACGCCGGTTCCGCCTGCCGTCACGGATGCGAGCGCCCAGATCGCTGTCCACCAGGCGGCACTCATGGATCACGACGTCGTCCTGCAGGACGGATCCGACACCTGGCTGATCCCGGCCGCCACCGTTCACGGCTGGCTGAGCTTCACGGTGATCAACAACCGCGTGCGGATCGCCATCGACGTCAAGGCCGTTCTCGCGCGGCTCAAACCGCTCGCGAAGGAGATCGACCGCCCGGCGGCCAATGCCACCATGAAGGTCGCCGGCACGTCGTTCGTCGTCGAAGCGTCGTCCGTGGAGGGCCGGACGTTCAACGCGTCAAAGACCACCACGGCCGTCGTGAACGGCCTGCGCAATCGTGCGCTGGGAAGCCTGGCCGTGGATGCGCCGATCCAGGCCGTGCTGGCCCGCACGGAGCCCGGGCTCACGACTGAGGAGGCGACGGCCGCGATCCCGCTGATGGCGCCCATTTCCAGCTGGACCACCAACTACCAGCCGAGCGATCGCAACGGCAACGGGGCGAACATCCGGATCCCCACGGCGACGATCAACGGCTACGTGGTGGCGCCCGGCGAGACGTTCTCGTTCTGGAAGGCCGTGGGACCGGTGACGAAGGAACTGGGCTACACGGCCGGCGGCGCGATCATCGACGGTCGCACGGAGCCGCAGGGCGCGATCGGCGGCGGCATCTGCACGTGTTCCACCACGCTGTTCAACGCGGCGCTGCGCGCCGGCTTTGCGATGGGCGACCGCCTGAACCACTTCTACTACATCAACCGCTACCCGCTGGGCCTCGATGCCACGGTCTTCATCAGCGCGAGTGGCCAGGAGCAGGACATGACCTGGACGAACGACACGGATTACCCCGTCATCATCTCCGGGATCAACGGCAAGGCGTCCGTGAAGTTCGTGCTGTACAGCGTGCCGAACGGCCGGACGACCACGTTCAGCGACCCGATTGTCAAGAACTACACAAAGGCAACGACGGAGACCAAGGTCGACACCACGATCCCGAAGGGCACGAAGAAGCAGATCGAATACGCGACGGATGGCCAGGATGTCTGGGTGACACGGACGGTCAAGGACAGCGCAGGCGTGGTGATCCACACGAACCAGTACTACTCGCACTACGCGACGATCACGGGGATCATCCTCACGAACCCGTAGCGCGGCGGCGCGCGGGACGGCCGTGGTCCCGGGACCGTCAGTCAGGCGCCCGCGGGGCGACGCACTCGTTCAGGTGCCGGGCGACCAGGGCCGTGCGGATGCCGATCCCCGGTCGATGAACGCGAACCCGTTGGCGGGCACGCGGACCCACGGTCCGGTTTCCCCGTCCGGCCATTGAACGCGGACCTGCGCGTCAGCCGACGGGCCCACTCCGAAATGGACCCAGCCCAGCTGGCCGCTGATGTGCCCGCCGCCCACCGTCAGCTCACGCCGGACCGTCACGTCCCCGATGCGCACCTCCAGCCAGGCGCCGATGGCGTCCCGATTCGAGCCCGGCTGGGAGACCCTGATCGCCAGCCAGTTGCCCATGGCGGCGGGTCGTGAGGCGTCACCCGCGCCGACGTTTCGCCAGAGCTTCACCGGCTCCCGGTAGTTCACCTCGATCAGGTCCAGCAGTCCGTCGAGGTTGAAGTCCGCGAGCGCCGCGCCACGGCCCGGCGCGAAGCTCAGGATCCCGGCCACGTCGGCACGCTCCACGAACATGCCGTCCGGCTGGCCGAGAAGCAGGTTGCTGGGATCCTTCTGCGCGAAACCCGGCTGCGCGTCGACGTTGCCCTTCGAAATGAAGAGGTCCGCAAATCCGTCGTTGTTCACGTCCGCGAACTCCGGGTGCCACGCCGTGGACGGGAGCGAGTCAACGCCGGCGAACGGACTGGCGGCCTCCACCCCGCGTCTGGCAGCGATGTCGCGATACATCGGCTCGCCGGGCCCTGCGGTCAGGGTCTGCAACCGGTTGGCGGCCTGGCTGGTCAGGAACACCTCCGGGTACCCGTCGCCGGTCACGTCGTAGCTGGCGATCCCCATGCCCTCGATCTGCACCGGGACCCAGCCATCGGCCGCGGCGTAGAGGCGCGGCGGTTGTCCCGGGCTCATCCGCCACAGCTGCTCCTGCCCATCGACCAGCTCGTAGTATTCCCGGTCGTTGCTGACCCGCAGGTCACGCCGGCCAGAGCGATCCCAGTCGCTGAACAACATGGACAGCGTGCAGTACCCAGGAGCCAGTTCGATGGGTGCCGCGAAGGAGGTCCCGGCCGGATTGGGTCTGAACAGGCCGCTTGTCGCGCAGGGCAGCGTCGATTCCCTGTTGGCGTCAAGGCTGAGGTAGTTGCCGATGGCGAGCGTCGGCATGCCGTCACTCCTCTCCCAGGTGGCGCTGAAGGCGGTGGTCATCGCGCGCCCGCTCGAGAAGTCCCACTTCTCGTTGGCTCGCTCAAAGCGACAAGCTCCCAGGCCCCGCAGCAGAACGCTTTCGCCCACGCGCAGGACCACGAGGTCCACGTTGTCGTCGGAATCGATGTCAAGTGGGTACGCCCCGGTGACACCGGTGAGATCGGTCGCCGGAGCGGTCACCAGGGCGAACCGGAGCGCCCCCCCGATGGGGCTCTCGTTGCGATACAGGCCCGCGCGGTTGCTGCCGCCGGAGAGATACAGGTCCGGCTTCCCGTCGCCGTTGCAGTCGAAGACCGCCACCCCGCCACCGACGGCGAAGGTGGACTTGCCCCCATACGTGTGGGCGAGACCGGCGGCGTCGGCCTCCTCGACGAACAGCGGCGGGCCGAGCGCGGCAACCGGCGTTGTCCCCGGCGTCCGGGTCGCCGCGAAGCCGATCGCGGCAAGCCCGAGGCACGCGCCGGCCCCGACCACGGCCATGCGCGCGGAAACCCGCTTCATACGGTGGCGGCCACCGAAACGCTCCGCCCGAACGGGCCGCCGCTCACGACCCGGCCAGGCCGCTGAAGTACCGCTGTGCGAGGGCCCAGGCGGCCTTGCCGCACTCGGAACCGATCTTCCGGCCCTCGAAATCGTCGGTCGGAATGTGGATCCCGCCGTACAGTCGCGACATGCCCGCCTGGTCGGCGGCGTCGTAGTAGGTCGCCCACTCGAGCGTGACGTCCTTCGTGGGGCCGGCCTCGGTCTTGAGCGATCCGGCCCTGGTCGTCCATTTGACCAGTCCGCCGGGGAAGTATTCGCTGCCTGTGAACCCCACCATCACCTCGGCGGCCGCTCGGCTGAAGGTACTGTGACCCGAGACAAACCCCTGGAACGCTGGGGTCACGAACGTCGGCAGCTGATACGGCACCCAGTTGACGGCCAGAATCCACTGGGCGCCGGACGTCTGGGTCTTTGGATCGGGCGGGTTGCCGCCCCAGGCCCGGATCGCGATCTGCCCTTCGTGACCGGCAAGACCCGCCATGGGCTGGCCGGGCGCGGTGCGCTCCTTCGTGACCACCTCGATCAGGCCCGGTTCGAGCGGCAGGCCCTCCTGGTTGTAAGAAGGCCCGTTCGGGTCGCTGGACTGGCCCAGGCCGCCCAGGTAGCGGATCATCGAGATCGGCCGCACGGAGTCGTAGTAGCCCTTCAGTCCCCATGCCGCGATGGCAGCGTCGTGCACAGCTCCGTTGACGGCGAGATACAGCTTGACGTCCCATTGGAGCCGGTCGAGGGTTGGGCCGGTGCCGCCGATCCGCAGGTTGGGCGAGAGCTGATCGGAGACCGTGTTGGCGATGACGTTCCAGTGGCCGGGCGGTGTTTCGGACTTGGGGCCGTCGGCCCAGAACTCCGTGAGGGCGCGGGTGAAGTCGCCCTGGTTCACCAGGTCCGGCTCGTAGGGCTTCCCCGTGACCGGGTTGACTGGGTGGCCATGACCGTCGTTCGTGCCAAGCGTGTTCGCCCCGCGGGCACCAGGGGAGATGTCGATCACCACGCCCGTGTTTGCATCGAGCAGGCTGCTGTCGCGGATGACTTCGACCGCCTGGTCCTTGTAGGCCTGATCCGTGGCCGGATCGCCCAGGTGCGGTGGCGGGCCCGGGTCGAACGGCATTCCGTTCGCACCGCCGTCGGGCAGGCCGAACCCTTCGACGTGACCCCATTGCGGCCCCACGGCCTTCTGGACTCCGTTGACGACCGCGATCCCGTTCTGGGAGATCATGTGCTCAAGCTGGAGCGGCTGCCAGTGGTTCGGGTCGGTCATGACCGTGCCGGGCTGGTTCACGACCAGCGGCTGGTTGACGGGCTTGTAGTCGGGAGCGGCGTATCCGCCGGCTTCGTTTGAGCCGTCGGTCAGGCCGTACGCGAGGATCGCCGCGCCGATCCGGTTGCCGACGGCGGCCGGTGAGTTGCCATCGGCGGTCGTGACCGTGACCGGGTAGCAGAGCGAATCCATGACGTCGGCGAATTCCGACAGCGATTCGTCAGCTCCCACCGACTTGATGAAGCGGGCCGTCAACACGCGGTAGGCCGCGTAGCTGATGGCTTCATTCCGCGCCACTGACACGTCTCCCGCGGTCTGCTTCTCGTGCACGAAGACACCGGCAGCAGTTGGGTCGTACGCGGCCCACGCATCCCACATTGCGGCCGAGGCATGGAAGAGATTCCGGGCATGGACCGTGGGTGCCGGCAGCGCGCGGCGGATTGCGTCGAGCAGCGCCTCGTCCCAGCGGCGGGCGACGGACCAGTCGGGGTGATTCGCAGCCGCGGGACACGCAGGCGTCTGCGACCACGGCCGGACGACGATGAGTCCGCCCGCAACCAGCACGACCCCCAGCAGTCCGAGGGCTGCGATCCCAATCTTCGACCGGCGCACGGGAATGTGCCCCTCCTCAGCGACTCAGGAGCCCGATCCGTCCGGAAGCACGGCGTGGAGAAACTCCTCCAGGCCCGCACCGGAACCGATCAGGCGAAGCGCTCGCGCGGCCGTCGTATCGAGGCTTCGATCGTAGTCCTCGCCGTACGTCGACGCCGCAATGCTCAGATGCGCGTGCATGGCCGCCCGGGCGGCCGCCGGGTCCCGATCGCGGATCGCCTCGTAGGCGATCCGGTGGTACGGCGCGCTCTGCCGGACGACCTCCGCGTCACCGGCGCTTCGCACCATCAGTTCCACGGTCAGGACCTGGATGGATGCGAACATTGTCTCGATCACCGGGTTGTGCGCCGCTGCGACCACTGCGGTGTGGAACGCAAGGTCGTTGCGGACCCGGTCGAGGGGCGTCGCGCTGGCCTCCAGACGTTCGAGCGCGCCTTCGAGATCCACGAGATCACCGGCGTCAGCGTAGTCGGTCGCGAGCGCAGCCGCCTCGGTCTCCAGCATCAGGCGGGCTTCCGACAGCTGGCGGGCCGTGGTGCCGCGGCGGCGGTACTCGAGGTCCAGCGGCTGGAACCGCCGGGGCCCCACGTCGCCGCGAACGAAGGCCCCCCGACCCGGCTCCACGGCGATCAGGCCGCGCTCGCTGAG
>JANPDJ010000052.1:0-1562 GCA_031431395.1 Chloroflexota bacterium | reverse complement strand
TGGGAGTCGCTGGCATGGCTGCGAGCCATCTCGCCAGTGCCCATCGTGCTCAAGGGCATCGTTCGCGGGGATGACGCGCGACTGGCAGCCGAACACGGCGCGGACGCGATCATCGTGTCGAATCACGGGGGCCGGCAGGTGGACGGCGCGATCGCGACCCTGGACGCACTGCCGGGTGTGGTCGCCGGGGTGGCAGCAGCAGGGCTGGGGCCTGGAGGCCGCCGGCCGGAGGTCTACCTCGATGGCGGCGTTCGCCGCGGCACGGACGTGATGAAGGCGATGGCGCTGGGGGCCCGTGCAGTGCTCATCGGGCGGTCCGTGCAGTGGGGCCTTGCCACGGGCGGCGAGGCCGGCATCGTCCGGATGGTGGAGCTGATCAGCGGCGAGTTCGTGTCGGCCATGGGGCTGTGCGGTGCGCCCACCGTGCGAGAGATCACGCGGGCGATGATCACCCGGAACCCGGACCCGACGGCGGGACGCGTCTGAGCGTCGCGCGATGCACCGTCCCTACTGGGCGCCCGCCGGCTGCCGCTCTCGCAGCCCGAGCCGGCTGAGCGACGTCGGGGCCCCGCCCAGCGGGACGCCGGCTGCCTGGCAGAGGCCCCACATGAGCGTCTGGTTCGCGGAGAGCACGGGGACGCCCAGCTTGCGCTCCACCTCGCCCAGCACCGCGTACGTGGGCAGGTTCGTGCAAGCGATGAACACGGCGTCGGCGTTGGCTCGCATCGCCCGCTCCGCCAGTTCGAAGACGACGTCGTCGGACGCGGCGAGGACTTCCTCCTCGTCGTCGAGCTCCAGGTTCTCGAGGGAGACGGGCTCAAACCCCGCTTCCACGAGGTAGTCCCAGAGCGTCGTGGCGACCGGCACGCCGTAGGGCGTCCCCAGGCCCACCCGACGGGCCCCAAGGGCGTGAAGGGCGTCGACGAGTCCGCTCACGGGAGTGACTGCAACCGCGGCCCCGGCGGCTTCCATCATCGCCCGGATCCCCCGCTCGAACGCGACGCCGCCGACGAAGCTGCCGGACGTGCAGCCGAACCCGATCGCCTGCGGCTCGATCCGCACGAGGGTCTGGATGGCCTCGCGCATCGCGACGGGTTCGGCGACGCTGAGCGCGTGCTCCACCCCGTAGGGCAGGTCGATGATGGGCAGGCGCGTGACATGGACGCTCACATCATCCGGCAGGAACTGCCAGTACTCGCGGTCCAGCGCCATGTCAAACGGCACGATCATCCCCAGCCGCACGTCGCGCGGGCGGCGGACGGTGGAATCCGAGACACCCGGCAGTCGTCGATCATTCGTCACCGGTCAGGGCCCTCCGTGGATTCTCCTCGAGGATGAGCGCGATCTGCTCCGCCGACAGGCCGGCGTCCCGCAGCATCGGCACGAAGTGTGTCAGGAGGAACGTGTAGCCGATGCCGCCGTACGTGGCGAATTGCGAACGCAGGCAGATGTCCTGCGAGAGCAGGATCCGGCCCAGGTGGCCGGCCCGGACCATGTTCCCGATGAACTCGATCTCGAGCATGTTGTCGTAGTCCGAATCACCATCGACGGTGTCGAACTGC
>JANPDJ010000051.1:0-29324 GCA_031431395.1 Chloroflexota bacterium | reverse complement strand
ATCCTGCTCCTCTGCATCGCCCGGCCAGAGCTTCTCGACGAGCGTCCGGGATGGGCCGGTGGGCATCTGAACGCAACCACGGTCCTCCTCGAACCGCTTGGCGACAAAGACGTCGCTCGACTGGTTGTGAACCTGCTGGGTGGCTCGAGCCCGTCACCTGCCTTCGAACGCAGGATCGTGGGTGCGGCCGAAGGAAACCCACTGTTTGTCGAAGAGTTCGTTTCGATGCTGCTCGACGATGGATCCGTCCGCCGAAGCGGTGACACGTGGGTGGCCACGGCCGATCTCTCGACCATCGCGACGCCGGCTTCGATCATGGCGCTCCTGGCGGCCCGGCTCGATCGCCTTCCGAAGGACGAGATCGACGTGCTCAAGCGAGCCGCCGTCGTCGGCAAGGTCTTCGACCGCGAGGCAGTCGCGGCGCTCCTGGAGAACGACGACGCGGCGGACGCGGATCGGCGACTCGAAGCGTTGGTCAGGCGGGAGATCATCCGGCCCGACCGCTCATCCGGAGGCTGGTCGGACAGCTACCGCTTCAAGCACATCCTCATCCGCGATGCCGCGTACGCGGCCGTGCCCAAGATAGAACGCGTCGTTCTTCATGAGCGCCTCGCGGACTGGCTTTCGCAATCGGATGGAGAAGGCCGACGCCCAGTTGACGAGGTCATCGGATCGCACCTGGAGCAGGCCTATCGATATCGGACCGAACTCGGACCACCTGATGACCGGGCACGGGCGGTCGGCCGAAGGGGAGCGGCTCGCCTGGCGGCGGTCGGCCGTCGCGCGCACGTTCGAGGAGATGCCGGTGTTGCGGAGGGCATGCTCGCCCGAGCCGCAGCCCTCTTGCCGGCCAACGACCGCGAGCGGCTGCTGCTCCTCGCGGACCTTACCGAAGCGCGGATCGAACGCGTGGAATTTGAGTCCGCCCGCCGAACCACTGACGAACTGATGGCGTTCGCCCGGATCGCAGGAATGGCTGACATGACGTGGCGTGCCACCCTGTATCGGATCGAGCTTGACCACTTTGCCGAGACCAACGTCTCACAAGACATCACCGAATCCGTGCGGCAGGCAACCCAGTTCTTCGACACGGTCGCCGATCACCGGGCGCTCGGTTTGGCGTGGTTCCTGATCGGATCGCTTGAGATGGGTCGGGGTCACTACCGAGAAAGCCGGGAGGCAAACGAGCGCGCCATGGACCATGCGCGACGTGCAGGAGACCTCCGTGCCGAGGGGCGCTCCATGGTCGAAGTGGCATGGATCGACTTGTACGGTCCCGCGACCATCACCGTTGCGAAGCGAACCGCGCAGGAGCTGCTCGGCTGGGCACGCGCTGCAGGTATGCAGGGCAGCGAGGCGATTGCGCTCGGGTACCTGGGCCGCCTCGCTGCCATGGTCGGCGAGTTCGATGAGGCGCGCCGGCTTGTCGAGGCCTCAGGGGCTCTCTCCACTCAACTGGGTCGACGCTATCTCGTCGCGGGCAACTTCTTTTGGTGGATGGGTCTGGTGGAGTGGCTGGCCGGCGATCCCGCCGCCGCAGCGCGGGAGCTGCGTTCGGGATATGAGCAGCTCGAGCGACTGGGTGACAGAACGATGCGGCCAGAGATTGCCGCAGACCTCGCACGGATGCTGTACCTCCAGCATCGCCTCGACGATGCGTTCAACTACACGCAGATTTCGGAGGCGTTCGGCCCGCTGACCGAAGTCAGGACCGGCATCGGCTGGCGCGGTGTTCGCGGAATGATCCTAGCCAGGCGGGGAGAGTCGTCGGCCGCTATCAATCTCGCTCGCGAAGCCGTTGCTACCGCCGAGACCACGGACATGCTCTTCTTCCACGCCCGGGCCCTTGAGGACCTGGCAGAGGTCTTGGAACTCTCCGGCTCGTCAGACGAGGCCAGGCCCGTCCTGGCGAAGGCGATCGGGCTCTACGAGCAGAAGGGAATCACAGTCCTTGCCGAGCGTGCGCGCCAGAGAGCCAGCGTTGCGGCGCGTGAGCCATTACGAAAAGGGTCACGTGTCGGTCGAGATCGGTGCCGTGCTCCTAGCCACCCAGATGGGTCCAGCAACTCCCCGTGATGGCGCCAACCCGCCTGCACCTCCTCGGCGCAGGCGCACCGCGCGAACAAACGCGCGAGATGCCAGCGGACGGTCTCGGGACTGATCCCCGGGAGCGCGACCGCCTCCTTATGTGACCCCGTCTCGCAGCGGGCGCGGAGGACCTCGAACTGGCGAGCCGTGGGCGACGGTGACTTGGCAGCCGCACTCATGCCGATCGGGCCTCTGCGGCGGCGCGCCACTCGTCCCGTCCCTCGATCGGGATTCGGTAGGTGGTGATCCCGCTCCCACCTCTGTCGGGGGCGCCATGAAACCGTTGCGGGCAACGCCTTCGATCGCCACCACTTTCGATCGCCACCACCGTGACGGTCCTGATAAAGCCGCAAGGCTCGCCTCGGCGACGGCGTTGTTGAGGAACGCTCATGCTGGTCGCCCGCATCGCGCTGGGGGTAGGACGAGCTGGCTCCTCTGCGCTGGAGGGGATGATCGATGTCTCCCATTCGAGCGACCACACACGTTGCCCACAACGAGTACACCCATTGGCTGACAGTCTTCCATGCCGACCCACTCGCCACACACGCCGAGGCCGAGATGGCCGGGGTAGTCGACGGCGATGTTGGCCCGGGCCGTTTCGTGGGCCAACTCATCAGCTCCGACCTGACGACGCGGCCCGGTTTCTGGCTTGGCCATGCTCGATATGAGTTCTGCGGTCAGCGCCACTCCTTTGTGGCGGACGTCTTCTTGACCGAAGACGGCGCGGCGCTCCCGCTGACGGTTACCCTCACCGGCACCGTCACGAGTGGCTGGCTGAAGGGTTCGCAAGTCAGGGGCGCGTACCTCGTCCTGCCCGAGTGCCCGATTCCGACGCCGGGCAACGTTCTGGATCCCCCGACCAAATGCTTCCAGGGCACCGTCGATATCACACGAAGTCCCCGTGCCCGGGACCAGGGCGATCAGCCACCACAGTTGGCGAGCTCGCTTGGCTGAACGCACGAGATCCTGAGGTGGCTACCCACCACCATGTGCTATACCGCGGGCGGGCGGCGTCGACCAGCGATCAGCTGGGTTGCAGGCTCGGCACAACCAGCCAACCAGAAGCTCGGCCGGCGTAGATCAGCTCGACCGTCGTCCCACCCGATCGCGCACGGAGATCTGCGAGGTGTCGCTTTGCCGTGCTCGGCCGGATGCCTACAAGGGCCTGCCGCGTCCGAGACCGGCCCACCAGCGGCAACATATGCCGCGAGGACGTCGAGCTGGCGCTGCGTGGCGCCCCGCGGGAGTGACCCACGCAGATTGCGCTCCGTCACGCTGATCGAGCCTCAGTTGCGGCGATCCACTCGTTCCGGCCCTCGATCGGGATTCTGTAGGTTGTAATCCCGCGTCTGACTCCTGTCGGGCGCGCCATAACAGCATCTGGCGGCGCCAGCGCCAATCCGTGCAGGTAGGCCGCCGCGGTCAGCCGGACACCGACAATCTCGAGCCCCGCGACCGTGATCCGCTCGTAGATAGCGTGCATCAGATCTGCCCTCTCCTCGGGCACCTCGGCCCGTTGCCACGTCTCGGCCAGGGTCTCCAGCCATTCGACCGCACGGCTCGCCGGCGTCCCAGCGGCTGTCCGCGTTTCGAGCGCCGCGAGCTGCGCCCGGAGCTCGGCCATCCGGTCGAGGCAGGCGGCGTCGGCCACTCTGGACGCGGCGTGATCGAGGGCAAGGTCGCGCATCTGGCGCTCGAGGTGCGCCCGGTCGATCGCCGTCGGCCGCTCACTCGACGAGAGCGCAGCGAGGATCTGTGCCCGCACGGGCCCCTCGACCTCGAGTGAGCCGAGCTGCGCGAGGATCGGGCTCTCTCACGTGCCGGCAGCGATCCGGGCCTGCGAGCCCCACGCGGCGCACGGCTGCGGGTGGAGCTTGGCGATTCGCTCCGAGTTGCCGATCCGCCCGTCGGAGCGAACACGGCGGCCGCAGACGCATTCGAGAAGGCCGCGCAGGAGGTCCTGTTCACCGCGATGGCGTGGTCCCCCACCCCGGGTCTTGCCGCGGCGCACCTCCTCGACCCGCGCCCACAGTTCATCCGACACCGGCGGGTCTGATCGCCAGGCAGCAGGCTTGCGCGTCTCGCCCGCGCCGCGCTTGCGGCGGATCCAGCCGTTGTAGAGCGGGTTCATCAGGATCATTCGGATGCGCGTCTCGGCGAGACCGGTCTCGGCCTCGAGCTGCTTCGCGCTGACCGTCCCGAGGGCATAGCGCCCGAAGAGGCCGACGGCGGTGGCCATCTGGTCGGGCATGATCTCGAGGGTGTGCGGCGGCTCCGGCGAGCGTCGGAAGCCCAGCGCCCGGGCGCCGTTTTCGTCGGCGTCGAGACGCGCCATCGCGGTCTCCAGCTCGGCTGTGTCGCCGGTTCGGCGGTAGCGGTCGAGGACGGCTTCGCGTTCACGCTCGATCCGGGCGAGAGCCATCCGGTCCGCCGCGGGCGCCTCTGGTGCGCTCACCATCACCTCGGCAAGTACGTCGGCTCCGAGCTCGATCTCGGCCAGGACCGACGTCACGACCGCCTCGTACTCGGCGGCCCGGTAGCTGAAGGAGGCGCCGTGCGAATGGCGTCCCCGTCGTGGTCGAGGTACCCCGCCCGCCGCCACGAAGTCGGCGCACGGATCCGGGTGGCGGTAGCGGCCGGTGTCCCCGATCAGGCGCTTTGTGCACGCGGCGCAGCGGAGTATGGAGAGCGCGTAGTGGCGCCGGATGGCCGGCCGGCGGTCGCGCGTCCGGCGCAGGTCGCGCATCGCCTGGACCTGTTCGAACAGTGCGGGCGGCAGGAGCGGCGGGAAGGCCGTCGCCCGCCCGTCGCGGAGTCGCCCGGCATAGAGCGGGTTGGTGAGCATGCCCCGTACGACGTACAGCCCGAGCTCGGTCTGCTCGGCCACCTGGCGGTCGGTGAGACGAGCGGCGGCGAGCTCGAAGACGCGGCGGACCTGGCTGGCCAGCGCCGGGTCGGGCTCGATGAGCTTCGCGTCGTTGCGCCGGAAGCCGAAGCCGGGCCGGCCGCCCGGGTCGCGTTTGGTGGCGAGCTTGGCGGCGAGGCCCTCCCGGACGCGACGGCGGTGCTTGCGCAGCCACGACTCGGCCGCCTTCGCCTCGTCGACGAGCTGGTCCCAGTGGCGCTCCGAGGACGACAGCAGTTCCTCGTCGGCGAACCAGACGGCGACCCCCGCCGGGTGGAGCTGCTCCTCCAGCAGGTTGAGGGTCTGGCGCAGATTGCGCCGTGACGATGGGATCGGCCGGGCGCTCACCTACCGGGTTCATTCGACGGGCCCGTGGAGCGCGATGAAGTCGCTCTCGTCCATGACGACGAGGCGGCGCGGGCGATGGTCCCGCGCGGGGCCCAGCGCCTCGAGGATCCCCAGGACCGGGATCCGGCCCCCGGAGCGCGGGAGCTTCGCCAGCTACCGGGCGGAAGAACGACTGGTCCCATTGCAGGGCGACGTAGACCCCCCCGTACTGCACCAGGGCACGCTTGATGGCGTCCTCGGTGAACGGGACAGCCCAGTACGAAGCGATCCGGAAGTTGCCGGCCGTCGCGGGCTTGCCGGTGAGCGGCTGGCCCTGCTTGGCGAGCACCTGGAGCGCCGCGCGAACCGTCGTCCCGCGCTGCGGGCCCGGTGGCGTGGGGATGCCGTCGATCGCTTCGGCGTGCTCATACAGCCACTCGGGATCGAGGGGCGGCCAGCCCTTCGGCCAGTCGCCGTCGGCACGTTCCTGCCGCTGGCGGAGGCCCGTGCCGGAGAACGCGACGCATCGCCCCGTGTTGCCCTGGTTGAGCGGTGGCGCGAGGAGCTTGAGGCGGAACGACGGCGGCAGGGGAGCGGCCGTGTCGAGATGGTCGGCGAGCCGGTAGTCGCGCGGATCCGGCCGACTCCGATGCGCTCCGAGCAGGTGCCGGCCGAGGACGAGCGGCGCCATCAGCGCTGGCCCGCCAGGAAGCCCACCACGGCGATGATGGACACGGCGGCCGAGAGGACCGAAGCGCCCATCGCGAGCTTCATCAGCGCCAGGGCGCCCCGGAGCTCGCTGCGCCATTCCAGGAGCGAGTCCAGCCTGTGGTCGTGGTCGCGCAGCATCTCGGCCAAGGTCAAGGCGGTGCCGCCCCCAGCATCAGTCGGCGTCACGCGGCGAACGCCGCCTGGCAGCCCAGAGTCTCCACCGAAGTCAGTGCGGTTCACGTTCATGGTGATGGCGGTTCCAGCGGGCGCCTAACGAACGCCTGGCACACGCGCGAGCTGTGAAGTTCGGGCTGGCGGGGCGAGTCGCCTACAGCGTCGCCGCAGGCGTGGACAACGCCGGTGTCGGCCTCTACGATCCGGCGATCCGGCGGCACGGCCGACCGGCGGTCGTGGCATTGGCGACGAGGCGTTCAGCGGCGGCTCGCGACGCCTGGAGGAGACGGCACATGTCGGCACAGGACGAGGTCATGGCAGCGTCCGCGCAGTTCTACGCGGCCCTGAACCGGATGCTCGGCGGCCGCAAGGGCGCCATGGACGACATCTGGTCGCACAACACCACTGCGAGCACGATGCACCCGATCGGCGGGCGCGAGGTGGGCTGGGCTGCCATCCGCCCGGTCTGGGACCAGGTGGCCTCGCTCGCGTCGGGTGGCAAGGTCGCGCTCGTGGACCAGGTCCTCTCGGTGACCGGCGCCACGGCGGTCGAGGTGGGCATCGAGCGTGGCCACGGCACCCTGGCCGGCGAGAGGATCGCCATCGAGCAGCGCGTCACCAACGTCTACCGTCGCGAGAAGGGCGCCTGGAAGGTCGTCCACCATCACACGGACCTCTCGCCAGCGATGCTGGACCTCCTTGCCCGGCTGCAAGCCAAGGGATAGCCAACGACCGGATGCGCTCTCCGTCTGGGCGCGCTTGCTCAGCCTCTCTCCGGTGGGCCGCTACGATTGACTCATGGCAATGGGGAGGCTTGGCACATTGGGACGGTGCTGTGGCGACCTCTGCCGGGTGGCTGGTGCGTCCAGGATGAGGCCGACGGGCTGTTTGGGCCGCCTCGGAGCCGGTGAGACGAGCCTTCCGGATGACCTTGACGGCAGGCCACCGCCCGTCGATTCCGAGTCGCTGCCGTCGGACATGGCGCTTCCGGGCGGCATGGCGCCTTGTGTCGGCATGCCACGATGAAGGACGTGCGTGACGAGCGACCGATCCCGAAAACGCGCTACACGAAGACTGGCCGCTACAACATCGCCTACCAGGTGGCGGGTGAGGGCCCCTTCGACCTGCTCTGGATCCCGGGCTTTGTCTCGAACGTCGAGCTCGCCTGGGAGGACCCGCTACTCGCACGTTTCCTTGCGAGGTTGGCGTCCTTTTCCAGGCTGATCCTCTTCGACAAGCGCGGCACGGGTCTCTCGGATCGGGTGCCGCCTGACGAGCTGCCGACCCTCGAAGAACGGATGGACGACGTCGTCGCGGTCCTCGACGCCGTCGGATCCGAGCGAGCCGCGGTCTTCAGCCACTCGGAGGGGGGAAGTCTGGCGGTCCTGTTCGCGGCGACCTTTCCGGGGCGCACGATCGCGCTCGTCACCGCCGGCATCTTCGCCAAGCGGATCTGGAGCCCGGACTATCCATGGGCACCGAGACCGGACGAGCGCGCCGCGGAAATCGAAGCGACGGAGCGTGACTGGGGCGTCGACGCCGGTGCCACCAAGCTTGCGCCCAGCGCTGCGGATGACGAGGCCTTCGCGCGCCGCCTCGCGACCTATTTCCGGCAGAGCGCGAGTCCGGGCGCGGCTGGTGCGCTCATGCGGATGAACACCCAGATCGACATCCGGAGCGTCCTGCCGACGATCGCCGTGCCAACGCTGATCCTCCATCGCCGGGGGGACCGCGATGCAAGCGTCGAAGAGGGTCGCTGGATCGCCGAGCGTATTCCCGGCGCACGCTTCGCCGAGCTGCCTGGGCAGGACCACCTTCCGTGGGTGGGTGACCAGGACGGTCTGCTCGATGTCGTCGAGGAGTTCCTGACCGGATCACGACCGATTGGGACCGTTGACCGGGTGCTGGCCACGGTCCTCTTCATTGACATCGTGGACTCCACAGCGCGAGCCGCCGAGCTCGGCGACCGACGCTGGCGAGAGCTCCTGGAGGGCTTCTTCGCCGCGGCGCGGAAGGAGCTGGCACGCCATCGGGGGCGCGAAGTGCATAGCCTGGGGGACGGCCTGCTGGCCGTGTTCGACGGACCCGCGCGAACGGTCCGCTGTGCACTCATGATCCGCGACGTCGTCCGCGGCCTTGGACTCGAGGTCCGGTCGGGAGTGCACACGGGAGAGGTCGAGCTCGGCCGGGAGGACATCCAGGGCATCGCAGTCCATATCGGCGCGCGAGTCGCGGCGCTGGCTGACGCCGGCGAGGTCTGGGTCTCCAGCACGGTCCGCGACCTTGTCGCCGGGTCCGGCCTCGAATTCAGGGACCGGGGTCGTCACCGGCTGAAGGGCATCCCCGATGAATGGGCCCTCTATTCGGTGCGCACGGACTGAGGCGCCTCGCGCTGGTACCAATCGCAGTCGCAGAAGTCAGTCGGCCAGTTCAGGTTCGATGCCGAATTGACACGGGAGTGCGTTGCGGCAAAGGGACCATTTGGGCCTGCGGGTTCTACGCGGACCCAGGTCCGTCCCACACGGCTCCGCTTGTTCTCAGGCAAGACTAAAGCCCTCGGTCAGAGTCGGACGCCCTGATCATCCGTTCATAGTGATGGCCACGGATTTGTTCCGTCGCCCCGTACAGTGGCACCGGATGAGCTACGTCGCCGACCCCCGGGTTGACGCCTACATCGCCGCGCTGCCTGATTGGCAGCAGCGCATCTGCCGCGAGGTTCGCGAACTGGTGCATGGCGCCGATGCAGACGTGATCGAGACGATCAAGCGGACCCGCCAACCCTACTTCGTGCTGGCGGGCAACGTCTGCGCGCTCCTCGCGGCGAAGGACCACGTCAACATCTTCCTGTACGACGGGGGCCTCATCCCTGATCCCGACGGCATCATCACCGGGGGTCACACGGACACGACCGCCAGGACCGTGGCCGTTCGGCGCGGCGAACGCCTCAACGCGCCCGCGCTCGATGCGATGTTCAGGCAGATCATCGCCAACAACAGCGCCGGTGGCTGGCGACGACTGAAGCGCGAACGTTGAGCGCCCCACCACGATTGACTCATGGCGCTGGGCTGATGGAACGGTCGCTGGGTCGTCATGGCAGAAAGTCGCCTGGGCTTCCAGGTCCAGGGACCGGTCCCGCCAGAGGCGGGCCCGCCCACATGTCGATCCGGCCGCACGACAGGTCGACCCGGGCCGCGGCCCGGGTCGAGCCCTGACCGTCGGGATAGGCCGTCTGGAAGTAGTCGCCGGGGTGGACGGTCATCGAGAGCAGCACCCGGCCGCTGGGAGATCGGGCCTCGACCTTCCACGGCAGCGGACCGAGCTCGCTTGGCTGAATACCGTCGGCGCCGCTGCAACCGGCACACGTGCCGGGCCCAAGGTCCGAACCGTTGTGCCGTTCACCACGAGCGTCAACTCGAGGGTCGTTCCATTCTGGAGCGCCAACGCCGGGATCGTTCCAAGGGTCGCGCAGGGGCCCACCGCCGCTGGCCCGGGATCGCCGGGCGCAGCCGTTTCGACTGTGGTCGTCCCGCGCACGATGATGGCCCGCGGCCCAGCCCGACCATCCTCGTCGTACTGACCGATGATGATTCCCGGGCCGCTCACCACGATGACCCTCCACGGCAGAGGCGGGAGTGACCCCGCTGGTGCGAATGGCGTCGGCAAACTCGCGCCCGGCGACAAAGGCGGAATCGGCGAGGCCGCCGGATCAAGCGCGCACGCGGCCGCGCCGATGTACTGACCGTTGAGGTAGAGCGCCACGATCGCCCCGTCAGCGTTGTTCAGCACGAGCGAGAACGGCCTATCCGGAGGCGGAGGCGTTACGGTCGGCGGTTCCGTGAGCGCCGAGGGAACCACGGCGCCGGACAAGGTGGCGACGGGACTGACGCCCGCCACGTTCGTCCCAGACCCGACGCAACCGGCAAGCAACGGAACAAGCATCAAGGCGCCGACTGTCCATCGGTTCACCTTGCCATAGGTTGGACGGGTCAACGGTGCCGCCGCTCGACCGTGGCACGACGTGATCAGCAGTCGTGGCAGATGCCGTGCAGCCGCGTAGCCTGAGCTGGCAGCGCCGGGCATCGCGTTCGATCACCAGACGCTTCGCTCGCTCGAAGTCGGCGCCGAGCCCCCGAGCTTGACGAGGGACCCCGAAATGGTTCCGCGACGTCAGCGGAGCATGGGCGGCGCAGTACGGTGCAGCCTGCCGGCGCGCGCAACCGGGCCACCGACAACGACCATCCGGGGCCCAGGGCATCGCTCAGCTCTCGTGAAGCAGTCGCTGGTTCACCGGTTGAATCGTCGGGTCGATCGGCGATTCCGTCTATTCGCCGCCGGTGCTACATCTGCGGGACCAAGCGCCAACCGCGGGTGATAGCAGGGCGACCGGCTACGGCGTGGCCATCCGGGCTTCGATCAGACGCTTGCTCTATCGTGCGATTTCGGAATGGCGTACGCCATCCGGATGCCTGGGGACAACGCGAATGCCACGCTCGCAGCGCCCGTGAACGCGGCAATGACCAGCAGCGTCGGCCCACCATGCAGAGAATCAAGCAGGATGCCCCCGATCAGCAGCCCGAGGGGCTGGAGGCCGATAGAGATCGTTCGGGCCGTGCTGCCAACCCGGCCGAGCAGCTCGTCTGGTGAGCTTGCGGCGCGCACGGTGATGTAGGCGACCAGCACGATCGATTGGAATGTACCGCTGGCGAACGCGAGCACCAACATGACCGGCACTGATCCTGTGAGCGCCACGCCGGCCGTCGCGAAGGCCACGAGGAGGTTGCCCAGGAGGAGCCGCGGTGCCAGCCGACCGGACATGCGCCGGCCACCCAGCAGCGCGCCGACGAGCGTCCCGACGCTGTACGCGGAGATGACAAAGCCGAACGCCGCCGGGCCGAGCGCGCGGTCGATCGTGACGTAGTAGGTCACGGCCGGGATGACCGGTGCCGAGACGAGACTGACGACGCTCCAGAACGCCACGGTGTCGCGGAGCACCGGGTGCCGGACCACGAATCGGACACCTTCGGCCATCTCGTGAAAAAGACTCCTGCCCGCTTGCCACTCCGCCTGTCGCAGCGGGCGCCGGATCAGCGCGAGACTGAGCGCCGACACCGCGAAGGACGCCGCATCGATCGCGAGCGTCGGACCCGCCCCGATCTGTGCGACAAGGAGTCCCGCGACGGCGGGACCGATGATGAAGCTGCCGCCGCTGATGGCCTCGAAGACACCCATCGCCCGTCCGAGCTGGCGACGGCCGACCAGGTTGGGGACCGCAGCGGTCCAGCCGGCCATGAAGATCACTCGGCAGACGTTGATCGGGAACGCGACCAGGAGGACGACCCCCACCACCGGCAGTCCGAGGACCGATGCAATCGGAATGAGCGCCGTGAGGACTGCTCGTCCGGCGTCGGCCCAGAGCATCATCCTGCGTCGGTCCCAGCGATCCGCGTAGGCGCCGGCTGGCAGGCCGAACAGGAGATCTGGGAGACGCTGGAGAACACCCACGATCCCCATCTGGAGTCCCGAGCCGGTCAGCGCGAGGACGAGAAGCGGCATGGTCGTGATGCTGATCGCGTCGCCGACCGCGGAGATCCCCTGCCCGAGGACGACGATCCGGAAGTCGCGGTTCTGGCGGAGGCCTTGGTCCGCGGCGTCGTCCTGCCCGCCGGGCAAGGGATGATGTACGGGAGCGACAACGAGGGCGTCGGTCACAGGCTCCAGGTCGCGGAGGGGATCCATCGGCACCTCGGGCGGGCCGGCCGGGTGCATGACGATTGCGTCTCCTCGGCAATGACTGCATGAACATCGCCACGGTGATAGGGCAGTGAGGTCGGCGTTCGGGCCGAGGCCGTTGGAGTTGGCGCCGCAGCTCGAGCCTCTGTAGGCGGCCATCGTGCGAGTGCGGCGCGAGTCGGAGAAGCCCGCGATGTCCGGCGACGTTCTCCAGTAGAATTACATCGTCTTGTGCAGATTTACGTAGGTTCGGATGACATCCAAGGCTGAAGTGTTGTCGGATCGGCCGCATCATACGGTGGTGGCGTCCATCCCGACCGAATGGCTCACGCTCGCCGACGCGAGCCACGTTCTGGGCGTCTCCGGCGCCACTCTACGACGCTGGGCCGACGGCGGCCGCGTCCCGGTGTTCACGACGCCGGGCGGCCATCGCCGCTTCTCCCGGCAGACACTGCAGAGCCTGCTGCCGGCGACCCGACGGGACCGACCATCACTTGGCCGCCTCGGCGCGTCACCTGAGCGGATCGTGCGCGCGTATCGCCCCCGAAAGGCTTCAAAGCCCGTGGTGGCTCCGCCCTGGCTTGAGCATTTGTCTGACGCCGACCGCCTCGAGTTCCGCGAACGGGGTCGTCACCTCCTCGAACTGCTGGTGGAGCACCTTGACGCGCCCGATCCGTCGGTCGCCGCACTCAAGCTGCAGGAGGCGTGCCGTCTGGCCGCCGGGCACGGGCGGCAGGTCGCCGCATTGGGCGCCTCGATGACCGAGGCCGTCCAGACGTTCATCCAGTTCCGGACGCCGTTTACGACGGAGCTTGCGTCAACGGCCCGACGGCGCGGCCTCGACACGCGGGAGGCGACGGCTCTCCTGATCGCGGCCGAAGCGGCGATGGACCAGCTCCTCGTCGCCACGCTGACGGGCCACAGCCTCGCCACGGGCCAGCGGCTGGTCTCCACGCAGCGGCGGTCACATCGACCGTGACCCGGCACGTTGCGATCTGGGCCGCGGTGGCAGCCGCGGACCGGTTTTCTGTCTCAGATCGCGAGGCGATCTCGCGGCGCGCCGCCCAGGACGCAGCACGTCCCGACCGCGCGACCCTCGTGACGTGTCACCGGGTCGAGATCTACGGCATCGGCGATGAGCCGGCTGACGGCAGCCTGCCCGGAGTCGGCGCTCCTGACCCTCCCGGCTCCTCGCACGGAACGCCGATCATCTCCCCGACCCTGCTGCATGGCGAAGATGCCATCGGCCACTTGTGCCGGCTTGCTGTGGGGCTGGAGAGTGCCGTCCTCGGCGAGGACCAGGTGCTGCACCAGGTACGCGAAACGCTGTCCGAGTTGCGTGAGCGGCACAGCGACGCGCGGCTGATCCGGCTTTTCGAGGTCGTGGTTGGTGCGGGTCGCCGGGCGCGGGCGGAACATCCTGCGGCCGACCGGAATCTCGGCGAGCTGGCCGTGCGCTGGCTGGAACGTCGGACGGGGCCGCTCCGCGCCTGTCCAGTTGTGGTCGCCGGGACCGGCCCGATGGGCCGCCTCGCGGCCGCCGCGTTCGCACGACGAGGCGCCGAGATCACGGTGGCCTCACGGTCGCTCGACCACGCGCGGGCTGTTACGCAGCGAATCGGCGGCCGGGCGACGGACCTCGCGTCGGGCGCCCGGCTCGCCGAATCGGTCTCGGGCGTCGTCGTCGCGCTCGGTGGCCCGTGGCCGGAGTTCGCAGAACCGGAGCGGCTGGCCGCCGTCGCGTTCGGCGAACAGCGGCACGAGTCCGCACCTTCCGAACCGCCCCCGGTCGTTGACCTGTCCTTTCCGCTGGCAGTGCCGTCCGCCAGACGCGCGCGGTTGGGCAACGCGTTCGCCGACGTCGACCGGATCTTCCGCGAGGCCGGCTCGCTCCAGTCCGAAGGATCCGACGGCCCCGCTCGGCGCGACTTCCGCGCCGGCGCGGAGGCAATTGTCCAGGAGGCAGTCGCCGGATACCACGCCTGGAGCACGGGCCGTCCGTCTGTATCCACCTTGCGTGCGCTCCGCGACCGGTCCGAGGAGCACCGCGTGGCCGCGCTGGAGCGGCTGCTGCGCCGGCTGCCCGATCTCGAACCGCGCGAGCGGCAACTTGTCGAGGCATTCTCGCAGCGACTGGTCGCGGGGCTTCTCCACGAGCCAACGGCGGCGCTGCGCGACGACCTCGACGGCTCGGCTGCGATGGCAACCGAACGGCTGTTTCGACTGTGAGCCCAACCCTCCGGCTCGGGACACGCGGGTCACGCCTCGCCCTCGTCCAGTCCAAACTCGTCGTCGCCGCGCTCGCTGGTGCCGGCATCTCCGTAGAGCTGGTGACGATCGTGACGAGCGGCGACGTACGGCAGCCCGACACGGCCTGGGGCGAAGGAGCATTCGTCGGTGCGCTGGAGACAGCGCTCCTGTCAGGCCAGATCGATCTTGCCGTCCACAGCGCGAAGGACGTCCCCATCGAGCCCGAGGACGACCTCGTTATCGCGGCCTACCCGCCGCGTGCGGACGCACGCGATGCGCTGGTCGTCCGCGCGGGCACCGCGGCCATGCGTCTGACCGACCTGGCGGCGGGATCCGTCATCGGCACCGACAGCCCCCGTCGGAGCGGCTTCGTGCTGGCGGAGCGGCCCGACCTGCGGGTCGTGCCACTCAACGGCAACGTCGATACCCGCCTGGGGAAGCTCGACCGCGGCGACGCGGATGCGCTGGTGTTGGCGGTCGCAGGGCTTGCACGTCTGGACCGCCACGACCGCGTGAGCGAGGTGCTGTCGACAGAGATCGTGCCGCCGGCACCCGGTCAGGGGGCATTGGCCATCCAGGTCCGCGCGTCTGATGCCAGCCTGCGGGCAGCGCTCGCCGTCATCGACGACGCCGCGACACGCATCGCCGTGAGCGCGGAGCGCGAGATCCTTCGCCTGAGCGGCGGCGGCTGCAGGGCGCCGCTGGGCGCGCTGGGAACCATCACTGGAGGAACCCTGGCCCTCGTCGCGGGCGTAGTCGACTCATCCGGCGCCGGCCGCCGGGTGGTGGCACGCTCCGCGTCCTCGGCCGATGCGATGGACCTTGCCGCCGCCGTGGCCCAGGATCTCCTGCCCGACCGCCGCTGGCCCGTTCCCGCACCCCGCCGTCGCGGCGAGGAGGTGCCGGTATGACGCGCGCGCCGCTCGTGCTCGTCACCCGTCCGTCCGGACTCGCTGACCCATTGGTTCCCCTGCTCGCGGCGCGCGGCTACCGGGTGGCCGCCGTGGCGACGGTCGTGACCAGTCCCGTCGCTGCGGACGGCGCGCTGGACCGGGCACTCACCGATCCCGATGGCTGGGCGTGGATCGTGGTGACGAGCGCCTTTGGCGCGACGGTCGTGGGGGAGGCGCTGGCCCGGGCGCCCGGCGATCGCCCAGCCAGACCGTCGAACCTGGACCGGGCAGCGGCCCGGACGCAGGGTGGTGGCACACCGCGGAAGAGCCCGCGCTGGGCGGCCGTTGGACCTGCCACCGCCGCCGAGCTGGAACGGTGGGGTATTCGGGTCGACCTGGTTCCCCTTGAGTCCAGCGGGGTCGGAATCGCCCGTGAACTCACCGCTCGTTCCGATCTCCGCGGCCTGCGCGTCCTGCTCGGTCGCGCAGACGCCGCCTCATCGGACCTGCCGGACGCACTGCGCGCTGCGGGCGCCCAGGTCCACGAGGTGATGGCATACCACACGCTGGAGGCGCCGGGCGAGTCGGCCGCGGGCGTCGCCGAGGCGTTGGCCGATGGCGACCTGGCGGCCATCGTGGTCGCCTCGGGGTCAGCGGTCCGCGGCCTCGTCGCGCTCGCGACGGGGGCCGGGCTGCGTGACCGCGTGCTTGCAATGCCGCTCGTCTCGATCGGGCCGCGCACGACCGCCGTTGCCCGTGATCTCGGTATCGCCACGGTGGTCGAGGCCGACCGGCCCTCTGCGGAAGCTCTGGCAGCGGCCGTCGCTGCGGTTTCGTTCGCTTGTTCATCCATGCCAGCGCTCGCTCGGAGGCCCCGATGACGCTCACCAATCTCAGGCCGATTGACGCGCCGGCGCCGGCACGCGATCCAGCGGACGCCCCGCTCCGGCATCGGCCGCGGCGGCTGCGCACCTCGCCATCGCTGCGCTCGCTGGTCCGCGAGACGCGCCTGGCGCCGGAGCAGTTGATCGCGCCGCTCTTCATCGTTCCGGGCGTCGGCATTCACGATCCGATCCCGGCTCTTGCCGGCCAGTTCCGGGTCAGTCCCGACGTGGCGGCCGAGGTCGCGCGCGAGTTCGCGGCCCGTGGTGTCGGTGGTGTGTTGCTGTTCGGCGTCCCGGATGTGAAGGACCCACTCGGCGCGGCGGCAGCGGACGTTGGCGGACCCGTGCCGTCGGCGCTGCGGGCGATTCGCGCAGCAGACCTGCCGCTCGTGACGGTCGCCGACGTCTGCCTCTGCGAGTACACGACGCATGGCCATTGCGGGCTGCTCGACGGCGAACGGATCGACAACGACCGCACACTCCCGGCCCTTGCCGCGGCGGCCGTCGCGTATGCCCAAGCCGGCGCGGACATCGTCGCCCCGAGCGCGATGATGGACGGCCAGGTCGGTGCCATCCGTACCGGGCTCGACCGGGCAGGCTTCGAGACCACGGCGATCCTCGCCTACGCGAGCAAGCACGCTTCTGCCTTCTACGGGCCGTTCCGGCACGCTGCGAACTCGGCGCCCGCGTTCGGCGATCGGCGCTCCTACCAGATGGATGCCGCCAACGGCCGCGAGGCGCTGCGCGAGATGGCGCTCGACGTTGCCGAGGGCGCCGACATGCTCATGGTCAAGCCGGCGATCACGTCGCTCGACCTGCTGGTCGAGGCGCGCCGCCGGTTCGACGTGCCCCTTGCCGCGTATCAGGTGAGCGGCGAGCTGGCGATGCTCGAGGCAGCGGCAGCCGCCGGCGCCATCGACCGAAGGCGTGCAGCGACGGAGCTGCTCACCGCGATCGCCCGGGCGGGAGCTGACGTCATCATCACGTACCTCGCGGCCGAGGTCGCTGCCTGGCTGCGCGACGGGGAGACCCGCGCATGACCGACCTGTACGTCCACGCGCTGGCCCTGGGCCTCGATCCCCAGTGGCGCCGCTTGCCGGATGACGAGCGACGCAGCGACGCGGACCGATTCGTCGACGTGGTCGAGCATCCAAACGTCACGACCCACACCTACTCGATGATCGGCCTGGAGCCCGGCGCCGACCTCCTCGTCTGGCGATTGGCGTCCTCGCTCGACGACCTCGAGGAGGCAGCCGCAGCGTTGCTTCGGACCGGTATCGGGCGCTGGCTCACCGTTCGTGACAGCTTCCTCGGCCTGATCGGCGACTCGCAGTACGTCGCGCGACCCACCCGCCAGGAGCAGTCGCTCTTCGAGGGCGAGCGATCGCGCTACCTCGTCGTCTACCCGTTCACGAAATCGACCGAGTGGTACCTGCTGAGCAAGGAGGTCCGCCAGGGCGTCATGAACGGCCACATGAAGGTCGGCCACCAGTACCCGCAGGTCCGCCAGCTGCTGGCGTACTCGTTCGGAGTCGACGACCAGGACTTCATCGTCGCGTACGAGACGGACGACCTGCCCGGGTTCGGCGCTCTGGTTCGTGACCTGCGCGGAACCGAGAGCCGGCGCTCGACGTTGAGGGACACGCCCATCCTCACTGGGATTCACCGACCGGTGGGCGAGATCATGGGCCTGCTTGGCGCGTACGACGCCGCGGCACCGCTCGATCGACGCGCACTGGTGGAACTGGAGCGCGTCCGATGACCGCCCCCGCCAGCCCCGACACCAGCGTCGCCCTGCGCGCCCGCGCGAATGACCTGTTCCCGGGTGGCGTGAACAGCCCGGTTCGCGCCTATCTGGCCGTGGGCGGCGAGCCGCCGATCATCGTGCGCGGACAGGGCGCGCGCGTGTGGGACGCCGACGGTCGCCAGTACATCGACCTCGTCGGGGCATTCGGGCCACTCCTCCTCGGTCAGGCCGACCCCGCGGTCGTCGCCGCGCTCCACCGGGAGGTGGACCTTGGCGGGCCATTCGGTGCCACGACCCCGGGCGAAGTCGAGCTCGGCGAGGCGATCCGGGCCGCGATGCCGTCGATGGAGCGGATGCGCTTCGTCTCGTCCGGCACGGAGGCGGCGATGAGCGCCCTTCGCGTCGCGCGCGCCGCCACCGGCCGCGACCTGATCGTCAAGTTCGCCGGTGGCTACCACGGCCACGCTGACGGGCTGCTCGCAGAGGCAGGTTCGGGCTTGGCGACGCTGTCGCTGCCGGCGAGCGCCGGTGTGACGAGGGCTGCCGCTGCCCAGACTCTGGTCGCGCCATACAACGACATCGACGCCCTCCGGGTGATCTTCGCGAGCCATGCCAACGCGATCGCGGCGGTCATCGTCGAACCGGTCGCCGCGAACATGGGCGTGGTCGCGCCGGTGCCCGGCTTTCTGGAGGGTCTGCGGGCGCTGACCGCCGAAACGGGCAGCGTGCTGATCTTCGACGAGGTGATCACCGGGTTTCGCGTGGCCCGCGGTGGTGCACAGGCGCGCTATGGCATCGTTCCCGATCTGACGGTGCTCGGCAAGATCATCGGCGGCGGCCTGCCGGTCGGCGCGTACGGTGGGCGGCGGGCGTTGATGGCCCTCGTCGCGCCCGAGGGCCCGGTCTACCAGGCGGGCACTCTGTCGGGCCACCCACTCACGATGGCGGCCGGGATCGCCACGCTCCACTCCCTCTCGGACGGGTCGTACGCCGAGCTGGAGCGGCTCGGCGCGTCGTTGCAGAGCGGCCTCTCGACGGCCGCGGCCGACGCCGGCGTGACCGTCAGCGTCGCCCGCGTCGGATCACTCCTGACGCCGTTCTTCCGGGCGACCCCGCCCCGCGACTACCGCGAGGCCCTCGAGGCCGACGGTGCCGCCTACGCTCGCTTCTTCCGCTCGATGCGCGCCGCCGGCATCCTGCTGCCGCCTTCCCCGCACGAGGCGTGGTTCCTTTCGCTCGCTCACTCGACGACGGACATTGCGGCCGTCGTCGCGGCGGCCGCGGAGGCCTTCCGCGCATGACCATCACGGCATCCCGGGGCGGCGTCTGGACCGGCGAGCGGCGCATGCTCGCGGCCGTCCGGCGCGAGCCTGTGGATGCGACCCCTGTCTGGTTCATGCGCCAGGCCGGCCGTTCGCTGGCCGCCTATCGCGACCTGCGCACGCGCCATGCGATCCTGGAGATCGCGAAGACCCCGGAGCTATGCGCGCAGGTCACGCTGATGCCGGTCGACGAGCTCGGGGTCGACGGGGCGGTGCTCTTCGCCGACATCATGCTGCCGCTGGAGCCGATGGGCGTCGAGCTCGAAATCCAGCCCGAGGTGGGGCCGATCATCCACAACCCGATCCGATCTGCGGCCGACGTCGCCCGGCTGCGCCTGTTTGAGCCCGAGGAGGGCGTCCCGTTCACCCTCGAGGCGATCCGTTTTGTGCGCCGCGAGCTGGCGGGCCGGGCCGCCGTGATCGGATTCTCCGGTGCCCCGTTCACGCTGGCCTGCTACCTGATCGAGGGCCGGCCGTCCCGCGACTACGCGATCGCGAAGGCCTTCATGTTCGCGCAGCCCGCGGCCTGGCACGATCTCATGGAGCGCCTCTCGGAGGTGATCGCGCGCTACCTGCGCGCGCAGGTCGACGCGGGGGCGCAGGTGTTGCAACTGTTCGATTCGTGGGTCGGGATCCTTGGCCCCGCCGACTACGCGGAGTACGTTCAGCCGCACGTCCGTGGCATCTTCGAGCGTCTGCGCGACGTGCCGACCATCCATTTCGGGACCGGTTCGGCAGCATTGCTGGAGCTGATGGCAGACGCCGGCGGGGACCTCATGGGCATTGATGCGCGCCAGTCAATCGCCGACGCCAGGCGCCGCATCGGGCCCGGGCGCGGCGTCCAGGGCAACCTTGACGGAACCCGGATCCTGGCCGGCTGGGAGGCCACGATGGTCGGCGCTCAGCGGGTCCTTGCGGAGGCCGACGGGCAGCCCGGTCACATCTTCAACCTCGGCCACGGCGTCCTCCCGGGGTCGGACCCGGCGATCCTTCGTCGGCTCGTGGAGTTCGTGCACGCGGAAACGGCCTCGCCGAAGGGTCATTCGTGAACAGCCCGACCGGCGTCCTGTTGATGACCTACGGCTCCCCCTCCTCGCTCGACGACGTGCCGGCGTATCTGACGCGCATCCGCGGGGGGAGGGCGCCCGACGCGGAGCTCGCGACGGAGTTCACGTGGCGCTACCGCGTCATCGGCGGGTCCCCGCTCATCTCGATCACCCTCGCACAGGCCGAGGCGCTCCAAGAGCGGCTGGGGCCGCGGTTCCGCGTCCGAGCCGCGATGCGCTTCTCCGAGCCGTCGGTCCAAGCGGCGATCCGATCGCTGGCCGACGAGGGCGTCGACCGTGCGGTCGGCATCGTGCTCTCGCCGCAATGGTCACCCCTGATCATGGGCGGCTACGTTCGGGCCGTGGCGGCTGCCCGCGAGGCCATTGGGTCCAGCGCCCCGGATGTCACGATGGCCGAGGCATGGCATCTCCAGCCGGCGTTCGTCGGCGCGCTGGCGAGTCGAATCCGGGCGGGCCTTGCTCGGCTGGCCAACGCAGGCGAGACCGACGTGCCGGTGCTGCTGACGGCCCACAGCCTTCCGAGGCGCGTCGCAGACCAGGAACCGGGCTATCTCGACCAGCTGCGGGAGACAGCCGACGCGATCGCACGAGCAGCCGGACTGACCGACCGTCAGTGGACGTTCTGCTGGCAGAGCGCCGGGCACGAGCCGGGCGAATGGATGAAGCCTGACTTCGCCGACCTCATGCCGGGACTGGCCGCCACGGGCCACCGGTCTGTGCTGGTCGCGCCCGTTCAGTTTCTCGCCGACCACCTGGAGATCCTGTACGACGTCGAGATTGGTGCTCGCCAGCAGGCCGAGGCGGCGGGGCTCCGCTTCGCGCGGATCGAATCGCTGAACACGGACGCCGGCCTCATCGAGGCCTTGGCAGCGGTCGTCGACGAAGTTGCCGCCGGGACGACTGCCTGAAAGCTCCGCGCGCTGGCTCCTTTGGAGGCAGGCAGGAGGCGGGGTGATTCGCACCTCGGTTGGATTGGAGGACGGACGCGTGCGAGACAGGCCATCCAGCTAGTCAATTGGGCTCAAGGCTAGGGACTTGCAGCCACCCCTCGGCTCTTCCGACATGAATAGCCTGTTCTGTCGAGAGCCCAAGCCTCATCCGCAGACCGGCAGGGTGGCGCTTGGCCGTCCTCGGGCTGATGTCCAGAAGTGCGGCAGCACTCGCGACCGACCCACCCGTTGTCACGTACGCCACGAGCACGGCGCGCTGGCGATCAGTGGGAGTCCGCCAAGGGCGAGGGCCGAGCACGTCAATTGGCCCTTATGCCGATCGGAGTCGAGCCGCAGCGACCCACTCATCCCGGGCCTCGATCGGAATTCGGTAGGTTGTAATCCCGTGTCCGACACCTGTCGGGCGCGCCATCGCAACGTCAACCAACCAGGCCCATCGACGCCCGCAGCGCGGCCGACTCGCCGACCAGGGCTTCGGCCTCGCTCGTCTGGCCGGCGGACTGAACGGCCACAGCGTGCTCCTCGATCGTCGCGGCCAGTTCGGGTCGTGCGTCGATCTGCCGGAAGACGGCTTCCGCGGTCGAGAAGTCGGCCAATGACGCCTTGGTTGGGCCCTCGCGCCGGAGGCGTTCACGAGCTCGATGACGCAGGACCACTCCCTCGTGGAACCGGTCGCCCGTCTGGCGAGCCAGCTCGAGGGCGCGGTCGATCCGATCAGGCAACCCGGCCGCACCGCCGGCTCGCTCGCGCGCCGAGTCGAGCAGGGCGCCAGTGAACTCGACCAGAACCGGGGTCATGTCGCAGAAAGCGGCCAGATCGGCGCTCTCCGCCAGAACCCCGATCGCCTTGTCCGGTTGGCCGAGCAGGAGCCACTGCTCCCCGACGATGAACCGCGCGACGAGGGCACACGCCTTGTTGTCGACACGGTCCGCCTCCGAGGCGGCCCGTGATGCGTAGTCGATTGCCTGGGCGCGGTTCCCGCGCGCCGCCTCGACCTCGCCGCGCGCCAGATCAGCGTCAATGATTGCCGTCGAGTCGCCACTTCTACGGGCCAGGTCCGCCGCCAGCTCCACCCATTCGATCGCCGCATCGAAGTGCCCGAGGCGAGCGTGTGCGCTCGCGAGCGTCCCGCCAGACAGCGAGGCCCGGTCGAGCCGACCGCTCGCCTCTAACAGCGGCAGTGCCTCCTGCAGGAGATCGATCGCGGCCTGGTATTCCGCGCCGCGATACTTCGCCTCACCCAGCAGCGCGAGTGGTTCTGCGCGGAGCGTCGCCTCCCCCGTGGAATGGGCGACTTCAAGACCGCGTTCGAGGGCTTCTCGAAGCTCGCTGCTCGTGGTGTACTGCTCGCCGCGGAGGGTTCGTTCGTGCGCAATGAGCAGGTAGGTTCGACCCAAAAGCCCAACATCTCCGCGAGCCTCAGCGTCGCCCAGCACCTGGGCAAGGATCGCCAGGATCTCATCCACCGGCATGAAGGTTCGGCCGGCCTCGGCCCGCCCAAGGTCGATTTCGGCGCGGAGCCGGCGAGTCTCGACGTCCCTCGCGTAAGTGCCGACGAGCGCACTCGCACGATCGAACGCCTTCTTTGCCTCGTGATTGGCGAAGCGAGCGAGTGCCAACCGCCCGGCGCGTACGAGATACTCCACCGCGCGTGCGGAGTCGTCGGCCGCGTCGAAGTGCATCCCGATCACCGGGGCCAGCTCGTCGAGGTCATCCGGGAAGAGCGACTCCATGGACTCAGCGACCGCGCGGTGAAGAAGTCGACGATCGTGGCGGAGCAGTGACTCGTAGGCCGCCTCCTGGATGAGGACGTGCCGAAAGAGGTACTCCGGGTCGGGCTCGACGGACGCGAGCTCGATCATGCCCGCCCCCTCGAGGTGTCCCAGCGAAGGGAGCAGGTTGCGCCCGTCGATCATCTGACGTGCCATCACGTCTTTGAGGACTCCCAGCTGGAAGCGCCGACCGATGACAGACGCGACCCGCAGGAGCCCACGGGCATCGGGAGGCAGCCGATCGATACGTCCCTGGAGCAAGCCGTGGAGGGTTTCGGGAATCTCGCCGGCTTCGATGGTACGCGTCGCGACCCAGCGTTCATCGCGGCGCTCGATCGCGCCGCGATCGACCAGCGTTCGGATCACTTCCTCGATGAAGAACGGATTCCCGTCGGCGCGCGAGAGGATGTACTCGCGGGTTGACTCGGGTAGCGACTCGATCTCGAGCAGGTTGCCGACGAGTGCGCGGCTATCGGAGCGTGTCAACGGGCCAAGGCGGAGCTCCACGATGACGTCACCGAACAGATCACGCACCGAGGTGACAAGCGACCACCCGGGGACGTCGCGGTCCGGACGTGCGACGACCAGGAGGAGCACTGGCAGTGCACGGAGTTGGGGCGCCAGCCGCGTCAGCAGCTCAACCGAGGCGGTGTCGGCCCAATGGATGTCCTCGCAGACGATGACCACCGGCCCGGGCCCCGCAGCCACGATGGCCAAACGGAGAGCCTCGACGTATCGACCCTGGAGGACCGCACCGTCGAGTAGGGCGATCTCAGCCGCCGCCTGTGGCGGGACCTCGACACCCAGCATGTGCGCAAGGTACCGATCGATATCCGCGTGCCCATCTGTGCCGACATTGGTCTCGAAGACTGCGTTGCTGCCGAGCTCCGCCGCTGGCAGACCGAGCAGGGAACGGACCAGATCGATCACGAGGTGGTAAGGAACGTTCTGTCCGTATGACACGCAGCGCGCCTCGCGCCACGCAACGGCAGGCGACACTGCGGCTGCGGCCTGGCGAAGCTCAGCAATCAGCCGAGACTTCCCGATGCCCGGGTCCCCGAGAATGATCGCGGCCCGGCCGAGCCCAGCCCGGACGGGGGCAAGGAGCGCCGTCAGCGTGGCGAGTTCGGCGTCGCGCCCGACGATCGGGCTTCGAAGGCCGGCGACGCCACGTGGCCTGGGCAATCCGCCTATCCAGCGGACGATCTCGTACGTGTCGACCGACACGCGCTTGCCCTTCAGGGTCAGGTGGCCGACGTGCCGGCTCTCGGTAGCGGCGGCAACGAACGCATGGGTCTCCGCCGTGACAAGAACCGTGTCCGGTCGCGCCTCAGCCTGCAGGCGGGCCGCGATGTTGACGGGATCGCCCAGGGCCGTCAGCTCGGTTTGTGCTGCGGCGCTCCCGAAATCGCGAAGGACCACAGTGCCTGTGCTCACGCCGACGCGGACGGGCAGTCGGATTCCAAGCGACGTCTCTGTCTCGTCAGAGTAGCGGCGCATCTCGTCGACCACATCCAGACCAGCGCGCACGGCCCGCTCCGGGTCGTCCTCGTGCACCGCTGGCAATCCGAAGAAGGCGAGGATCCCGTCGCCGAGGACCTGCTCAACGCGCCCTTCGTAGCGAGTCACGGCGTTCGCCATCCGCCGCACCGCCTCGCCGACGACCTCGGACCACTCCTCGGGATCCATTCGCTCGGCGAGCGTCGTTGAGCCGACGATATCGGCAAACAGGGTCGTGACCGGGCGACGCTCACCGCCTCGCAAACCGCTCATCGGGGCATCGTACTTCACCACACACTCCTGGCCCCCAAGGTCGCAGGCCCAGGACGAACCTCGCTGGCACTCATGTCCCGCGGCCAGACCAAGAGCCTGACCGTGAGGCCGGCCTACCTCGAGGTGCTCGGCAATGCGCCCGAATGCGAGCCGCGCAGATTCTGGGCTCTCACGCCGATCGCGCCACGGCCGCCGCGAGCGATTCATCCAGTCCCTCGATCGGGATTCGATAGGTCGCAGGTCCGAATCCTGTCGAGCGCGCCATTGCAACCTTTTTCGGCAGTGCCAGCGCCAATCCGTGCGCGTAGACCGCCGCCGTCAGCCGGACACCGACGCTCTCGGGGCCCGCGACCGTGATCCGTTCGTAGATGGCGTGCATCAGATCTGCCTTCTCCTCGGGTACGTCTGCGAGTTGAACTGACTCGGCGAGGGCGCGCAACCACTCGACCGCGCGTTGGCCGGATGGCCCCATGGTCACCCGTTCGGTGAGTCCATCGCGTTGCTGGCGCTGGCGGACATCGCTGGCGGACATCGCTGGCAGGAGCCGTCACGCTCCGCGGTCGCCCGGCGGCTGGTCAGAGGAGCAGAGGTCCCAAGATGACACCCCAGGTCCACTGGACGATCATGAGCGTCACGAGGATCGTCAGGATCGACCGTTCCCGGCCCGCGAGCGGCAAAGGGACGACCGGGCGACGGCGCTGGCCGAGCACGACCAGGGCCGCGATGGCGAGGAGGGGGACATTGAGGTTCCCCTTGAGGAGTGAGCCAGCGAACGAGAGTGCTCCCTCCACGACGAGGAGAAGCAGCACCACGACGGCAAATGGACGAGCCCAGGGTGCGCCGACGCCGAGCCCCCAGATGGCGATGAACAACAGCGCGACCGCGACCGCCACCTGGGCGAGGCCGATGGCCTTGTTGAGGGTCGGAGCGTCGGCCTTTGCGGTCACGACGATCGCGACGAGGATCGTGACCCCGGCGAGGACGGCGAAGAGGATCGCCGCCCAGCGCGCGAATCGATCCTCGGCTTCGGCGGTCTGGGGCATGGCGTCGACCCTCCAGATCAGAGCCTGCAGGCGAATGTTCATGCTCGCGTGTGGGCGGTAGGACAGCGGCCTCCCGGCAGGGTAGCAGTCCGCTGATGGCCAATCAGCCAACCAGTCCGGGTCGAGCTTGCGCGGACAGCACGGTCGTCGGCGTGGCCACGGAGCCAGCCTGCCGAAACGCGTCGCAGCCAGGGCGGAGCAACGCTCGCCGTCTGTTGACGCCCCACTATTCGTTCATCGTAGAGGGCACCGCCTGACGCTTCAGGACCGCACCGGAATGCGTGAGTGGGCGATGTCGGACATCCGCTGGTCCACTGCGCGCGTACCTTGAGTCGAGCTCACGGTCCCGCGGCCCGACGGGCGCGGTCAACGTAGTTCAGTGGCCAGGCACCCGGCCTCCAGGAGATCTCACGATGCGTCGTTCGCGAGTCGTCACCGCTGGTGTGCTCCTGCTCGCCGGGCTCGTCTGGATCGGGCAAGGCAGCGGCATCGTGGGCGGCAGCGCCATGAGCGGCAGTTCGTTCTGGGCCGCGGTGGGCGTCGCGCTCGTCATCGGCGCGGTTGCGGTCGGAGTTCGCGAGCTGCGCCGCCGGCCGACGGCTCGACCGTAGCCGCGCTCCCTGGGGCCTTGCGGGGTCGCAGTAGCGATCGAGTCGGAACGGTCTCCCGAACCTGGGACGGACCGCTGCGCACCACGTGCTCCAAGTGGGGTGAGTCAACCATGCCCATCGATACTGCCGTGGTGGACATGAAGGTGCCAGCGCGAGCGAGTGATCGAGCGTGTCGTGCCGTGGTCGGCGCTCGGGCAAGATGTCGCGGTATGGAGATTCGGTCCTTCGCGTCGGCAGACACCGAGAGCGTCATCGCCCTTTGGCGTGCGTGCGAGCTGGTCCGACCGTGGAACGACCCCCGGCGCGACATCGAGCGCAAGCTCGAGGTGGAACCTGAGCTCCTCTTGGTAGGGGTTCTTGACGGCCGTATTGTCGGGACGGTGATGGCCGGCTACGAGGGCCACCGCGGTTGGCTCAACTACCTCGCCGTCGATCCCGATCACCGAGGGCGGGGGTACGGTCGCCTGCTCGTCCACTCGGCCGAGGAACGACTTGCGTCCCGCGGCTGCCCGAAGGTCAACCTTCAGGTCCGGACCGAGAACGCTGCCGCCATCGGCTTCTATCAGCACCTTGGCTATCGCGTGGATGACGTCGTGAGCATGGGCAGGCGCTTGGTTGAGGATGGTCCGGGAGCGTCGCATCGGGAGCCCGGGCAGTGAGCCCAGCGACCCGGCAGGCTGATGAAGATCCGCTACTCCAGCCGGATCTCCTCGCACGGAACCGGGCCAACTGGGATGAGCGAACGGCGCTTCACCTCCGGGAATACGGCGTGGACAGGTTCCTGGCTGGCGAGACCACCCTTGGCCAGCTGGAGCGAACGGAGGTCGGCGACGTCGGTGGTCGCTCGCTGCTGCACCTCCAATGCCATTTCGGTCTCGACACCTTGTCGTGGGCCCGGCTGGGCGCAACGGTTACGGGCGTGGACTTCTCGGAGGCGGCGATCGACGCCGCCCGGAACCTCGCCGATCTGACGAAGCTTTCGGCGCGCTTCATCCAGTCGGATATCTATGACTTGCCAGCGGTCCTTGACGAGCAGTTCGACATCGTGTTCACCTCATACGGGGTCCTTGCCTGGCTTCCCGATCTCGCTGGCTGGGCAAGGACCGTCGCGCACTTCCTCCGTGACGGCGGCCTCTTCTACATCGCCGAGGGCCATCCGCTCGTGTGGGTGATGGATGATGAAGGGAAGCAGCCCGAGCCGGGCGCGCGGTACTTCCATGACCACGCGGCGTTCGTCTCGGTCCGGCACGGCTCGTACGTGGGGCCGGAGACGCCGTTCGAGCACCCCGACTCATACCAATGGCAGCATTCCCTGGGGGACATCGTCAGTTCACTGGTCGATGCTGGCGTTGCGATCGAGTTCCTCCACGAGTGGCCGTTCGCGGCGTACCGCGCGTTTCGCTCGATGCAGTTGGGCCTGGACGGGTACTGGCGCATCCCGGGCGATCCATGGCCACTCCTGTTCTCCATCCGCGGGCGGCGGGTGGCACGCCCGTAACGCCGTGCATCCACGAGCCACCCCTGCCGTTTCGAGGATTCGATCCCCGAGAATGCCGCCATGCGCGCCGACCTGCTGAGCTCATCCGGCAGCATGTTCATCTCGGACGTTCTGGCGTCCGCCCGCGAGTTGCTCGCTGGCGTCGGCCACCCGACCGTGGCCTATCTGCCATTTGCCGCCGTCGGCTACGACTTCGCCGCTGAGACCACGGAGGCATTCGGTTCGTTCGCCCACGTCGAGACCATTCATCCGACGCCCGCCGACGAGCCGCCGGCCCGCGAGGCATTGGCGCGGGCCGACCTCATCTACCTGCCGGGCGGGAACACCTACCTCCTCGCGAAACGACTGCATGCCTCTGGCCTCATGGCGCCGATCGCGGCGAGACTGCGCGAAGGTGCCTCACTCGTTGCCTTCAGCGCGGGTACCGTCGCCTGCGGCCCTGACGTGCTGACGACCAACGACGCGAACATCTGCGGTTGCCGCGACTTCAAGGGACTCGGACTCCTCCGGCTCCGCCTGAATGTCCATTACCCCGGGGATGGCGCGCTCCGGGAGCAGCGGGACGAAACGATCGCGGATCACCTCGCGTTCGATGACCGCCCTATCGTCGCCCTTGAAGACGGGGCACGGCTAAGCGTCGATGATCAGGGCACGACACTCACGCGGGGAGCGGCCTGGTTGTTCGAGCGAGGTCGATCGCCTGTGCCCCTGACCGACGGCGCGTTCGTCAAGTAGTCGAGTGGCGCGGCCCCCGGTGCTCCTGATCGATCTCGACGCCGTCGTTCGACAGTGGCCAACTGTCGACCTTGGCCTTCCCCTCTGCGAGAAGGGTCGCGCGGCCTGCGACCGCCTGGCCCTGATCGTGATGACTCCCGGCAGTCAGCCACGCAGGGCGTTGACGATCGCAGTGTGGACGTGGCCGTTGCTGAAGATCGCGCCGCCGCCGTCGAGGCGCCGGCCACCCGCGAGGTCGCTGTACCGGCCGCCGGCCTCCTCCACAATGACCGCGGTCGCAGCGTGGTCCCACGATGCGCTGCCGTACATCACGAAACCGTCGAGGAGACCTGCCGCCACGAGGAGCGCACCGCCCGGATGACCAGACCCCCAGGACAACCGCTGACCCAGAGGGCGCGGCGTCGCCCACGGCAGGTCACCACCGGACCGGCAGATGGCCGTCAACCGCTTGACCGCAGGAGTGATCGCCGCCGCGATCGCGGCGGGCGCCACCGGCCTTGTGATCCGGCTGCGTTCCTGAGTTCCCGTGCGATCGGGAGCGTCGCCTGAGCACGAGGCGCTCATGGTCTCCGATCACATACGGGTGAGATCCTAGGTTGATGGACGAGCGAGCCTCCGTTCTGTGAATGACCTCGACGCCACCCCAATTCGCCCGGTCGACGTCGTGCGGGTGGAGGAGTTCCTGCGCCAGCACTACGTTGGCGGCGTTTCGGACGTGGTCGCTCTCGACCCGGGCGGCTGGTCCACGCCGTTCGCCTTCCGCCACGATGACCGTGACCGGGTGATCCGGTTCAGCACGCTTGACGAGGACTTCCGCAAGGACCAGCGAGCGGCGGCGTACCGC
>JANPDJ010000050.1:0-3144 GCA_031431395.1 Chloroflexota bacterium | reverse complement strand
CCGTGAGCGCACAGACCGCGCGAGCGATGGCGGAGGGAATCCGCGAACGCTTCGGTGTGGACGTGGCGGCATCCGTCACGGGCGTGGCCGGACCAGGGGGTGGCACGGAGGCAAAGCCCGTCGGGCTCACCTACGTCGCGGTCGCGGACGCGGAGGGCGCGGACGTCAGACGCCTCTCCTGGGCGTTCGACCGGGCCGGCAACAAGCGGGCAAGCGCGGCCGCGGTTCTGCGGATGCTCCTGGAGCATATCGAGGCGCGCCGGCCGTTGACCCGGCCATGACGAGGGCCGCCGCGGAGATCGGCGCGGGACTGGCGGCACCGCGGTCCGCGGAGCCCATTCAGCCGCGCGCCCGAATCCACATCATCGGCGTTGCGGGTGCTGGTGCGAGTGCTGCCGCGCTGCTTGCGCGGGCGGCCGGGGCGACGGTATCGGGCTGTGATCCGGGAGGTCCATCGCCCTACTCGGACGCCGTGGAGGCGGCGGGGATCCCCATCGCCTGGGCGCACGACGCCGGTCACATCACGGCCGCGCTCCGCCCGAACCGGGTGGCCGTCACCAAGGCGCTGACCGCGATCGCCCCGGACCACCCGGAGCTTGCTGCTGCCCGGGCCGCCGGGATCGTCCCGGAACCGTGGCACCAGGTCGTGGCCGACGCTGCCTTCGGCCGCCGGCTGGTTGCGGTCGCCGGGACGCACGGGAAGTCCACCACGGCAGGCTGGCTGGTGCACGTGCTGACGGCAGCCGGGCTGGATCCATCGGCGTTCGTCGGCGCACTCCTGCCGGCGTCGCTCACCGGCGGCATCCCTGCGACCGCGCGCGTGGGAACCGGAGTGCCCTTCGTCGTCGAAGCGGACGAATACGCCGGCAACTTCGATTCGTACCGGCCTGACGTGGCCGTGGTGACGAACGTCGAGTGGGATCACCCCGATGTGTTCGCGGATCTCGGGGCCACGCTGGATGCGTTCGAAGGTTGGCTGCGTCGTGCGGCCGCAGCCCGCGATCGCCCGACGCTGGTCATCAATGTTGGCGATGAAGGCGCCGCGCGCTTACGGGAGCGGCTCACGTTCTGGACAGGTCCGATTGTCGAGGTCGGGGTTGCGGACGACGGATCAGCTGCTGGCGAGAGCGCGGTGCAGAGCGCCCGCATGCTAGGGCGAATCGTGGAGACAACACCGGACGGCACGATGATCGACATCGCCGGCGCCGCATTCCTCAGGCCCCTGCGCGTCCATCTTGGGACCGCGGGCCGCCACAACGTCGCCAACGCCATGGCCGTGGCCGGGGCTGCGCTGGCGCTTGGAGTGACCGCCGCGGATCTTGCCCGAGGCCTTGAATCGTTTCCGGGCGTGGGCCGGCGCCTGGAGCGACTCGGTGAGGCTGGCGGTGTCGCGGTCTACGACGACTACGGCCACCATCCCACGGCCATCCGCATGACGCTTGGCGCTGTTCGCCAGCGCGAGCCGGGCCGCCGGATCTGGGCCGTCTACGAACCCCTGACCTATCATCGGACGGCCGCGATGCTCGCCGAGTTCGCGGCCGCACTGTCGACCGCGGACGCAGTGGCCATTGCCGACATCTGGGCGGGGCGCGATCCCGACATCACCGTGGCCTCGGCGGAAGGGCTCGCCAGCGCCATTCGGGCACGGAGGTCGGCCATGGTCGTGGAGGCAACCGGGTCCGTCCAGGACACGGCGTCGTGGCTGGCTTCACGGGTGCAACCGGGCGACGTGGTCCTCGTCATGGGCGGCGGCCGCAGTTACCAGGTGGGCCCATTGCTTCTGGAGGCATTGCGCCGATGACGAGATGGATCCCTGATCCTGGGCCGCCGGTGGACTACGCGTGGGCCGGCGACCTCCTTGAGCGATACGCGCTGGCGAGGTCCCGGTTCGAGGTGGACGCGTTCATGGACCTCTTCGGCCGGGACGCGATCCTGCAGCCGGACCCGTTCGGACCACCGCACGCGGGCGGGAACGCGATCCGGGCATACTTGTTGCAGTGTTCAGTCGAGGAGTCCGACATCGAGTTGACGATTGAACGCCACTGGGTGAGCGGGTCCACGATCCTTGCGGCGTGGCACGCGTCGTTCGTGCGACGACCGGGCATCCGTCGCGTACGCGAGGCGGGATTCCTCGCCGCAGAGATTCGGGACAGGCGCGTCGAGCGGCTTCGAGTCTGGACGGTCACGAAGCAGGACGGCGCGTAGACACGGCGGCCCGTTCGGGGCCGAATGGAGGTGCGATGGCAGGAGACGTCTCGTTCGACGTGGTCAGCGACTTCGACGAACAGGAGTTGCGGAACGCGCTGGACCAGGTCCGCCGCGAGGTGCAGCAGCGCTTCGATTTCAAGGGCGCGACGGTCGAGCTCACGCAGGGCAAGGAGGACATCACGCTCCTGACCGACGACGAATTCCGCGCGAAGGCCATCCAGGACCTGGTCGAATCGAAGGCCATCAAACGGAACCTGTCGCTGAAGATCTTCGACTGGGGCAAAGTGGAGCCCGCCGGCGGCAACAAGGTCAAGCAGGTCATCACGCTCCGTCGCGGCCTCAACGACGAACTCGCGAAGCGGCTCAGCAGGTTGATCCGCGAGGAATTCCCGAAGGTGAAACCAACGATCCAGGGCGACGCCGTTCGCGTATCCGGAAAGAGCAAGGACGAGTTGCAGCGCGTCATGACGCGACTGCGCGAACTCGACGAGGCCGTACCACTCCAGTTCGAAAACTACCGGTAGCCCGCGACGCCGGACGAACATGCTGCCCGGGACCAGGCTGGCGAGGATCGCATTGATCTTCATCGCACTGGTGACGGTTCTCAGCCTGCTGCTCTCCGCGTTCGCTGCATCACAGGTGTATTGAGTGACTGAGCTGCAAACGCCGGCCCCCGAACCCCACGAGGCGGCCGCGCGCGACGAACAGGACAACCTCCCAGGCCCAGATATGGCGACCGAGCCGACCGAGACAGCGGCGCCGATTGCGGCAGCCGAAGACCAGGCGCCGGCCGACGAGCCGAGCGAGGCAGCGGCGCCGATTGCGGCAGCCGAGGCAACCGCGCCGCCCGACGAGCCGATTGCGGCAGCCGAGGCAACCGCGCCGCCCGACGAGCCGATTGCGGCAGCCGAGGCAACCGCGCCGCCCGACGAGCCG
>JANPDJ010000049.1:0-10979 GCA_031431395.1 Chloroflexota bacterium | reverse complement strand
TGGTCGGCAGGACGGCTCCTCGCGCTCCCGCCGATGCGGTTCCTCGGCCGGATCTCCTTCTCGCTCTATCTCGTCCACTGGCCGATCCTGGTGCTGCCGCTGGCCGGCCTGTCCGTGGGCGAGGAACTGCCGCTGGAGGCGCGCGTCGGCCTGGCGCTCACTACGGTGCCGGTCGCCTGGGTCTGCTGGCGGCTCGTCGAAGAGCCCATCCATCACGCAACCCGGTTCCGCGCGCAGCCATGGCGCTCCCTCGGGCTGGCGGGAACCGCGGTTGCGGCGACGCTCGCCGCCGTGATCGTCGTAGGGGCACAGACGTCACGCTCGCTCGATACCGCCCTGACCGCGGTCCCGGTCCCGACTGCCGCGGCGCGTGCAACCCCGCAACCGACGACCATCGCGGTCGCGGCCAGCCCTGAGCCGACACCGGCCCCCACGGCCTCCCCGCCTCCAACCCCGATCGCAGCCACGCCCAGTCCCACGGCCACGGCCACGGCTCCACCGAGCGCGACCGCCTCGCCGACGCCGGCTGCCACGCCCAGCGCATCCCCGGCCGCCACTCCAGTCGCGACGCCCGAGCCCACGCCGGCGCCTTCGGCATCGGCCACGACGCCACTTGTCATCACGCCCGGACCGCGAGGACCGGCCCCCGACCCGAACGCCGTTCAGCCGCTGCCGCTGGACGTCCAGCCCCCACTCAGATCAGCGGCCGCAGACCGCGAGCGCATCGCCGGCGAAGGCTGCGAACTCGGGAACCTCACGGTCCAGCCACGGCCCTGCGTCTACGGCAACCCGGATGCTGCGACCACGGTCGTGCTCGTGGGCGATTCCCACGCCGCCCAGTGGTTCCCGGCCCTGGAAGTGCTCGCCCTGCGCCACGACTGGAGGCTTGTCGTGTTCACGAAGATCTCGTGCCGCTTCGTGGACCTGCCCATCTACTCCCGGGAGCTGAAGCGTGAGTACACGGAATGCGAGCAGTGGCGCGAGATCGTCGTGACTCAGCTCCAGGAGCTGAAGCCGGATCTCGTCGTCGTCTCGGCCGCGCGCGGCATGGGAACGGTCAACCGGGCCGATGACAACGCGATCCGGCAGGGCGAGGCCATGGCGCGCCTGCTCGCGCGGGTTCCCGGCCGCCACGCGATCATCGTGGACACGCCGCAGTCGCACGTGATCATCCCGGACTGCCTGTCCGGCCACATCGACGACACCCGCCCATGCGACACGGCGCGGATCCCCGCGATGAGCCCGCGCTACCTGCTGCTGGAGCGGGCGGCCGCGGAGGCCGATGGCGCCATGCTGATCAACATGACGGACGTCCTGTGTCCGGGCTCCGTCTGCCCGGCGGTACTCGACGGCTACATCGTCTTCCGCGACCAGTTCCACCTGACGGCAACACTCTCAGCCTCGCTGGCGGCCGAACTCGAGTCGCCGCTCCTGCGGGCGCTGGGCGACTGATCAGGCCGGCGGGCACAGAGCGGACCGTCGCCAATGGTCGCGAAGTCACGAATCAGGCAGCGGTTGGCACTCCACCTCGTCGCCGCTCCGGACCAGGATGTGGCGCCCGTCGGCCGCCAGGACCACCTCGTCAACGCCGTGGCTGCCCGTTGCCTCGCTCCACTGTCCGGCTTCGAGCACGTGGGAGGTGCCGCCGCGGAACTCCCAGCGCGGCGTGTTGCTGACCGCGTCAACGACGGTCCAGATGGTGTCCCGCTCCAGCTCGAAGATGTCGCCGTGCGAGTAGTCCGACTCTTCGATCCGCCAGAGGGGAGGTTCGGGCGGCCGGGGCGTCGGGACGTCAAGCGCCCGTGCGATCGCGAGGTCCAGCCGCGCCACGAGGTCCAACCCGGGCGGCACGCGCACGTCGACCGTGAGTCCATCGCTCTGGACACGCCACAGGTCGGTCCGATCGCCGTCCGCGACGTTCCGTGCCGTCCACTTCACGGTGAAGACCTCGTTGTCGACATGCGTCGTCGCTTGCCTCCCCGAGGCCACGCGTGGAGCCCACCCTACTCGCGTCAACCCCACGCGTCAGTGCGGGAAGACAACTCCGCCGTTCGCACGGACCAGGTCATGATCCCCGCGCCGGTCAGGCCGACCCGGCCGACGCCGAATCTGCCCCGGTCGCCTTGCCGTGCCTGGCGCGATGGCGGGCGGCCTTCATGCGGTTGCCGCACGACGCCATCTCGCACCATCGGCGCGTCCCAGGCCTCGAACGGTCGTAGAAGACCCAGCGGCAGCGATCGTTCCCGCAGATCCAGAGTCGTTCCGGCCGTCCGGTGAATCCTTGTGCGTGATCGCCATCCGCGTCCGGTGGGCCGTTTTCGGAGACAGCAGCACAATGGACTCCTGACAACCACCGCGACCACATGGAGGGCTCAACCTTGGACGCCGTTGCCGCCGTCTCGTGGGGCGAGAACCGGATCGATCTCTTCTGGGTGGCCGCGGATCGGACGCTCTGGCACCAGGCGATGACCGGCAACGGCTGGCAGGCGCCAGAATCGCTGGGCGGCATGCTGGCTTCCGGGCCAGCCGTGACCGCCTGGGCCGCAGACCAGATGGAAGTGTTCGCGATCTTCGACGACGGCGAACTGTGGGACCGCTACTGGGACGGCACCTCCTGGCACCCGTGGGAGTCGCTGGGCGGATCGCTCACCGGGCAGCCGGCAGCGTCATCGTGGGGGCCAGACCGGCTGGACGTCTTTGCGCCGGGCCGGGACGGCCGCACCTGGCATCGCTGGTGGGACGGCGCGCGGTGGGTGGAGTGGCAACAGGTTTGAACGATCCGGACGGCTGGGGCGCGGAAGAACCGGGCGCGGCGCCGGGCCTGGTCAGGTCGCGATGCCGCACCACTGGGCGGCCAGGAGCGCGAAGGTCAGCGTCGCTTCGTGGACCTCGGTGAGGGCGACGGACTCGTCCACGGCGTGCGCGGCCCGCAGGTCGCCCGGGCCGTAACTGATGGCCGGGATGCCGGCCGCGTTGAGCCAGGTGGTGTCCTCCACCGCCGGGAAGCCTGCGATGACGGCACGACGCCCTGTCGCCCGCTGGTGGGCCTCTGCCGTGGCGGAGACGATGGGGTGCTCCGGATCGAGGACGCTCCTGGGCCAGTGGTGGCGCCAGGAGATGCCCGGAGGGTGGGCCTGCAGCCAGATGTCGTGGGAGGCCGCTCGTGCAATGTGCTCCTCGATCTCCTCGCGAACGTCCTCCTCGGATTCATCGGGCGAGTACCAGACGATGACTTCCAGGCGGGCTTCGTCCGGGATCACAAACGGCACCTGGCCGCTCCGCGGCGCGCCCACCACGACGGCCGGCAGGATCGAGAAATGGCCCGGGCGGAAGAGCGGATGGGGCTTCGTGAACCGCCAGTCGTGCTCGAGGCGGCCCAGCGCCTGGTGGAGCAGGACGATCTTGTCGACAGCGCTCACGCCGATCGATTCGCCACCCGGCTCCAGCGTCTCTCCGCGCATGGAGGTATGCGTCGCCTTCCCCACCACCGAGAGGGTGAGCCAGAGGACGCCCGGCGACACGGGACAGACGGCCAGCGGCGAGGGCGGGCCCGACGGCTCCGACACCACCGCCGCATCCGCCCGGTAGCCCTGCTCGATGCACGCGGTGGTCCCCAGTTCGTGCTCCATCATCTCCTCGCCCACGACGGCCTCCAGGATGAGGTCGCCTGCGAGCCTGACCCCGGCGTCCCGGAGGGCGCGCGCAGCCATCGCCTGGGCGATCAGGCCGGCCTTCATGTCCGACGCACCACGGCCCCACGCCCGGCCGTTGGCGATGCGGCCACCCCACGGGTCATCCGACCAGTCCTCGTCCGGACCGGTCGGCACCACGTCCACGTGCCCGTTGTAGATGAGCGAACGCCCACCACCGGCGCCGCGGACCCGGCCCACCGCATTGTCACGGCCCCGAACACGGCCAAAGAGCTCCACCTCCGCGCCGGTGGCCATATAGAGCTCCGAGAGGAACTCTGTGCAGCGCGACTCGCCGCCCACGAGGGCATCGAAGTCCTGGCCCGGATAGTTCGGCGAGATGCTGGGGATTCGGATGAGCCGCGAGAGCTGCTCTTCGGTGTCATCCCGCAGGCGCGCCACTGATTCGCGAATCCGGGCAGCGGTCTCCGAATCAAGCGGCCGCACGTCGCGGGCGGCCGATTCCGGTGTCGCCGCCGGGTCGGCCGGGTCGCCGGTGAGGCCCAGGGCGATCAATCGCGGATCCATCAGGTCATTCCTTCACGCCGCTCCCGCGCGGCGCGAGCTTGGCTCCGTTGATCGTCCACCAGCGTTCCGCAGCCGCGGGATCGACGGGGGGATAGATCGATTCGTGGGTCGCGACCCACTCCCGCAACTTGGCGACCGTGAAGTCCGGTGCGTCGATCACGTCGAAGTATGACGAGCCCTCCGTCCCGTCCGCCTGCACCTTCGCGAGCACGTCGCGCGCCATGTCCACGGGAATGCGAATGGCGCCGGCCGCATCGGCGAACACGAGGTCGCCCGTCTGCCAGCCCACACGACCCACCACGACGGGAGCCCCGTAGCGGACCACGTGGTACGGCCCGTGCGCGGCGGCGACGCCCGTGGACCAGACGGGCATGCCGGCGATTCGAACCGGTTCGGGCTTCTGGACGGCGACGCTGGAGACGATTGCTCCGACGCCCAGGCGCTTGAGCGTGCGTGCCTGCATGCTGCCGAGGGCGGCGGCGCGCCCCGCCTGCGGGTCCACATCCATCATCACGGCGACCTTGGGCCCAGGCCGGGATTCGACCCACTCGTAGTAGTCGAGGAAGTCGAGGTCCGGCGATTCGGCGTCCATCGTGGTCCACTCGCTCGTCACGGCATAGCCCACGACGCTGCCCATCTCCGGATACATGCAGCGGATCTCAGGGCCGGTGAAGTCCTCGCTGATGAAGCCCTCCACCGAGGCCCGGGCGAAGAACAGCGTCGAGCAATCGAGACGGCGGATCGACTCGAGCTCCTCCGCCGTGAGCGGCGCGGTGGACTTCGTCATCGCATCTGTCCTTCCAGCCGCCCTACCACCATCGCGCCGGACAGCCGGCGGTCATGATCTCGGGGCCATGTTCGGTGATCAGCACTGTCTCTTCAAATCTCACGGTGCCCACGCCGGCCTTCGTCACGTGTTGCTCGACGGCCAGCGTCATGCCGGGCAAGAGCACGGTTTCGTCGTACGGCGTGAGCGTCGGCGGCTCCCAGCCCACGCCAATCCCGTGCCCGGCGGACTCCAGGTAATCGGCCGAGAGGATCGATCCATTGGGGTCCGGGTCGCGGCCGTGGGACAGGCCACGACGGGCAAGCTCGGCGTGGCATGCGGCGTAGAGGTCCTTCGCCCTGGCGCCCACGACCGCCGCAGCACAGGCAGCGTGGATGCACGCGATGACCGCTTCCAGGATCTCGAGTTGATCGGCAGAGGGCTCGCCGCCCACGACGATGGACCGCACGAAGTCGTAGTAGTAGCCGCCGACGGCCCCGTAGACGTCGGGATGGACGATGTCGCCCTTCCGGTACGGACGCTGCCAGTCGAAGCTGGGCATCCGCGCCCACCAGAGGTGGCCGTCGTCCGGCCCGGAAGCCAGGGCGAAGTCATAGGCCGCCGCGCCCAGCCTGGCGGCCATCGCGTGGCCGGCCGCTGCCACATCGCCGTCGGTGCGCCCCTCAACAACCTCCGTGAACATCGCCTTGATCAGCTCCGAACTGACGGCCGACGAGTAGCGCATCATCTCGATCTCGGCCGGGCTCTTCACGAGGCGCTGCCCCAGGAGCAGCTCGTCCGCGCGTGCGAACCGGGCGCCGGGCGACCCGCCCTCAAGGGCCCGCAGCGCCGTGGCGGACATCCGCTCCTCGTCCGCAAGACCCACCCTTCCCCGGTCCAGGCCCGTCGCCGCCAGGGCCTCCACCACGCCGCCGTACAGGTCGCGGCGGACCCAGACGCGGTCGCTCTCGACGAGGTCGTCCCGCCAGTCGGGCTGGTTCACGACCAGGATGGACTCACCCTTCACGGGGAGCACGAGGGCCGACTGTCCGAAGCCGGTGAAGATCGGTGCGACGTCCGGGAACACGTTGCCGATCTCGTAGTGGTTCGTGAGCCAGAAGACGTTGGCATAGCGGTCCAGGGTGGAACCGCCCATCGACCACGCGATCACGCCGTCGAGGCCGCGCTGGGCCGCCGCACTCCGGACCTGGTCACGCCGCTGCGCATATTCGTCGCGGGGGATCGACGGGCGAGGACCAAGGCCGATGAGGATTTCGCGGGCGCCGACGGAGGCGGCAGAGGACGCAACGGGTATGCCCCCCGGCTTCGCGGCTGGATTCGTCTGGGTCATCCCACCTCCTCGCGCGGCCGCCCCGGTCGCGACCACAACGATACAGGCGCCCGACGCCCGAATCGACGCCCGTGGGTCGCGGCCGCCGTGGGCGGACTGACCATCGCTCGTCCACATTCGCCGGCATCGTTGGCTGCTGCACGGTAACGGGGAAATAAGCGCGCGTGAGTAGTGTTCTCCGTGTCGTCCGCCCGTCGGAGTGCCCCCAATGGGCGGACGCCATTCCCCCGCCAGCCCCAGGTCCACCCGCCGGATGCACTTTGAGGTGGACACAGTGGCCCAGGCATGGCGCGTGCTCGAGGAACCAGGAAGCGGCCCGGAGGCATCCACGGGCGCCCACGATCCGGCTTCGGGACCGGGAGCCGCGGCAGCACGCCAGGTATGGCCACTGCTCGTGATCGCGCTCGCGCTGGTGCTGGCCGTCTCCCTGTGGCTGCTCGGAACCGGGGCGTCTGGCGGTGATGTCGGTGTGAACGCCGCCCAACTGACGGCCGGTGGACTGCCCGCAGAAGCCAGTGCGGCTGCCGGAGGCAGCCAGTCCGCTGGCGCGTCGCCGTCAGCCGGGGCTGCGCTCGTCGTCGAGGTCAACGGCGCCGTCCGCCGGCCCGGCGTGTACCGGCTGTCCGTTGGCGCCCGCGTGGCGGACGCCATTTCGGCAGCGGGAGGCTTTGGCCCGCGTGTGGATTCCGTCGCGGCCCGGTCGCTGAACCTGGCAGCGAAGGTGGCCGATGGGGACCAGATTCGCGTGCCGGTCAGGGGTGAGGGCGCTGCGATGGCCCGGACCGCGGAGGCGGACGCGCCCGGCGTCACGACGGGCGCCGGGACGGGCGCCGGTGGAACGGTGAACGTCAATACCGCGACATCCGCCCAGCTCGAGGCACTGCCCGGCATCGGGCCGGCCACGGCCGCAAAGATCATCGCGGCCCGGGCATCGAGTCCATTCGGCACCGTGGACGAATTGCGGGCTCGCAAGACGGTCGGGCAGGCCACCTTCGAGAAGATCCGCGGGTTGGTGACCGTGCGCTGAACCGGTACCGCTGACCCGCGCGGGACACGGGCGACGCGATGCCACGCAGCGGCTGGCTCGCGCTGGGTGCCGTCCTCGCCGCGCTCGCGGCCACGCAGCCGTGGGCCGGCAGAGCATGGCTGGCGCAGCCGGCCACCTGGATTCTGCTGGTCGGGGCCTGGATTGCGATCGTCGCTCGCTGGCGCCAGCAGCGCCAGCCAGAGAACGTCACCGCGTCACGGCCGCTGGCCGGGAAGACCGCCGCGTCGCGGCCGCTGCAGGTCTTCGTAGCCACGGCCGGTGCATTGCTCATCGGTTGCCGCGTCGCCTTCGCTCCGGTAGGGGCCGCCGCCGGGCCTGCGGAGCTTCCGGAGGGCCAGGGCCCGTGGATGGCCACAGTCGTGGCGATCGGCAACCCACGGGACGGGAGCCAGGTCGCGACCGTCGCGTTTGGCACAGACGCCGGACAAGGCGCGAATGCGGGCGGATCGCTCGTCGTGGCACTCACGGCGCCTCCGGACCCGCAGATCGGCATCGGTGACATGGTCCGGCTCAGTGGACGCCTGCAGCGCGTGCCGGACGGCGACTACGGCAACTGGCTTGCCGAGTCGGGCGTGGATGCAGTGCTGGCCTCGCGCACGCTCGATGTGGCGGGCCACAGCCAGTCAATCGGGTCGCTGGTGGACCGAGCGCGCCGGGCGGCCGCCGATGCCCTCGCGACGGCACTGCCGGAGCCGGAGGCAGGGCTCGCGGCGGGCATCCTCATCGGCCTTCGCGATCGCGTGGACCGGGGTCTCGCCAGGTCGTTCACGGCCGCCGGTGTCAGCCACGTCGTGGCCATCTCCGGCTGGAACATCGCGATCGTCGCAGCCCTCGCGACCGCCGCGCTGCGCCGGTGGCCGCGCCGTCGTCGGAGCGTTGCGGTCCTGGCCCTCATCGGCCTGTACGCCGTTTTCACGGGCGCGTCGCCGTCCGTGCTGCGGGCCGCCCTGATGACCTCCACCGTCACGGTTGCGCGCGAAACAGGTCGCGCCGGAAGCGCGGGGGCCGCGTTGGCCTGGGCTGCGGTCCTGATGCTCCTCGTCGACCCGAGGATCGTGGGGGATGCGGGCTTCCAGCTCTCATCGCTTGCCACCGCAGGCCTGATCGCGTGGGCAACACCTCTCACGAAGCGGTTGCAGGCATGGCGGGGGCAGGCACTGCCAGGGTGGTTGTGCGAGAGCCTGGGCGTTTCCCTGGCAGCCGAAGCGGCGACACTGCCGGTCGTCCTGCTCGCGTTCGGCCGGCTGGCGTTGATCGCGCCGCTGGTGAACCTGATCGTCGTGCCGCTCGTGCCCCCTTCGATGGCGTTGGGAGTGGTGGCCATGGCGGGCGGGCTCGCGACGCATGCGGGGCTGCCCCAGGAGGCGGCGAATGCCGTCGCCATGCCGGGCTGGGTTGTCCTTGCCGTACTGGTCGGTATCGTCCAGGTCGCGGGCTCGCTGCCGTTCGCCAGCCTTGCGCTGGCACCGCCGTTGAATCTCGTCGGCGGCGCGCTCGTTGCCCTCGGGGTGTTCGCGGTGGCCGTCGAGCCTGCTCGAACCGGACTGGCCCGACACGTGCGATGGCGCCCGCGTGCGGGCACGACGGACGAGGGCAGGCTCGCGCGCGGGCCCTTCACGGCAGGGACGCGAGGCCTGCCGGGTGACGGCACGTCCGCCGGCGCTCGGCCGGGCCACGTGACGTCCGGGACCGGTGCGCCTGGGCGCGGGGCGGCCGGCCCGCGGAATCCACCTTCAGGGCAACGCGTCACCAGGCTCCTTGCCATGGCGCTCATCGGGGCGATTTGCGGACTGGTCCTCATCGCAGCGCATCGCGCGGACGGAACGATCCGCATCGACGTCCTCGACGTCGGTCAGGGCGATGCGATCCTCGTCCAGGGCGACCATGGTTCGCGGATGCTCGTGGACGGCGGGCCGGACCCAGGCCGCCTGGTGCTCGCGCTTGATGAGCGGCTTCCACCGTGGGACCGCCGGATCGACCTCCTGATCCTGTCGCATCCGCACGAGGACCACGTGGCGGGGCTGCCGCGGCTCCTGGAACGCTACCGCGTCCGCCGTGTGCTGGAGCCGGGCATGCAGGGCCCTGGTCCAGGCTATCGCGCGTTCGCAGCCTGGCTGCAAGCCCACAGGCTGCGCGCCGAAACGGTCGCGGCCGGCGACACCATCACCCTCGACTCGATCGGCTTTCGCGTCCTCTGGCCGGATCGAGGCGCCGTGCCACGACGGCCCCCGGACACGGGCACGGCGATCAACAACGTCTCGATCGTGCTGCTCGGCTCGGTCGGCCGCCACCGGTTCCTGCTCACGGGCGACATCGAGGAGGGCATCGACCCCGTTCTCCTGGCCCGTGGGGTTCCTCGAGTCGAGGTGCTGAAGGTGGCCCACCACGGCAGCCGGACGTCGTCCACGGACGCGTTCCTTGCCGCGGCCCACCCCGCGATCGCCGTGATCTCAGCCGGGCTCCGCAATCCCTACGGTCACCCGACGCCCCAGACCGTCGAGCGGCTGAGAACCCACGGCGCGACCGTGCTGCGGACCGACCTCGACGGCACGGTGGAGATCGCCCTGGAGGCCGACCGATGGGTGACCCGCACCGCGCATTCCCGGCCCACGACGTCCACGCCACGCAGCCCCACGGCGTCTGGTCCATCGGCCGGCCGCATCACCGCGGCAGCTGCGACGATCGGCACGGCGGAGGCACTCGCGCTGTTCCGGTGCGCGGTGCCGCAACCGGGCACGGGCGAGGTGTCGCAACCGGATCTCGACGAAACTCCAGCTCAGGCCCGGGCGGTGACCGCAGGCTCCACCGTGGACGGCTCGCCTGCCGGCCTCCTGTACGATCGGCCGGATGTCCGTGCCCAACCGCGTGGAGGCGATCCACCTGCTCCCGCACAGGGATCCCCCGCCCTGGCACCTCCGCCATTCGCGGGCCGTGGCGGAGACCGCCGCCTCGCTCGCCGCGCGAAACGCGGGCCGCGGGATCGCAGTGGACCGCCGGAGGGTGGAGGCAGCCGCGTTAATGCACGACGTCGACAAGGTGGTGCCGCCGGACGATCCAGCGTCCGCGCTCCCCGACCGCGTCGACAGTCCGGCATGGCTGGCAAGGCAGGGCTTCGGTGAGCTGGCCCGCGCGGTCGCGAACCATCCGGTGACACGGCTCGGCGCAATCCGTCGCGCCACAGCATGAGCGCGACGTCGGGGCCGGCCCTCGGGTATTACTGGGGTGACGACGACTACGGCCTGGAACGCGCCGCCGACCGCATCGCAGCCCGGATGGGCGCGGAGCCCGGCGAGACGGCGGAACGCTGGCGGATCAAGGGCGACGCGCGCAGTGCGGGGGAAGCCGCGGAGCGTATCGCCCGGATCGCGGAACGCGTGGGAACGGCGCCGTTCTTCGGCGGCGGGACGCTTGCCATCGTCGCAGAGCCGGGTGGCCTCGCCCGCTGGAAGCAGGAGCGCGCCACCGTCGGTGACCTGATCGGCCACGTGGCTCCCGGCAACGGGCTCGTGTTCATCGAAACGATGGACTCCTACGGCAAACGCTCCGCGGCCCTGGAGGCATTGAGCCGGACGGTGGCGGACGCGGGCGGCGACCTCC
>JANPDJ010000048.1:0-3730 GCA_031431395.1 Chloroflexota bacterium | reverse complement strand
TGGAGCGCATGCAACGTCGGCCGCCGGAGCGGGCAGCCTGGTACCCGTGGAGGCAGGGACGGCCGATCCGATCGATGTGGACCTCGTGGACCTGCCGTCGAGCGTCGGCCGGCTCGTGCGCGTGGGCGGTCTGATCGTGTCGGTGGATGCCGGGGGTCTCGTCCTGGACGACGGCACCGCCACAGCTACCGTGGTCGTTACGGGCCCCGCGCGTTCGGAACTCCGGAACCTCGCCGTGGGGCGTGCGGTGAACCTTGTGGGCGTCGCCGGCGACGGGCCCGAGCCGCGTGTCATCGTGGCGCGGGCCGAGGACATCTTCCCGGTTGCCGACATCGCAGGTCCGGCCGTCTCACCGGACAGCGTTCCGGGACCCAGCGGCCCGGTGACCGCGATCGCGAGCGACCCGTTCGGTCTCTCGCGGGCCTCAGGAAGCGCAACGGACGGCGGGTCCCCGCAGGCAGGAACACTGATCCTCCTCGTCGGCCTGCTCCTCAGTCTCGCGTCTGTCGGGGTGGTGGCGCTCCTCCTCGGTCGTCGGCCGTCGGTTCGGCCCATGTCCCGTCCCGTGTCCGGCACACGCAGGTGATCCAGGCTCCCTTGCAGCAGCGGGCGGGTCGCTCGCCTCCGGAATGGCTTGACGCTCGTCCAGTGGCGGACATACTGTCGCCGAGGGCGCGCAATCGCGGGGCCCGGAGTTCCAGCGAGGATTCGTCGTTGCCGATCACGGATCACCGCCTCGCACTCCCCGTCGGTGAACGCCAGTACCACATTGGCCTGGCGCCGGGAGAGCTGGCCGATTACATCCTCCTGCCTGGCGACCCGGATCGGGTGGCCCGCATCGCCGCCGGCTTCGAATCGATCGAATTCGAGCGTCGCAACCGGGAATTCGCCTCCGCGACCGGCCGCTACAAGGGCCAGCGCGTCTCGGTCCTGTCCACCGGGATCGGCAGTGACAACGTGGAGATCGTGGTCGCCGAAGTCCTGGCGATCCACGAGCGGCCCACGTTCATCCGCGTGGGATCGTCGGGCGCCCTGCAGCCCGAGATCCAGCCCGGTGACGTCGTGATCTCCAGCGGTGCCGTCCGCCTGGAGTCCACCACGAGCTTCTTCGTCCACGATGGGTACCCGGCCGTGGCCGACTATGAGGTCACGCTCGCACTGATCGAAGCGGCGCACCGGCTGGGCGTCCGTGCCCACGTGGGCATCACGGCGACGGCACCCGGGTTCTTCGGCGCGCAGGGTCGCCCCATTCCCCAGCTTCCCATCCGGTACCCTGACCTCGCCGAGCAGCTTGCCAGACAGCGGGTCCTGAACTTCGAGATGGAAGCATCGGCATTGATGGTCCTCGCAGGTCTCGCGCGCTGTCGCGCCGGCGTCGTGTGCGCCGTCTTCGCACAGCGGGTCACCGGTACATTTGTAACCGGCGAGGCAAAGGAACAGGCCGAGAACGCGTGTGTCGAGACCGGGCTCGAGGCACTCGCGATCCTGGCGGAGATGGACCGGCAGAAGCTCGCGGCGGGCGCCGACCGGTGGCGGCCGTCAATGTGGCAGAACGCGTGAGGGTGGACGCGGGGCGTATGCTCCGTGCCGAACCAACAGTAGGAGGGATCTGACCGATGGCTGAAGCCTATTGCGTCAAGGACAAGATGAAGGTGGAAGTCCAGAACCCGCAACAGATCACGATGAAGAACGGCAAGCCGGCGCTGCAGGGCACCTGCCCCAAGTGCGGGAGCAAGGTCTTCAAGATCGGGGGCTAGTTCCGGCGCGGCCGTGTGAGGCGGCGACCGTGCACCGGCTTCCGGGCACAGACGTCGCCATCGGCCACTGGGGTGCGCCTCCCGGAGCGAAGCAACGGTCGTGGACGACCCCCCCGGCAACGGCGGGGGTCGTTTCGATTACCGGGGCGATCTGCGCCGCACCGGCTTCGGTCGCCGGCGGGGCCTGGATCGCCCTTTGCTAGAATGCGGCGACGTCCCACCCGTTCCGAGGTTTCCTGCTGTCGCCCAGGCCCGTTCTCGCGCTTGACCTGGGAGGAACCCAGATTCGGGCCGCGGTCGTCCTTCCTGATGGGACCTGTCTCGGTCGCGTCGCCCGGCCCACACCTGTTTCGGCGGGACCTGCGGCGGTGGTCGAGGCGGCCGCGGAGCTCCTTCGTGCCGCACGGACCGCGGCTGAGGGGCCCGGCCAGGATGCGATGGCGATCGGGATCTCGTCGCCTGGTCCGATCAATCCGTGGACCGGTGTGATCGTGAGTCCCCCGAACCTTGGACCCGAGTTCCACGGCGTCCCGATCGCAGCGGAGCTGGAGCAGCGCCTCGGACTGCCCGCCTGGCTGGAGCGCGACACGAACGTTGCCGCGCTCGGCGAGATGGCCTACGGCGCCGCGCGCGGATGCGAGGACTTCCTGTACCTCACCGTTTCAACCGGGTTCGGTGGCGCGATCGTCAGCGGCGGCCGCCTGGTGCTGGGCCCGGACGGGACGGCCGGCGAGCTCGGACACCTGCAGGTCGAGCGCGACGGTCCCATGTGCGGCTGCGGAGGCTCCGGCCACGTCGAGGCGCTCTGCTCCGGCCGTGCGCTGGCCCGCGACGGGGAGACCGCACTGGTGACCGGTCGCAGCGCGTTCCTGACACAACGGGCAGCCGAGAAGCATGGCCCCGTGGACGCGCGCGACATCGCCGACGGCGAACTGGCCGGTGACCTGCTGTGCGGGCGGTTGATGGAGCGCGCTCGTGGCGCCTTCGCCGCCGCGATCGTCGGAGCCGTCAACCTGCTGAACCCAAGTCTGATCGTCGTGGGCGGTTCCATCGCCGAGCACCAGGGAGACCGGCTGTTCGATCCGGCCCGTGAAGCGGTGTCCATCGGCACGTTCCCGGTGCCCGGCCGCCGGGTCAGAATTGTCCCAGCGATGCTGGGCGGCGACGTGTCGCTCGCCGGTGCATGGCCACTCGTGGCATCGCGGCAGAATGATCCCGCCTGGCGCCGCGACGCCGGCGCTTTGGCGCCGTCATTGGCGCAACTCAACGCCGACCCGGCGCAGCCCCCGGTTGCGGGATCCGCGCACCACACCCCAAGGTACGCCCAGTGAGCTCAAGGAGGATCACCGCATGACCGTCCGCGTCGGCATCAACGGCTTTGGCCGGATCGGCCGCCAGTCCCTCAAGGCGATCATGGAACGCGCCCCGGGCGTGGAAGTCGTGGCCGTCAACGACCTCGTCGACGTGGAGCTCAACGCGCTGCTCTTCAAGCACGATTCCACGTACGGCGCCTATCCCGGCACGGTCGAGGCCACCAGCGACGCGCTCATCATCGACGGCCACGAGATCAAAGTCCTCGCAAAGAAGGATCCCGCCGAACTGCCGTGGCGCGATCTCGGCGTGGACATCGTCCTGGAGTCCACGGGCATCTTCACGGACGCGTCAAAGGCGAAGGCCCACCTGGATGCCGGCGCGCGCAAGGTGATCATCAGCGCCCCCGCCAGGAACGAGGACGTGACGCTCGTCCTGGGTGTGAACGACGGGGCATACGACCCGGACCGCCACCACATCATCAGCAACGCGAGCTGCACGACCAACTGCCTCGCGCCCGTGGCCAAGGTGGTCCACGATCGCTTCCGGATCCGCCGCGGCCTGATGAACACGATTCATTCGTACACGAACGACCAGCGGGTCCTCGACGTGGCGCACAAGGACCCGCGGCGTGCGCGGGCGGCGGCCCTCAACATCATCCC
>JANPDJ010000047.1:0-12329 GCA_031431395.1 Chloroflexota bacterium | reverse complement strand
GAGGGCGACCACCACGTCAACCGCGAGGCTGTACGCGATGTTGGACTGGATCGTCGTGCGCGCCGGCCACGGCTCAGGGAAGAACTCCGGCCACACGGCGTTGACGGCGGCGAAGTCGTTCATATCGCGCAGGAACAGCTGCACCTTGACCGCGTTCGACAGCGAGCCACCACAGCCCTCCACGATCGCGCGGATGTTCGATAGCGCCTGGCGCGCCTCGGCCTGGATGCCGCCGGGTGGCTCCTTGCCGGTCGCCGGGTCTAGCGGACCCTGGCTCGCGGTGAAGATGAGACGGCCGCTGGTGATCACGGCCGGGGAGTAGGGTCCGCGCGGCTTCAGAACGCCTTCCGGGTGACGGGCTTCACGCATCGTGGTGGTCCTCCTGGTGGATTCCGGCGTTCGGGCCGGGCTTCGGACGGGGCAAGGATTGGGGCGATCTCCGATGGCGGGGCCTGTAGTCGTGGCGGCGGTTCGCCCGGCTCAGCCGCCCGCGACGTCCAGCACCTGGAGGCGCGCGGGCGTCTTCGTGAGGGTTTCGGCGCCGGTCTCGGTGATCAGCATCGTGTGGCTCTGGTTGATGCCCCATTCCCCGAACTTGCGGAGGGACATGGGCAGATGGAAGACCATCCCGGCCTGGAGGGGCCGGGGGTTGTCCACGCGCAGGTAGAAGCCCAGGGATTCGATCCATGTCCCGGGGTAGCCGATGCCCACCGGGTAGCCGAAGTTGTGGTGGAACACGATCCCGTCGAGCACGGGGGCCAGGACGGCTCCCGCCGCGTGAGCGACCTCAGCGGCCGGAACGCCCGGACGGGCCGTCGCGAGGATGGTCTCTACGGCCGCGGCGCCGGCCTGCGCAACGCGCTCCTGTTCCGCCGACGGCCGCCCCAGGATCGCGGTGCGCATCAGGGGAGCCGTGTACTTGCGGACTTCCGCGGTGAGCTCCAGGAATACCGTTTCACCTGCCTGGATGGTCCGGCCGTTGAAGGAAGAATGGGCCGACCCGGCGCGGTAGCCGGATGCCACGATGGGCCCCCAGCACACCGTGTCACTGCCGCCCCGGTAGAAGACGCCAAGGATCGTGGCGGCGATCTCGGCATCGCGAACGCCCGGCCGGATGGCCTCGTAGGCGGCAAGGGTCGCTGCGTCCGTGAGGGCGGCGGCGCGACGCATGTACGCGAGCTCTACCGGCGACTTGACGAGTCGGACGTTCTCCACGACACCGAACGGATCAACGACCGTCGCATCGGCGAGCCGCTGGACGAACTGCGCGTAGGACGCGGGCGTGATCCCTGCCCGGCTCTCCAGGCCGATCCGTCCGGACGAGAGGCCGAGGGCCCGTACCTGCGTGAGAACGGCCTCGATGGGATCATCGAACGCGTGATAGCTGACGGTGCGTCCGTACCCCACGCTGTTCGCCGCGCGTGCTTCCTCGAAATCGAGGATCACGAGCACCGGCTCACCCTGGGCGGGGACGATCAGGCACTGGAAGTCGAAGAGGTTCTCACTGTCCATCCCTGACAGGTAGAACACGTTGTGGGGCGAGAACAGGAGCAACCCGTCGATCTGGCGCTCTGCCATGCCGAGACGCACAGCCGCGATGCGCGCAGCGTATTCCGGCGCGTCGAATGCGGGCTCGTGCGGGATCGCCATGCGACTCCTTCCTTTCGCGACTGGATCGCCCCAAGTATCGTTCCCGCACGTCCCTGGAGTGTGGCGTGAGACGCGGTGGAGGAGGCTGAATCTTGCCGAAGGACGCCGGCACGGGCGGGGCGGCGAACCTCACGTTCGAGGAGTCCCGGCGCCGACTGGAACGCGCGAAGCGGACGATCCCGGGTGGCGTCCACAGCAACATCCGGCTCTCCGAACAGCCGTGGCCGCTCTTCTTCGATCACGCGAACGGCAGCCATCTTTTCGACGTGGACGGCAACGACCTGATCGACTACGTACTGGCGAACGGGCCGCTGCTCTTCGGCCACACGCCCCGGCCGGTCATCGAGGCAGTCAAGCAGCAGCTGGATCGCGGCCTGATCTACGCCGGCCAGACGGACCTCGAGGTCGAGGCGTCGGAGCGGATCGTGGAGATGGTCCCGTGCGCGGAGCAGGTGCGCTTCAACATGACGGGCACCGAGGCGGTGCAGGCCGCGCTCCGCCTCGCCCGGGCGGCGACCGGCCGGCAGAAGGTCCTCATCTTCCAGGGCCACTACGACGGCTGGGCGGACAGCGTCCTGTTCAATACCGGCACGGTGGGTCGCCGCCTCGACGAGGAGGGCGCCGCCGGCGAGCTGGCGCCCGTGGCGGAGTCGCCCGGCGTTGAATCGGCCGTTGCCGCGGACCTGATCGTCGCGCAATGGAACGACGCGGATGCCGTTGAAGCCGTGCTGGCGCGCCACCGCGACGAGCTGGCTGCCGTGCTGATGGAGCCCATCATGGGCAACAGCGGCGTGATCCTGCCGCGGCCGGGCTATCTCGAAACGGTGCGCGAACTGTGCACGCGCTTCGGCATCGTGTTGATCTTCGACGAGATCATCATGGGCTTCCGCGCCGGGCCGGGCGGGGCACAGGGCCGCCTGGGCGTGACGCCGGATCTCGCGGTGTTCGGGAAGGCCATGGCGTCCGGGCTCCCGGTCTCGTGCGTCGTGGGGCGCGCGGACCTCTTCGCCGATGTCGCGACGGGCAAAGTCATGCACGCTGGCACGTTCAATGCATGGGCCCCCGGCATGGCCGCGACCGTGGCAACGCTCCGGATCCTGGGCGACCCGTCGTCCGGCATCTATGAGCACCTCGAACGCGTGGGCACGCGCCTGCGGGACGGCCTCGCCGAGATCGGCCGTCGGCGGGGCGGCGGCGTCCTCGTCCAGGGCCTGCCGGCCGTGTTCAACCTCTCGTTCAACCCGCTGACAGAAACCTTCGATCACGCCGGCTCGTCGCGAGCCGACTATGCACAACTGCGGAGCTTCATCCCGCACCTGCTCTCGCGGGGCGTCCGGATTGCCGGTCGCGGCAACTTCATGCTCAGCTCGGAGCACAGCGACGCCGACATCGACCGCACCCTCGAGGCCTTTGACGGTGCGCTCGCGGCATTCCGCGGCCGGCCGGCATGAGCACCGCGGCAGGCATCGTTCGCACCGTCCTCGGCGACGTTCCGGCCGTGAGCCTCGGCCGGACCCTGATTCACGAGCACCTCGCGAGTTCGCTGGTCACCTACTGGGCGCCGGACCTTGCCCCGGAACTCGCCCTGGCCAACGTCAGCCTGGACACCCTCGCGGAAGTCCGGGCACACGCGTTCTCCGTGCGCGACAACCTCGTCCTGGGCGACCTTGCCCAGGCCGCGCGCGAACTCGGCGAGTTCCGCCAGGCGGGCGGGTCCACGGTGGTGGACGTGACCTCCCACGGGATCGGCCGGGACGCTCGGGCCATCGAGCTGGTCGCCCGGGCCTGCGGCGTGAACGTCGTGGCCGGCTGCGGCTACTACATCGGCAGCAGCCACCCGATGGGATTGCTCGACCGCTCCGAGGCCAGCATCGCCGACGAGATGACCGCTGAAATCCTCCACGGGATCGGCTCCACGGGCGTGCGTGCAGGCGTGCTCGGCGAACTCGGGGTGGGGACCTATCCGATGATCCCCGCGGAGCGTCGCGTCCTGCGGGCAGCCGCCCGGGCGCAGCGGGCGACCGGCGCCGGGATGATCCTGCATTCCGCCCCGGGCACCGATTCGGTGTTCGAGATCGTCCGTGTTCTCGGCCGGGCCGGAGCACGCATGGACAAGGTGGTCATCAGCCACCTCGACGAGCGGTTCCGCGACGACTTCCGGCTCTTTGGGCGTCTCGCCGCAAGCGGAGTGCGCTTCGGGTTCGACACCTTCGGACGGGAGATCTACTACGACGGCCGGCGAAAGCAGCACCCCTCGGACACCCAGCGCATCGACGTGGTCCGCCGGCTGCTCGATGCCGGGCTGGGCGACCGGATCGCGCTGGCGCAGGACATCTGCCTCAAGCACGAACTGAGCGGCTTCGGCGGCCAGGGCTACGCCCACGTGCTCAAGCGGATCGTGCCGCGGATGCTGTATGCGGGGATCCCGCAGGCGGCCATCGACCGCATGCTCGTGGAGACGCCGGCGCAGGTGCTGGCGCTCGAACCGTGAGCGGCTCCGCGCATTCGGCCCGGATCGGCGTCGTGGTGCCCTTCGACTTCGCGCTGGACCGCGAGTACTGGCAGTTCGTCCCCGCCGAGGTCACGGTCCACATCACCCGCACCGGGTTCCACAGCGGGTCCGTCGGAGTCGCCCTGGCTCGCGCAGTGGCAGACCCGGCAGAGGCCGCCGGAGCCGTGGAGACACTTGTCGCGATCCAGCCCGACGTTATCGCCTACGCCTGCACATCGGGCAGCTTCGTCAACGGCCTCGCCGGCGAACGGGCCCTTCGCGAGGCGATGCAGTTGGCCGGAGCGGCGCGTTCGGTGACCACGAGCGGCGGCCTGCTGGAGGCGCTGACCGCGCTCGGCGTCCGCCGCGTCGCGCTGGGCACCCCGTACGTCGCGGCGCTCGGAGCGCTGCTGGCCGATTTCGTGGCGGAAGCCGGGTTTGAGCCGGTCTCGCTGGCGAACCTCGATCTCGATGGCGGCATCGCCGACCTTGCCGCCACCGACGTCGAGCGACTTGCCGCAGCGGCGGCCGTTCCGGACGCCGAGGCGATCTTCCTGTCGTGCACCAACCTGCCGACTGCCGGCATGCTCGCCGGGCTCGAGGCCCAGTACGGGATCCCCGTCCTGAGCGCCAACCAGGTCACCATGTGGGCAGCCGCCCGGGCGGCCTGTGTCGAGATGCCGCTCACGACGGTGCACACGGCCACGGCCGGGCAGACACGATGAACGCGACCGCGCTCCTGGCCCGTTGCCGTGCCGTGGATCCGGAGCCCATCGCAACACTCACCATGCGCATGCTGGAGATCTGGAGCCCGCCGGGCCACGAAGCCGGGATGGCCGCACTTGCCGCGAGTGCGCTGGTGGACGCCGGCGCCGAGGATGTGCGGATCGATGACGAGTTCCCGGAATCGCCATCGGTGATCGCGTGGCTGCGAAGCGGCAGGCCCGGTCCCACGATCCAGTGGCACGGCCACCTGGATGCCATCGCAACCGCTCACACGCCGATCCGCCGGGATCGGGACCTGATCTACGGACGTGGCTCCTCGGACATGAAGGGCGCCCTCGCGGCCGAGATCGAGGCCGTCAAGCTGCTTCGGGCCGCGGGCCTGCCGGAGCGGGGCAACGTCCTCATCACGTTCCACGGCCTGCACGAAGAGGGCCGGAGCGCCCCACTCCACCGTCTTATCGAACGAGGCATCCACGGCGACGCCGTGATGATCGGTGAGCTTGGGTCGCCCACGGAGTTGATCACGAGCGGTCGCGGTCTCACCTTCTGGGACATGGACATCACGCGGCCGGGCGAGCCGGTCCACGAGCAGAACGCTCCGGCCGATACGGTCCATCCCGTGCGCACGGCGCGCGTCCTGCTGGATAGGCTGCTGGACCTCGCAGACGCCATCGCCGCCGGCCAGGCGGAACCAAGCGGGTCCCTCGTCATCGGTCAGGTCAACGCCGGCGACTACTACAACCGCGTTCCGAACCGGGCGCTGATCTCCGGGACCCGCCGCCACCATGCGAATGCGACCCTGGAGCAGGTCCGGGATCAGCTTGTCCAGCTTGCAGAGGACGCGGCGCGCGAGACAGGCGCGACGATCGAGCCGCGGATCCACAGCCTGATCGAGGCCTACGAGATCTCGCCGGATGAGCGGATCGCGCGGGCCCTTCGCCGAGCGAACGCAGATATGACCGGCCAGGCGATGGCGTCGATCCCCAGCCGGGCGGTCGGGAACGCCGCGGACTTCGTCCGCGAAGCGGGGATTCCCGCGGTGTACTACGGCTGCAACTACGCGACGGCACACTCGGACGAGGAGACCGTGGCCCTGGCCGACCTTGCGCGCGTGGCCGCCGTATTCGCGATGACCACGGCGTACTACCTGGACGACGCCCCCGATATCGACGCGCCGCCACTGCACGGGAGCCACGCATGACCGAGACGAGACCGGGCGAGGACCCCTCCCCGGAGGAACTCCAGAAGCTGAGCCGCCAGCTGCTGGTGGACTTCATGCCGATGGCGTCCTTCTCGAAGGACCCCTTCGTGCTCGTCGAGGGCGACGGCATTCGCGTCAAGGACAGCAACGGCCGCTGGTACATCGACGGCATGTCCGGGGTGTTCGTGTCCGCGTTCGGCCATGGAAACCAGCGGCTGGTGCAGGCGGCGCGCGACCAGGCGTCGCGATTGGCCTTCCACGCCCCTCTCTACTCTGCCAACGTGCCCAGCCTCCAGCTGATGGACCAGCTGCTGGAGTTCACCTCCGGCGGGTACAGCGTGGGCAAGCTGACGGCCAGCGGATCGGAGGCCACTGAGGCTGCCATGAAGATGGCGCGCCAGTACCACCACCAGTCCGGCCGCGGGCGCCGGTTCAAGGTCCTGTCGCACTACCGCTCGTATCACGGCAGTACCGGTTTCGCGCTCGCGGCATCTGGCGGCGTGGGCTGGCGGTCCGCATTCGAGCCGTATGCCGGCGGGTTTGTCCACGTCCACGCCCCCTTCGCGATCGCAGGCCGGCTTCGTGGCGCCATGGGAGTGGAGGATGGGCAGGGGGCCGAGGACGCGGCGCTGGCGCTCATCGAGGAGACCATCGAGTACGAGGATCCCGAGACGATCGCTGCGTTCATCACGGAGCCCATCATGCTGTCGGCCGGAGTGCGCATCCCGCCCGCCGGCTACCTGCGGCGGCTGCACGAGATCCTCCGCCGCCACGACATCCTGCTCATCCACGACGAGATCATCACGGGCCTGGGGCGCACCGGCCGGATGTTCGCGAGCGAATGGTTCGACGTCGTGCCCGACATCCTGTGCTTCGGGAAGGGCATCAGCGGCGGCTATGCGCCGCTCGCCGGGCTTCTGGTCCAGCCGCACGTCGGCCAGGCGTTCTGGAGCGAGGCCGGGGAAGGCCGCGAGTTCAAGGACGGCCACACCTACGGCAACAACCCGCTATCGGCCGCCGTGGGCCTGTCGGCGCTGGCCATGCTGCGCGGCGACGATCTGGTCGGCAACGCCGCCCGGATGGGCGAGCGGCTCATGGCGCGCCTCCGCGCGGCGGCTCCGCGCCTGCCCGCGGTCGTCGAGCTGCGTGGGCGCGGACTGCTGGTGGGCATCGCCTTCCGGTCTCTCGTGGGGCCGGCCGTGTCGAAGGCGGCCCGCGAGCGCGGCCTCATCCTGCGCCAGGGCACGGACTTCGTCGCGCTGGGCCCGCCGCTCGTGGTCACGGACGCTGAGATCGACGAGATTGCCGACCTCACGATCGAGAGCATCGCCGCCGCCACGGCCTGACCGCGGCGACAGGGCCGCCGAAGCCCGCGCAACGCCCGGGCCTCCGCGTCGCACATCGCCGGTCGCGACCGTCACAGGAGGGCCCTCCCGGGGGATGGCCGACTATACTCGGGCCGCCGAACGGGCCCATCCACCGGGCCGGCGGCCGGCGGTCGTCGCGCAAGCGCCCAGCATCGCGAGGTTCCATGCGCGTCAGAAAAGCGGTCTTCCCTGCCGCTGGTTGGGGTACGCGGTTTCTTCCGGCCACCAAGGCGCAGCCCAAGGAAATGCTGCCGCTGGTGGACAAGCCGATCATCCAGTACGCGGTCGAAGAGGCCGTGGCTGCCGGGATCGAGCAGGTCATCATCGTCACCAGCAGCCAGAAGCGCGCGATCGAGGACCACTTCGACCTCTCCTACGAGCTCGAGCACCTCCTCGAGGAGCGCGGCGACATCGAGATGCTGCGCCAGATCCGGCACATCAGCGACCTCGCGAAGTTCGCGTATGTCCGCCAGAAGGAACAGCTGGGTCTTGGCCATGCCGTCCTCATGGCCAAGGAACTCGTGGGCCACGAGCCGTTCGCGGTCATCCTGTCGGACGATGTCGTCACGGGGGACGTCCCGTGCATCGGCCAGCTCGTCAGGGCCTACGAGCGTGTGCACGCAAGCGTGGTCGCCGTGATGGAAGTCCCCACGGAGGAGACGCGCCGCTACGGCATGATCGCCACGGACGGGCCCATGCCGGACGACGACCGGCTCTTCCGCGTCACGGGCCTCGTCGAGAAGCCCGACCCTGCGAACGCTCCGTCCAATCTGGCGATCATCGGTCGCTACGTGCTCACGCCCAAGATCTTCGACAAGCTCGAACAGACGCCCAAGGGCGCCGGGGGTGAGATCCAGCTCACCGATGCGATCAACGCCCTGATGGCGGAGCAGGAGGTCTACGCGTACGCCTTCAAGGGCGTCCGTCACGACGCCGGCACGACCATGGGCTGGCTCAAGGCATCCGTGGAACTGGCGCTCCAGCGACCGGACCTTGCCTCGGGGTTCCGCGAGTACCTGAAGTCCATCGAGCACTAGGACCATGGGCACATTCCCGCGGCCCGGTCTGCACGGGTCCGGCCCGGACCGTACGCTAGGATTCTCCACCGCGCAGACCCTGACCCCGCACCTGGAGTAGGAACGCAGCTTGGCCGATATCGGTTCCGTGCTCGGCGGCCGCTACCGCCTGATCGAGCTGCTCGGGCAGGGCGGGATGGCGACCATCTACCGGGCCCATGACATCCAGCTGGATCGTGACGTTGCCGTCAAGCTGCTCCGGGCCGAGTACGGCCGCGACCCGGACTTCCTGGCTCGATTCCGCCAGGAGGCGCAGAACGTTGCCCAGCTCAACCACCCGAACGTGGTCGACGTGTACGACTACGGCCAGGATGCCAGCGGCCCATTCATCGTCATGGAGCTCGTGGACGGCGAGGACCTGGCATCCATCATGCGCCGGACGGGGCCGCTGCCGCCGCGGCAGGCCGCCCGAATCGCCACGGAGGTCGCGGAGGCTCTCGCGGCCGCGCACGCCCGCGGCATCGTGCATCGCGATGTGAAACCGGGAAACATCCTCATTTCGTCGGACGGGCGCGTCATGGTGACGGACTTCGGGATCGCACGCGCGATTGCCGAGGCCCAGGTGACGCTGCCGGGGACCACGCTCGGGTCCGTGCACTACTTCAGCCCCGAACAGGCAAGAGGCGAGCCCGCGAACGAGGCCTCGGACATCTACGCGCTGGGCATCGTCCTGTACGAGATGCTCGCCGGGCGCCGCCCGTGGGAGGGCGATACGGCCGCCGCCATTGCCGTTGCCCGGCTGTCGGGTCCCGCGCCGATGCCCTCGAGCGTCCGCCAGGGCATTCCGCCAGGGCTCGAGGCAATCGATCGCAAAGCCCTCGCACCCGCTGCCACGGACCGTTTCCCCACCGCGGCGGCGATGGCGAACACGCTCGAGACGTTCCTTGCCGCGCGGCCCGCAGCCGCTGGTGCAGCGGCTCCAGCTGGCGCGGCCCTGGGCGGCGTCGAGCCCGCGGGCGCAGCGGCCGGCGCTCCGGTCCGCCCCCGCACTGCCCCACCCCGCGGCCCCACCCCGGATGTTCCATACCCGGACGATGCCTACGCCCGGGCGGACGATGCCGACGCGTGGTCTCAGGCGCGCACGGGCTCCAGGCGGCCAACCGGCGGATACAACGCCTACCGCGACGAGGGGCCCGGCGGCACGGGGCCCTGGGTCTGGGTTGCCGGGTTGTTCGCGCTCCTCATCCTGATCGCGGTGGGGTTCTTCGCATTCCAGCTCCTGAACCGCAACGGCAGCCCGGCCTCCTCGCCGACGGTTGAGCAAGTGACGGTCCCTGACTTCATCGGGCTGCCGTACGATCAGGCAAAGGCGCAGGCAGACCAGCTGGGGATCCAGTTGCTGCAGTCGGCGTTCCTGTCCGGCAACCAGCCCCCGAACACGATCCTGGAGCAGGATCCAAAGCCGGGCACGCGGGTGGACAAGGGCACTGCCGTCCGGTTGACGCTCACGGCTGCGGCCGTGACGGTCGCCGTGCCGGACCTGCGCGGGCTGAAGGAACCAGCGGCCATCCAGGCGATCCTCGCGGCCAGTCTGACCGTCGGCGAGCGGACGGATGCGTTCGATCCGGTCGTGCCGATCGGGTCGGTGATCAGCCAGGATCCGCGAGCCGGCCTCCAGGTCTCCAGGCAGACGCCCGTGAACTACGTGGTATCCAAGGGCCCCGAGCCCAGCGTCAGCCCGACACCGAGCCCGTCGCCGACACCGTCACTCACGCCGGAGCCCAGTGGCTCGCCTACTCCGTCACCAAGCCCCACGCCCAGCCCCACGCCCAGCCCCACGCCGGCGCCAACCCCGGAGCCCACGCCGGCGCCAACCCCGGAGCCCACACCCACGCCGCTCGCGACCCCGTCACCCACGCCCGCACCCTTCGCAGTGGGCGAGTACCGGTGTATCGAATTGCGCGACGCCCGCGTGAACATCACCGCGGATGGGTTCACCGTGGGCGAAGTGGGAACCAACCCCGCCGGCCAGACCTTCGACGATCTGTGGGTGGTCCGCGCGCAACTGCCGACACCCGGCGAGCAGCGACCCCCGGGCACCCCCATCCGGCTCACCGTGCAGGATCCGTCGCTGCCCTGTCCGTAGCCGCGTGCCGTTGCGGAATCGCGCTCGACAAGGAGTCCCGTCGCAGCTACGATTCGCGGATGCCGATGTGGCGCTGCCCACACTGTGGCGTTCCGCAGCCGGAGGCGTCCCGCTGCTGGGTCTGTCATCGATCCAGCACGTGTTGCGCAACGTGCCGCAACTTCCGCCACGCCGTCGTCGCGAACCTGGGGTACTGCGGACGGAACCGCGGCCTCGGTGTTCTGACCCGGGACGAGATGCGGCCGTGCTGGGAATCGAAGCAGCAGGGCGCCGACACGGGCCCGGCCCAATCGGATACGGACCTAAGGCGGCCCATGCTGCCGATGGCGATGCCGCTCTGGCTCGACGAGGCCTGATCTCCCGCGTTCGGCCGATGCCGTGGTCGCCGACCCGGAACGCTACTTGACGATGGCGATGACCGCGCGTGCCGTCACCGATCCGTGCGTCTTTGTCTCCACGAGGATCGTCGCGAGGCCATTTCCAACTGTCGCCCCATTTGGAACGCTTGTTTGAAAGATCGCGGTGCCGGCCACGTCCGTCGTGCTGACCTGGGTGATGGGATCGACACCCGGGATGCTGAGCGTGAAGGTCACGTTTGCGCCGACCGCGGGCCGGCCGTCGGGATCCGTGACGACCGCCGTCAGCGTCAGCGATTCCGGAAGGGCCGACGTGGGGAACTGGACAGCCGAGGTGGACAGCGTGGCAGCAAGCTTGCCCGATCCGCGTAGCAGGGTGATCACGAGGCTGCTCTCGTTGCCGGCAGGGTCCGTGCTGGAGAGCGTGATGCCGTTCTGGCCGGGCTCCAGGGCGAGGGTCAGGCTGAAGGTGCCATCCGGGGCTGCCTTCCCGGTCACGGACGCCCCACTTTCCGCGTTCCGCGCCACCACGACCGAGCGTGACTGGACCTCGCCTTTCAGCGCGACGGTCTTCGCGTTGATCGTGTCGCCGTCCCTGGGCGAGCTCAGGATGATCTTCGGCTTGCTCGTGTCGTACACGTGGCGCACGGCCGGCGACCGCTTGGTCTCGCTGCCGCCCGGGCCCTTCAGGGTTGCCGTGAAGAAGTTCACGCCCTTCTCGAGCGTGACACCGGTGACCGTGAACTGGGGCGTGGCACCGATGCCCAGTTCGCGGACCAGGTCGGCGGGGGCGCCTTCCTCGCCGAGGCTCCGATAGATGCGGATGCGGTAATCGCTGCGACCGGCGACCTCTGCCGGCAGGGTGCCCTGCAGATCTGCCAGTGGCTGGTTCGTGTATTCCTCGTCCGCCCGTAGAAGGACCGGCGAATCCACTGCCGCCACGGCTGACGGGCTGGGCAGCGGCGTCGCCCCCGCCTTGCTGATCAATCCGGCGATCGATCCGCCGAAGCTGGCCACGACGTTGCCCAGTTGACCGGTGCTGGCGTACAGGATGGTTCCACCCAGGAGCACGAGCGCGAGGACCAGCATGAGTCGTGCCGGAAGCGGCAGGCCGCGGCCGCGCTCGATGGGTTGCCGGCGTGCCAGGTTCACCGGCGCGGTCGCGCGCGGACGCACCCGGGTTGGCGCCGGTCGTCCGGTGGAGGGCGGTCGCGGCCGGACCTGGGAAGGTCGCCCCGCACGGCGCGTCGTCATCGCCCGCATTCTCGCATGCCGGTCCGCCCCGCCGGGGCTTCGACCCCGTTGGACGCCCGCCGGACCTCCGCCGTGTCGGAGAGGCGTGGTCCGTTGTACTCTGGCGCGGTTGCGTGCCGGCC
>JANPDJ010000046.1:0-21462 GCA_031431395.1 Chloroflexota bacterium | reverse complement strand
CCCCATCACAGGATGGCGACATCGCATGAACACCTGGACACCGGACCAGCCGGACGAATCGACGCCGCACGCCGGGGGCGCCATGGAACAGCCGACGCTGCCGCCGTGGGCGGCGTCTCGGCCGCGGCGGGTGCTGCCGGCTGTTCCATGGCGCCCCCGGCGTGCGGCGTCGATTCGTCCGGCTGGTCCGGTGTCCAGGTGTTCATGCGATGTCGCCATCCTGTGATGGGGTAGGTAAGTCCGGTCGATGACCGATCCCGAGAGCCGTAAGGGTGCCAGCCTCGAATTCAGGTTGGTGGTGGGACCGGTAAAGATTTCCTCACGTGCCCGCGGTAACGCCGCGGGCATCAGCCGGACCGGACCTGGCGGGCGCTGCGGCATTGGCTGCCTCGCCGGCCGCGCCCGTGATCGTCTCGGTGCGGGGGTCGCGCGGGAGGGCCACCAGGAACGTGGTCCCCGTGCCCAGCCGGCTCTCAACGGAGGTCCGGCCGCCGTGCATGTCCACGATGGACTTCACGATCGCGAGGCCGAGGCCGCTGCCGCTCCCGCGCGCTTCGTTCGCGCGCGACCCGCGGAAGAACCGTTCGAAGATGTGCGGCAGTTCGGTGGGATCGATCCCCACGCCCGTGTCGCGGACTTCGATCTCCGCGCCGTCCCGTGACGGCCGCAGTTCCACTTCCACCGACCCGTCTCGCGGCGTGAACTTCAGCGCGTTGCCGACGAGGTTGGTCACCACCTGGCCGATCCGCTGCGGGTCGTGCCGGATCCGCACCGGCGCATCGGGCAGCTGGAGCGTCAGGCGGACGCCGCGCCGTCGGGCTGCCGCCTCGGCCTGTTCCACCGCGGATTCCACGGCCGCGCGCAGGTCCTCCGGTCGCAGGTCAAGCAGCACCAGGCCGGAGTCGAGCTTGGAAAGCTCCAGGAGGTTCTGAGCGAGCCAGTCCAGGCGCTCGATCTGCTGCCCGCTGGCCTGCAGGAACTCGGCGCGCGTCTCCGGGTCGTTGCCCGCGCGCTCAAGGAGCAACTCGTTGAACGTTCGCAGGGCGGCAAGCGGTGTACGCAGCTCATGCGAGACGTCGGCCAGGAAGTCGCGGCTCCGGTCGCGGTCACGACGGATGATCTCCACGCCTTCCTGGAGCTGCGCGGCCATCATGTTGAACTGCGTGGACAGCTCGGCGATCTCGGCACCGCCGGCCAGGGCCAGCTGCGTGGGAACGCGACTCGTCAGGTCGCCTTCTGCGAGGCGTTGGGCGGCATCGGTGAGTCGGCGCAGTGGTGTCGTGAACCGCCGCGTAAGCCATGACGCCAGGATCACGGCGAGGCCCAGCACCACGATCGCAATGACGATCATCCGCGCCGTGACATCGCGCAATGTGCTCGCCTTGAACGTGTACGGATCGGAGAGCGTGATCTCCACGGCGTAGCTGAAGAGATCGCTCTGTTCCACGCGGTAGATCTTTCGGACCCTGATCGGCTCTCGGGCTTGCCCCGCGGACGGAGCAGCCGCCAGCGTTGCCGAGAACACGGCGCTGGGCGAGGCGACGATCTCGGCCGTTCCGTCGGGCAGCGTCGTGGACGATCCAAGGCGGATCTCCACGTTCGCCTGGGCGAGGCGGTCGGCCAGGAACCGGACGGTCAGGGGCAGGGCCAACTGGGCCGCCACTTCGGCGTCCACCGCGTTGTCCGGTGTGACGACGGGTCGCCCATTGCTTGCGTCCGTCGCGATGGCCACGACGAAGTCCCGGACCGTGGCCGCCCGAACGCCCAGGTCCACCTGCTCCTGGCTGTAGAAGTAGTCGTCCAGGCTCTTGATGACCAGGGTTGAGACAAGGGTGAGGGTCAGGATGACGACAGCGACGAACCCGAGGGTCAGGCGCGCCTGGAACGTGCGCGGCAGGACACGCAGCGGCCGGCCGGGCTGCGCGCCGGGCGGCTGCCTGCCGTCCGGTGAAGCTGGGTCAGCGCTCGGCGAATGCGTAGCCGACCCCTCGAACCGTGAGCACGAACGCTGGAGACGACGGGTCGTCCTCGATCTTTTCGCGCAGGTGGCTCACGTGAACGTTGATCGTCTTCTCGTCCTGGTCCAGCGCCTCGTAGTCGCGCAGCAACTCCAGGAGTTCCCGCCGGGAGTAGACGCGGCCCGGGCGGCTCGCGAGATGCCTGAGGATCTCGAACTCCGTTGCGGTCAGGCCGATCCGGCGCGACCCCCGCTGCACACGGCGACGCTCCAGGTCGATGAGCAGGTCGCGGTGCCGGATGACCCGGCCGCCGGAGGCATCCGCGAGGTCGCCGTAGGCGCGGCGCAGCAGGGCCTTGATCCGGCTCATCAATTCGCGGAGCCCGAACGGCTTGGTCAGGTAGTCGTCCGCGCCAAGCTCCAGGCCGATGACCTTGTCCACCTCGTCGTTGCGAGCCGTGAGGACAAGAACGGGGGCCTTCGAGCCGGCCGCGCGCAGCCGCCGCAGGAACTCGAAGCCGTCCATGCCGGGCAGGCGGACGTCGAGCACGACGAGGTCCGGCGCCTGGGTCGTCGCGAACTCAAGCCCCTCTTCGCCAGATCGCGCAACCGCGACCTGGTAGCCCTCCTGCTGGAGGGCGTACTGGATGCCGCGCGCCACGGCGAACTCGTCCTCGACGATCAGGATCGTGGAAGCCACGGTTCGATCCTACACCGGGCGCCGGCGAACGCCCCGCGTCCGGCCTCCAATGGGGTTCAGGACCGCTGTGCTAGGCTTCGGCATCGCCGTTCGCCGGCTGCGCCTCGCCCTGACCCGCGAGATGCTCGCTCGTCCCACCGGCCGGCATCAGCGCAACACATCAGCGAGGTCCCTTCGAGTGAACGCCGCCGACCGCCCGTCGCTTGCCGCGCAGAGCCGCCAGGAGACCGGCAAACATGTCTCGCGTCTCCGCCGCGCAGGACGCCTGCCCGCCGTCGTTTACGGGCACGACCTGCCGTCCAGCAACCTGAGCGTGGACGCCCACGAGTTCGAGTTGTTCCGCCGTCATGCCGGCGCGAACACGCTGCTGGATCTCGTGGTTGATGGCGGCAAGCCCACGCCGGCGCTCGTCCACGGCGTCCAGGTCCATCCTGTCTCTCGCCACCCGCTCCACGTGGACCTGTTCGCCGTCCGGATGACGGAAGAGCTGACCGTGGACGTGCCGATCGTGACGACCGGGACCTCCGTCCTCATCGAGCGGGAGGGTGGCACGCTCTCTCACGCCATCGACTCCGTGCGGGTCCGCGCGCTGCCGGATCACCTGCCGCACACCATCGAGATCAGCATCGACGGGCTCACGAGCTTCGACCAGGTCATCCACGTCCGCGACCTGCCCATCCCGTCGGATGCGCATCTCCTCACGGATCCGGACGAGGTCGCGGTGCGCATCCTGCCGCCGCGCGTCGAGGAGGCCCCGGAAGTCCAGCCCACGGCTGCCGAGGGTGCGCCTGCTGAAGCCGGTGCGGCCTCGTCCGCGTCCGGCTCGTCGGAATCGACTCCTCGGGGCTGACCGCAGGCCGTCTCAGCCGTTGCGCCTGCCGGTGACGGTGACCACCCGGGCCCGCCAGGTGAACTCCTCCGGCGCAAGGCGCGCCAGCCGCCGGCGGGTCGCCTCGCGCAACCGGTCACGGTCGTCGGGGTCAAGGCCCTCGAACAGGAGCTGTTCGGCGTATTGCTCCAGGAATTCGAGGTACGTGGCCGGATCGTAGTGATGCACGAGGTCCGCTGCGGTCGCCTGCACATTCCGGAAGCCGGCGCGCCGTGCCTGGGCGCCGGCCGATTCGGGTGAGGCGTAGTTGCCGCTGCGGCAGACGTCTGGCTCGTCGTCGAACTCCAGCTCCAGTTCGTCGATCGCGTCCTCGACGGCCTCGTCGGGCTCGAAGACCAGGTCATCACCCAGCCATGAGAGCACGGCGAGGAGGCCGCCTGGTCGGAGCAGGCGACGCGCCTCCCTGAGCGCGGCGAAACGGTCCGGCACCAGCTGGAAGACGAACGAGGACACCACCGCATCCACGGCCTGGTCTGGGAAGGGCAGCGAGGCCGCCTCTGCGTGAACGAACTCCAGCCGGCGGATCGCCTCGGCGGCGAGGGTCCGCCGGGCCTCAACGCCGGCCTGTTCGAGCATCCCGGCCGAGGCGTCGGTTCCAATGACCGTTACGAGCGGATACCGTTCGGTCAGCGCAATGGCCAGGGTGCCGGTGCCCGTCCCGACGTCGATGATGCGTGCCGCCGGCCGCTCCGCGATGAGCGGCGCCAGTTCATCTGCGACTCCGCGGGCTGCCGGCGCCAGCACGGGCGCCCACCATCGGCCGTAGCGTGCCGCGAGCCGGTCGTATCGTTCTCCCATGGTCGTCATCGGGCCAATCCTGCCATCCGGCGAGGCCGGCGTCTTCCGCGGCACGGCGCGGGCGATCACCCGCGACGCCCCCATAATCCGGTGATGCACCTGCCGTTTGACCCGCCGCTTGAGCCGATGCTCGCCAAGTTGTCCGATGCGGTGCCGCCTTCCGGCGACTGGCTCTATGAGCCGAAGTGGGACGGTTTCCGCGCGCTCGTGTTCCGCGACGGCGACGAGGTCTACACGCAGAGCCGCGATCTCAAGCCGCTCGACCGCTACTTCCCGGAGCTGGCCGGACCGCTCCGCTCGCAACTTGCGGACCGCTGCGTGCTCGACGGGGAGATCGTCATCGCCGGTCCGGACGGCCTGGATTTCAATGCCCTTCTGCTGCGTATCCACCCGGCCGCATCGCGCGTGAAGATGCTGGCGGCGCAGTCGCCCGCGTCCTTCGTCGCGTGGGACCTGCTTGCCCTGGGCGACGAGGACCTGCGGAAGACGCCCCAGGCGGAGCGTCGGGCGCGGCTCGAAGCCCTGCTGGGGAGTGCGCAGCCGCCCGTGCACATGACGCCGGCGACCCTGGACGCGAGCGTCGCCAGGGACTGGTTCCACCGGTTCGAGGGAGCCGGTCTGGATGGGGTGATCGCCAAGCGCCTGGACGCTCCCTACCAGCCGGGCAAGCGCGCAATGCTGAAGATCAAGCACCAGCGCACCGCGGACTGCGTCGTGGCGGGCTTCCGCTGGCACAAGAACGGGCCCGGGACGCACGTCGGCTCCCTGCTGCTGGGGCTCTTCAACGACGCCGGGGTCCTGCACCACGTCGGCATCACGTCATCGTTCACCTGGGATCGTCGCGCGGCGCTGGTCGAGGAACTCGCGCCTCTGCGGGCGAATGCGCTGGAGAACCACCCGTGGCGCGAGTGGGCCGAGTGGGCGGAGTGGGGTGCCGCGGACGCGAGCGGGACCCGACTGCCCGGCGCGACGAGTCGCTGGAACCGCGGCAAGGACCTGTCATGGGAGCCGCTGCGGCCCGAACGGGTGGTGGAGGTTGCGTACGACCATCTGCAGGGCGACCGGTTCCGCCACGCCACGACCTTCGTCCGCTGGCGATCCGACCGGTCGCCCCACGACTGCCGCTACGACCAGCTGGAGGTCAGCGCGCCCTTCGAGCTGGCCACGATCTTCGGGCAGGACGCGAATCTCGCCAGGTAATCAGGCCGCGACTGCCTGACGTGAACGGCTGCGGCCGAGCCGGTACAGGGCCGCAAGCGGCAGGGGCAGCAGGATGAACCACGCCCATGGCATCGCGGCGGCCGCGACCAGGGTGCCGGCAACGGCAAGGGTAAACCCGATTATGGGCCAGCGGAACGCGAGAACCAGGCCTGCCACGCCCACGGCGAGCGAGGTGGACAGGCCGAACGGACCCCAGCCTCCCCAGCGATCGGGATCCGGCTGGGTCAGCCAGAACAGTGACACGATCAGGAATGCCCCGTAGATCACCCCGATCGACGCGAGAAGAACGGCTTCGACTCTCGAGATGCGCATGGTGCCCCCCTGTGTGGCGCGCCTCGTGGCGCGACCCTGATCCAACCTCCACGTAAGGTCGTCCGGCAATCCGCGGACCAGGCGGCTCACCCGCTGCCGGGCGAGTGTCCCGCTCCCGCCAATCAATCCGGCCACCTGGGCTTCGTCCCAGAGATCGGAGTCGATGAGCGCACGTCGTTCCGCGGCGACCGCCCGTGGCAGGCGCCGCGTGTACAGGCCGACCCAGGCCTGCACCGCGGCCGCAGCCAGGTCGGCGGGCCGGCCGGCCGGGGCCAGGGGACGGGACGTCGTCATGTCGCTGCCGCCTCGCGGCGAACCGGCACGCCCAACGGGCGTGACTCCCGGTCCGCGGTCAGGCTTGCCTCGCCCACGAGCGTGATCCGGTAGTACCGGCGCCTGGGTCGGCGCTCCAGCGCCGCAATATCCGGTTCTTCCCAGCGGCTCATCAGCGCGCCGGAATCATCGAGTCGCTCGAGGGCCTTGTAGAGCGTTCCATAGGCCGTAAGGCGTCGTTCGTCGCCGAGCTCGCGGAGCTCGCTGGCGATCAGGAAGCCGTGAGCCTCCGGTACCCCGTGACGACGCAACTCGACAAGGGCGTCAAGGATCGCTGTCTCCAAAGGCACCAGCGTGCCGGGCTTGCGTCGCATGGGCGAAGTATCGGCAGGTATCTTCCTATTGTCAAGAGGCGCGTGGGCGAGACGCGGCTGGATGCTGGCTCGGACCGCCTCTGGGTCGTGGGCCGGTCGGGCATCCAGTCCGCGCGGAGGTCGGCTCCCCGGAGCGCGCCGGGGCTGCCCGGGGTCCTGACGCCGCGTACACTCGCTCCGGGTGGGTTCGAAGCAGGGTCGAACCACGCAGGGAGGGCGCGTCCGCAATGGAACCTCGATCACCCACTCCGCCGCTCCAGCCACCCGCGTCGCCCACCGCGCCGCTCGAGCCGCCGCCCGGCGGCTGGGCCGCGCTGGCGAACCAGGCCGGCGGTCCGCCGGCCGGCACGCCACCTCCAGGTTGGACGGCGCAGCCTCCTCCTTCAACCTGGCCGCCACAGCAGATGCCACCGGCGAACTGGCAGCAGCCGGCCGATCCACCGGCCGGCTCCGGAGCACCGATGGGCGCCCCGCCTCCCGGGATGATGTGGGTGCCCGCGAAGAAGCCGGTGACGGGGCTCGCGAAGGTCGGCGCGCTGTTCCTCGTGGTGGTGGGGGTCTTCATAACGCTCGGCGGGCTCCTCTTCATTCTCGGCGGCGCGATCCTCACCAGCGTCGGCGGGAGCGAATTCGGGGCGATCGCCGGAGGAGCGGTGGCCTTCGTCGGCGCGATCATCCTGACGATCGGCATCCTCCAGGTCCTCGCCGGCATCGGCTCCTGGCGCGGCGCCGGAGTCGGCCGCGTGCTGGCGATCATCGTTGCGATCCTGTTCGGCCTCCTGTCGCTCGCAAGTGTGGTCGCCGGCGCCGCGGATACCTCGACCGGCGCTGCCCGGGGCAGCAGCATCCTCAACTGGGCCCTGGCGATCGGCTACCTCTACTCGGCCGCCGTGCTGATCTTCGCCTGGAAGGAGAAGTAGGCGGCTGAGAGCCGGGTGCTCGATCGCCGGGCGACTCTCGCAGCCCACACCCAAACCGGCGACGAGGCCGGCCGGGCTGTCACCCGCCCGGTTTCCCCGGCCACTCGACCCCCTGCCACGGGTCGTAGTCGGGCGTCAACCGATCTGAGTACTGTGCTTCACGCGGAGGCGATGAACCGATAGCCCAGGCCTCGAACCGTCTCGATCGCTGCCGCTCGGCTGCCAAGCTTCCGCCTCGTCGACTTCACGGTCGCCTCGATCACGTTGCTGCCGCCCGCGTAGTCGTAACCCCACACGTCGCGCAGCAGCGCCGATCGCTCCACAACCCTGCCGAGCCGCTGATACAGGTAGTTGAGCATCTCGAACTCGAGCTTCGTAAGGTCGATGCGCTGGCCGTCAATGACGAGCTGGCGCTGGACGACGTCGAGGATCGAGTCCTCCTCGATCTGGAGTTCGGCGGCCACGAGCCGTGACAGCCAGCCATCGATCGAGGCAGGTCCGAAATCGTTGAAGGCCGGGTAGTAGGCGACATCGTCGAACGTCATTGAGCCTTCGGGCAGAGGAACGAACCCGAGCGGACCCACCATCGGTCCGAACGTCGCGATGTCCCGAACGACACTGTAGATCCCACGCAGATTGGGTCGCAGGTCCATGTAGATCCGCTTCGTATCCAGCCAGATGGCAGCCTGGACGGCGGATGGTGATTCGCCGTGGTCCCGCGCGATCCAGCCGCGACTGAAGAGAACGCTCTGCCCGCGTGGCACAGGGTGCCGCCGAAGGTGATCCCAGCATCGGCCCAGGATCGGATCAGCCTCAACGAGTCGATTGCTCAGCCGATCAATCTCCGACAGTGTGGTGAAGCCCGCCACGCCACTCATCCTGTCCCGGACAACGCGAAATGCCTGCGGCGCCAGTCGCCACCAGGTCTCGTAGATGGCGACCGTGGCAGGGGGCTCATGGCGACGCACGATTTCGGCGATGGCCGGGCCGTCCTCGGGTCTCGATGCCTCGACCGAATACAGGTGCTCTGTCGTCGGGAAGAACCCCTCGCGGATGATCGGGTTCTGGAGGATGTAGAGCAGATCGGCCGTGTAGCGCCACATCTCCTGGTTGGAGGCCCGCGCGACTTCCTCCCGGAGTTGCCGCCAGGCTGCGACGCGGTACGTCCGAGAGCGATCGGGATCCGACGAGCGGAGGTGGGCGGCGACGGCCTCCCGGACGGTGTCGTGCAGAACCAGGCCGTCATCGCTGAGTTCGACGAACGGGAGCTGCCGCAGCCGGTCGAAGGCATCCTGTGGAGCGGCCTCCGGCAGCATTGCCTCCAGCAGACTGAGGGTCGGCCGACGTACGACGGACGCGGCATCGAGCGCCCGGCGAGTCATCGGGTCGAGAGCGGCGAGGTACAGCTCGGTCAACTCCTCAACGATCGCCTGCACAGTGACGGCTTCGAGGCTGAGGTCCGGTCGCTGCGCCAGGGCGGAGGCCGCCAGTTGCAACGACAGGGGATGCCCGCGGGCAAGCTTGTTGATCCGCTCGACGTCCGCCCGATCGACGCCGGCCTGCAGCAGGAGCGTCTCCGCGTCCTCGCGCGACAGTCGTCCCAGCGGAAGGCTGCGGAAGAGCGCCCCCAGACTGCTCGGCCAGCCCGTCATCGGAGCCTCGCGCCCGGACAGGACAGCCCGCACATTGCCGCCGAGCGCCGGCATGAAGGTCTGGCGAAGCCATGGGTCGAACAGGCGGAACACTTCGTACGTGTCCAGGATGAGGATGACCCGCTCGCCGAGGCTCCCGAGCCGAACTGCCGCATCCTCGGGTGTGACCAGGTCGCCGCCGGTTGTTGCCGCGAGGGCCGCCAGAAAGCCGCGTGCCGTGGGCTCGATTGCCCGGCAGTCGAGGCGGAGAACTGTCGCGCCCTCGCTGCGGGCCTCGACCGCAAAGGCTTCGGCAAGCGTCGACTTGCCGACGCCGGCGATGCCATGGACAAAGACCACGAGGGGGCCGCCTTCAGCCAGCAACTGGTGAAGGACGGCCCGCTCGCTCTCACGGCCAACGAGTCCTGCCGCCTGCTCTTCCATCAGCTGGCGCACAGTGAGGCTCATCTGCGTAAGTCTGCGCTTTCTGTCAATCAGGCCGCGACCGCCACCGGCGTGCCGGTGATCCGGCTCGGCCCATCGAGGACCCCAAAGTCCCGGGCGGCGATGTTGGCGATGCCGGGGTTGGACACGAACGCCTTGAAGAAGTCGCTGAGGGCGAATGCTTCCATCGCCTGGCGGTCGACCCAGGTGTAGACGCCGCCGTAGGTGTTGGACGCCACGTCGGCGAGCCAGACCTTCGAGATCAGGCCTGGCGCGGCGGCAAGGGTCGGCGCCCAGCCGTCGCACGCCCGACGGTAGTCGGCGTCACTGAGCCCGTTGAGATTGAAGGTGACGACCTGGACCTGCACGTCCCATTCCTTTCCCTTGTTGGCGCCGGGTCGGGAGGACGGGCGGTCTTGGTACCGCCCGCCGCCCGCCATCAATCACCTGCCGGAGAAGTAGTAGGTCCCATCCCAGTGATAGTCCGCGAAGGTTCCTGAGCCGTGGATCAGGGCATGGAACCCTGTGAGCTTCCCGGTCCCCTTCCAGAACATGCACAGGCCCACGCCGGTGTGGTTATCGACCTGGCAGTACCCGGTCGCCGTGTTGCCCTTGCCGTCATTGATGATCGCGGTGCTGCTCAGGAAGACCGAGCTGCCAACGACCGGCCCGTAGTACCAGACCTTGCTCGCCACCGGAATCGCCGTGACGTTCGAAGACGTGATCGTGCAGAAACTCGGGATCTTGCCCGTGAACTGGCTGCATTCCTTGCCAATGGTCAAGGTGTGCGGGGTCGACGCCAGCGCCGATGGCACCAGGACGACGAGCAGAAGGATGGTGGCCGGGATCGCCAAGAAGTCTCGGACCGAACGCATTGCTGAATCTCCCTACTGGTCCAGACGACCAGGTCTGACGACCGTGCGTCAACGCCTCCCGTCTGTCGACGTCAGGTTGGGTCCGGAGAGGTGTCCGTTGGTGAATGCTTCATGAAGAAATCCTGAAGATGCGCGAGCAGTCCGGAGCCCCGGCTCAGGGGCGCCGTCAGGACCTTCAGCAGGTCTCGCTGTGCGCTCTGCTCAGGCGCGCGGGCGTCTCGGCGAGCGCTCCAGCCGGCCGCCACGGTCAGGGAACTCGAACTCGGCCCACGGGTCGTAATCCGGATCCAGCGGCTCCTGTGGCGGCCGGTCGGCCTCCGGGACGCGTTGGAGGTTGACGCGGACGCGTGTCCACGTCGTGGAGCGGCCGCGCATCGAGTCCACCAGGACGTCCGGCGGCTCCAGTGCCCGCGCCGCCGCGGGATGGCGCGTCTTCCACCGCTCGAGACCGGCGAGCGCATCGTCCTTCTTCGCGGCGCGCGAGATCTCGATGACCGGGATGGCGGAACGGCGGCGGCCGGTGGGCGTGGGGCGGGTCCCGCTGAATTCCACCCGTTCTTCGGCGGCGCGAGTAAACCGGCGCTCCATCGCCGCCCTCGCCTTCTCCCGCTCTGCCTCCGCTTCGGGCGTGTTGTAGTCCGCCGTCGGACGGCGCTGCCGGGAGGGTTGCACGCGCGGTGGCTCGCCCTCCGCCTTGCGGTACTGCGGGGGCCAGGGCGCGTCGCCGAGTCCTTCGGCCTCGTCGCGAGCCGACAGCTCGAGAAGCGCGTCGAGGGAACCGGCCGCGTCGTCGATCCCGGCGTGAGCGTCGCCCCGCGCGGCGTACAGGGCGGGAACGGTCGCGAGCGTGAAGGCCTCGGCCTCCACCGTGGGAACCTCGTCCCAGCGGAGCGGCATCGAGACGCGGGCATCGGGCGTGGGTCGGACCGAGTACGCGGACGCCACCGTGCGGTCCTTCGCGTTCTGGTTGTAGTCGAGGAAGACGCCGTGGCGTTCCTCCTTCCACCATTTGCTCGTTGCGATGGCGGGCGCCCGCCGCTCCACGTCACGGGCGATCGCCAGCGCCGCCCGACGGACCTGCGAGTACGTCCAGCACGGGTGGATGCGGACGTTGATGTGGATGCCGCGCGATCCGGACGTCTTGGGCCAGCCGGTAAGCCCGACGGCCGCGAGCGCCTCGCCGGCCACCATGGCGACGTCGCGGATTTGAGACCACGGCACGCCGGGAACCGGGTCCAGGTCGATCCGCAGTTCGTCCGGGTGATCCAGGTCCTCCGCCCGAACCGGGTGTGGGTTGAGGTCAATGTTGCCGAGGTTGGTCACCCATGCAAGGCCGGCGGCATCGCGGAGGACGACCTCGTTCGCCGTGCGGCCCGAGGGAAACGAGAGCTCCGCGGTCCCCAGCCAGGCGGGCCGGTTGTCCGGTGCACGCTTCTGGAAGAAGAAGTCCCCGGTGGCGCCGTTGACGAACCGCTTGAGCGCCATCGGCCGCCCGCCGGCGCCGCGCAGGGCCCCATCGGCGACCGCGAGGTAGTAGCGGACGAGGTCGAGCTTCGTGTGGCCGGCCTCGGGGAAGAAGATCTTGTCCGGGTTCGTGATCACGACCTCGCGGCCGCCGATCTCGAGGACCTCCTGGCTCGTCGGCATGGCGCGGACGATACGCCACCGATCCACGGACGTCTCCGAGATGCCTCGTCCGCAGCGGGAAGCCCGGGCGCGGATCGTCGTCGGAGCCCACCCGCCCCCCAGCGGACGTTCGAGAGCGGGATCGTATAGTGACGTCGGAGCGATTCGACCCGGCGTCCGACGGGATGGAGCCGAACTCAGGCGCGGCGGCCGGTGAGCCTGTCGATTCTCCTCGAGCCCGTTCGTCGACTATGCAAGCGGCACGTGACCGCTGACCCCGCGACTCCGGAGGCCCGCCGTGCGCTACCTGCTGATGATCTACGAGGTGGACCGCGATGGCGAAGTTGCCAGGGAGGCGATGGAAGCCGACCTGGCCCGGTACGCGGCCTTTACGCAGGAAACGCGGCGGCGCGACGCGTACCGCGCGGGCGAAGCGCTGGAGCCCACCAACACGGCGACAACGGTGCGCATCCGCGACGGAAAGACGTTCGTGACGGACGGGCCGTTCGCCGAGACCAAGGAGTTCCTGGGTGGGTTCTACCTGCTCGAATGCCGCGACCTCGACGAGGCCATCGAACTGGCCGCGATGATTCCGGCGGCGGAACGCGGTTCCGTCGAGATCCGTCCGATCTGGGAACTTCCCGCCGCCTACACCATGGCTGACCACGCTGGAACTGTCGCAGGCTGACGCACACGAGGTCGTCGAGCGTCTCTTCCGAGAAGAGGCGGGTCGGGCGGTCGCCACGCTGATCCGCGTACTCGGCGACTTCGATCTTGCCGAGGAGGCGGTTCAGGAGGCCTTCCTGGTCGCCCTTGAGCGGTGGCCGGTGCATGGCGTGCCCGACAACCCGGGCGCCTGGATCACGACCACCGCGCGGAACCGGGCCATCGATCGGCTTCGCCGGGCACGCACGCTCCTCCAGAAGGAGCCACTCCTGCGGCAGCAACTCGAGATCGACGAGCCCGGGCCGGAAGGGGACGACGTGGATCTGACGCCCATCGCGGACGATGCCCTGCGGTTGATTTTCACGTGCTGCCATCCCGCGCTCGCGCTGGATGCGCAGATCGCCCTGACGCTGCGCACCCTGGGCGGGCTGACCACCCCGGAAATCGCCCGGGCATTCCTGATCCCTGAGCCGACGCTCGCACAGCGCCTGGTTCGCGCGAAGCGGAAGATCCGGACCGCCGGCATCCCCTATGCCGTGCCCCCGGCTTCGCAGTTGCCGGATCGGCTCGCCGCCGTCCTCCAGGTGCTCTACCTGATCTTCAACGAGGGCTATTCCGCGAGTGCCGGCGAAGCGCTGATCCGGCGCGACCTGTGCGCGGAGGCGATCCGCCTCGCCCGCGTCCTGGGCGCGCTCATGCCCGATGAGCCGGAGGTGCTGGGCCTGCTCGCCCTGATGCTGCTGCACGACGCCCGACGCACGGCCCGCGTGGGTCCTGCCGGGGAGCTGATCCTGCTGGGCGACCAGAATCGCGCACGGTGGGATCGCGGCGAGATCGCCGAGGGGGGTGCGCTGGTCTCCCGTGCGCTGGCCATGCGACGGCCGGGGACCTACCAGTTGCAGGCGGCCATCGCGGCCGTCCACGACGAAGCCGCCACGGTCGATGAGACGGACTGGCGCCAGATCGTCGGGCTGTACGACGCACTGCTTCGCGTGATGCCGTCGCCCATCGTGGAACTGAACCGGGCCGTGGCGCTTTCGATGGAAGAGGGCCCGGCCCTGGGGCTCGCCATCGTGGACGGTCTCGCCGCGGGCGGCGACCTCGACGGCTACTACCTGCTCCACGCGACGCGGGCGGACTTCCTGGGGCGATTGGGGCGGCGGACTGAAGCGGCCGTGGCGTATGCGCGCGCGCATGACCTCGCGACCAACCAGCCGGAGCGGACGTTTCTCGAGCGGCGGCGGCGAGAGATGGAGTCGCCAAGAGCCAATTGATGCGGCGGCCATCCGCCGCTACCGGCGCCCCCTGGCGTACCGCTCCAGGAGCGCGGTGACTGCTTCGCGGGCCTCGTGCCACTCCGGCTGGTCGCCGAACACCGTCGCGTTGGAACCCCATCGGCCGATCTGTGCCATGGCCATGACGATTGCGTTGTGAGCGGCCACCCTCCGGCGGCCTCCGTCGAGCGAGCCGGTCACGAGGTACCGCCGGACGAGGTCGAACGGCGCGCTGAACCGCCCGATCCGGATCCGGTCGCCTGCTCGCAGGGTCTCGAGGTACTCGTCGTCGCCGACGGGGAACTGGCGGTGCTCGTCCATGTGCATCACGAGGTCCAGGCGTCCGCGCCCCGTCCTGGCAGGGATTCGGCCGTCGTCGTCGGCGACCCGGTAGCAGATCGGACACGTGGGCAGGTCGGCCGTGGCGCGCGGCTGGGCGCCGTACGGGAGACCACATCGGCGGCAGAAGGACGTTGAACGGTCCATCGCCACCACGCCGCACTCCAGGCAGGCCGGCGGTGTGTCAGCGCGCGGGCCCGCATCGGGAGAGGCAACGGTCGCGGATCGAGAGAAACCCAGTCTCACGGCCGACCAGTCCGGAACAACTCGAGCATGGCCGCGTGCGTGGGTGGGTCGAGGCCCGCGAGGCCGATCTGCCAGTACTCGGGGGTGAGCAGCGCGGCCGGGCTTCGGCGAACGGTGGCCCGGCCGCGGCCGCCCAGCCCGCAGATGAGCCGTGCCAGGGCATCCTGTAGACGGAGAGGGGAATCGAGCTGCATCGAGCCGTCGCCCAGCGAGAGCCGGATCGCGCCGAGGACCGGCTGGAGGTCGCTACGGGTGAAGACGTACTGGGCGTCCACGGTCGCGGCGTCCGCAACCGGGCTGCGCGCGATCATCGGCCGTTCGGCTCGCAGGATTGCCGGAATCGCGGGCAGGCGCAATCGCCCTCGACCCCAGACCGAGCTTCGCGTCAACTCCAGGCACCCCGTTCCGGCCATCTGCCGTGCCGCGATCAAGATTCGACCCGGCACATGGTGCCCCACGCAGCTGTGCGCGGACACCTGCCGCTTTGGTGCCGGCGAAGCCGAAGATCGGGGGATTGACACCTGCGCCAGATGCCGTAGGGTGCCGACCCGGCCAGGCGACCCAACCGAACCGGACGTCCCGCGACCGACCCCGGAACGTGGCACACTCACCGTCTCTCGGACGGGCTGTGAAGCTTGGCCGGCGGACGACTCACCACCGTCACCTGGCCGTTTCGGTCCGCTGCGGCCGTCCCCATCGCCAGCGCCCACGGGCCGTGTCCCGGTAGGAGTCAGATGAACCCGAATCTGCCGCACAAGTCCCCGGTCGCAGAGCCCCCCAAGCACGTCATCGCGGAGTACAAGCACCGGTTCGAGACCGTCACCTGCGTGTGCGGCTGGCACGGCTCGTCCGCCGCCGTCGACGGCAGCAGCTCGCCCTGGAACGCTCATCTCGTGGAAATGCGCGGCGGGAAGAAGCGCTAGCGCGCCACCACCCGGCCGGGAAGGCCATGGGCTTCCCCGAATGGCGCCGCAACGGGCTGCGGATCAGCACGGATCCGGCCGAGGTGGACCTGGACGTGGTCCACGGGTTTCTGACAACGTCGTACTGGGCCCGGGGCATCGCACGTGACCGCGTGGCGCGGTCCATCGCGGGATCGGTGCCGTTCTCGCTGATCGAAAACGGCCGGCAAGTGGGGTTCGCTCGGGTGATCTCCGATCGTGCCACCTTCGCCTGGCTGGCCGACGTGTTCGTCGTTCCTGAAGCGCGCGGCCGTGGGCTGGGGGTGTGGCTCGTGGAGAGCATCCTGTCGCACCCGGAGCTGCAGGGGCTCCGCCGATGGTCCCTGTCCACGCGGGACGCGCACTCTCTGTACGCGCGATTCGGGTTTGTGCGATGTGCCACGCCGGAGCGAATCATGGATTTCCGGCCTGGCAGCATCGAAGCGGGCGGCACGCCACCGCCCACCCCCGAAGCCGGTGATGGCATGAGCCGGTCGTAACGCCACGCTATGCCAGGCCCTCTACGGCCTCACCCGGCAGAGTGGACAGGGCGCCGCGTCCCTGCGAGCATCGCTCCAGCAAGCCGCGCCCCGAGCGTTGAGCCACTGCTGTACATGTGGAGTCCCATGACAACCGTCCCGTGCTCGCACCTCGATCAGATCCACGAGGTCACCCCGTCCGCCAAGGGGTGCGAGGACTGCCTGCGCATCGGGAGCTGGTGGGTCCACCTGCGGATGTGCCTGACCTGCGGGCACGTGGGTTGCTGTGACTCTTCCCCGAACCGGCACGCCACTCGCCATTCGCGAGAGGCCCACCACCCGCTCATCCAGTCGCGGGAGCCGGGCGAGGACTGGATCTGGTGCAACGTAGACCAGGTGGGATTCGAGCCGGCGGATCTCGCGGCGTTCCGGGCGGACGCCGGATCCTGACGCGGCTTCGTGAGGGCGACACCAGCTGTCCTCACCACCGGATTGCCCGGCACCAGCTCGACCTCTTGACGAGCGGCCGCCGGCACCCGCAAGTTGCCGGCTTTCTCGTGACCGCCGCCCTCATCGGGGCACTTTCCGGCTGTGGGGCATCGCCGGCGTTGAGCCCTGCCGGGAGTGTCGATCGCGGCATGCCGGCTTCCGGATCACCCGCCGCGAGCGCTGCGCCGGGGGGTTCGCCGGAGTCACGCGTTTCTGCACTGCCCTCCGCCAGGCCCGGACTTCTGGCCAGCGTCCCGCCCGCGCCCAGCGCTCCTCGGTCGGCCGGGGCGTCACCCGTGGGCTCGGGCCTGGCGGTTCCGTCGGCGCTCGCCTCCGGCCCGTCCGTGGCCTCCACGCCCGGATCGGGTTCCGCCGGGACTCCCGCTGCGACGTTCGCGCTGAGCCCCACCACGGGGACCGTCCCGGCGCGCGTCAGGGTGACCTTGCCCGTCGTGGCCTGCACCGTCGCCGACGGCGCCATCGCCGGTCCCGCCCCGACGCCGCTGGTGAGCACGATCGAGGTGGATCTCCCCGCGTCGCTCGCGCCCGGACTCGTTGTATACGGGGTCGAGACGGAGCAGTTGATCCTGGGCCCGAGGGGATGGCGGTGCTCAGGTCTCGTTGGCGCCGACGCCAGCAGCCACGTCACGATCATGAACCCGGCGGATCCCCACGCTGGCATCGTGGTGGACATCGCACCGGGGGCGCCCTATTCGGGCGTTCTCGACCTGGCGTGCCCGTTGTTCCCGGCGGCCGACCGGCTCCTCCACGCGACGTTCGGTTTCGTGTGCCCGCGGCAGCACGCCGGTGGTGAGGAGGTCACCTTCGTCACGCCGGAGATCGCGCGGTTCATGGACCCGCCCGGGGTCAAGGCGGTGGGCGCTCTCTCCGGCGGGCCGCACGCCGTGGCGGGCGCACTCATCTACCACGCCGAGTCGGACAGCCTGATTCTTGCCTTCCAGATCAGCTGCGCCATGCCGCCGGACGCGGGGCCGGTCTGTGCGGCCGTGGTGGACGACTGGGTCCGGATGATCAGCACGTCCTACAACGTCGCCCAGTAGCGGGCGGAGTCAGCCCAGGAGTCCGTACTCGGCCAGGTGCCTCCGGACCAGCTCTGTCTCTTCGGTCGTGAGGGCGGGCAGCGGCGCGGCCACCGTGGGACTGCAGATTCCCATCAGGCTCAGGCCGGCCTTGATGACGCTGGAGTAGGACGGCATCGCGTAGAGGCGGTCGGCGAACTGGTTGACGCGCTCCTGCAGGGCAAATGCGCGCGGCAGGTCCCCGGCAGTCGTCGCGTCGAAGAGGTCCACGTACGCCCGCGGAATGAGGTTCGCCGGTGAGGGCGTCGAGCCGTGGGCGCCCACGAGCACTGCCGCCACGATGTGGTGCGGGAGGCCGGAGAACACGCGGAAGCCGCGCTCCCGCGTCCGGAAGAGGACGTCCTGCAGATGGATCAGCTGCGCCGAATCCTTCATGCCCAGGATCCGGCCGTGGCCGGCGAGCCGTGCGACCGTCGCAGGCTCGATGTCGCTGATGAGCGGCGGCACGTTGTACAGCAGGACCGGCGCGGCCGCTTCGTCTGCGACGGCGACGATGTGGCGCTCGATCCACTCCTGGGCCATCGCCATCGTGCCGAAGTAGGGTGGCGTGATCATCAGGAAGTCCGCCCCGGCCTCCGCTGCGGCCTGCGCATGGGCGATTGCCTCCCGGGTTCCCACGGCCGAGATCCCGGCAATGAGGGGCACCCGCCCACCGACCGCCTCGGCCGCGGCCTCGACGACCTGCACCCGCTGCCGGGCCGTCAGGAACGGGAACTCGCCCGTGCTGCCAAGGACAAAGACGCCGTGTACGCCGGCCCCCAGGACGTGGTCCACCAGCCGGCGCATGCCGGCGCGGTCGATCTCACCGGCCGGGGTGAGCGGCGTTGCGAGCGGCGGAATGATGCCGCGCAGGCTGTCCCGGTCGAACACGCTGGGCCTCCCTTCGGTGGTGTCGTCCCATTGTGCCCGGGGCAGGAGAGACGACATCAGCCGTCCGCGGCCCTGTTTCGGGCTCGACGGACGCCTCAGAATGGACGCAGGAGGGCACGACCATCGAATTCGACACGCTGATCCGGGGCGCCACCGTCGTCGACGGCACCGGGGCGCCGCGCTACCGGGCCGACGTCGGGCTTGCCGGCGCCGGCATCGCCGCCATCGGTGAGTTGGCGGATGCCACCGCCGGGCGGGTCATCGACGCCGCCGGCTTGGTGGTGACGCCGGGCTTCATCGACATCCACACGCACTCGGACGTGACACTGCTGGACGACCCGGGCGCCGAGAGCAAGGTGCACCAGGGCGTTACCACGGACGTCCCCGGAAACTGCAGCTACTCGCCGTTCCCCATCGGACCGGCGGGCTTTGCGCCGATGCGCGCGATCTTCGGGCCTGAGTTGACGTCCGCAACGGACTGGGACTGGGTGGACCTGGACGGCTGGGCGGCGCGCCATCACGCCCTCGGAATCAGCATGAACCTCGCGCCGCTCGTGGGGCACGCGGCCCTCCGGGTGGCGGTTGGCGCTACCGATGACCGGGCGCCGACGCCCGCTGAGCTTGCCCAGATGCAGCGGCTTGCCGCAATCGCGGTGGAGCAGGGCGCGTTCGGGCTTTCGACCGGTCTGACCCTCACGCCGGGCTCCTATTCGACCACCGAAGAGGTCATCGCCCTGGCGAGCGCCATCGCGCCGTATCCGAACGCGTTCTACGCGACGCATGCCCGGCTGTGGGCCGGCCAGCACGTCGCGGCCGTTGAGGAAGCGGCGCGAATCGGGATTGAGGCAGGCGTGCCCGTCCAGTACTCGCACATCGCCATCATTGACAAGCGGGCCTTCGGACAGCCCGAGACGATGCTCTCCGTGGTCGATCGCGCTCGCGCGGGCGGCCTCGACATGACGGTGGACGTGTACCCGTACATCGCCGCGGGCACCGGACTCATGCAGTTCATGCCCGAGTGGGCGCAGGCGGGCGGCGTCCAACCGATGCTGGACACGCTGCGGAACCCGGGCTCTCGTGCCCGGGTGCGGGCATCCGCTGCCGAGGGCTGGTTCCGGGGCATGCCCTGGGACTGGGACTCCATGATCCTCTCGGACATCGGCACGGAGGCGAACCGGCCGCTCATCGGCCGTTCCATCGCACAGGCTGCTGTGGTCCGGGGCGAGGATCCCCTCGACACGTTCCTGAACCTGGTTGACGAAGAGAGCAACAGCGTCGCCGTCGTGGTCTTCAACCGGCGCGAACCCGACATGCGGGCCTTCCTCGTGCACGATGCCGCCATGGTGGGATCCGACGGCACCGCCATCTCTCCGACGGGCGTCCACGGGCCACCCCAGCAGCCGCACCCGCGCTACTACGGCACCTTCCCGCGGATCCTCGGCCGCTACGTCCGTGACGAACCCGTGCTCACGCTCGAATCTGCGATCCACAAGATGACCGGCATGCCGGCGCGGCGGCTTGGACTCCGGGATCGCGGCACGCTCGTCGAGGGTGCCGCGGCCGACATCGTGGTGCTGGATCCGGCGACCGTGATCGACCAGGCCACGTTCGAGGCGCCGCACCAGTTCCCGCTGGGGATCCAGGCGGTGTTCGTCAACGGCCAGCTCGTGATTGACGGCGGCCGCCACACCGGCGCCCGACCGGGCCGCATCCTCCGCCGCGAGGGCTGAGGCCGGGGTCGGTTTTGGGCGCACCGGGGGCGCGCCCGAACCCCGCCCATCATCGGTCCATTCGGCACTGGCAGTCAGGCACCAGATGCCGGAGAGTAGCGACACGACCCGAAGTGGTCATGAGCGGAAGTCTCCTTCGGGAGACAGACTCCACGACCGGTCCGGCGAACCGGCTCCAGCGATCGCATCAACGGACAGCCGCCGCAGACCGGAACCTGGAAGACCGAGAGATCACTTCGGGCCTCTCCATGTCCGCGGCCTCCGCCACCCCGCGCCAGCCGTCGGCCGTCAGTCCGCCAGGTCGCGGCGTCCGCCCGGGCCGTCGCGACCGGCGCTCTGGGTCGCGCCGGCCTTGCGGTATTCCCCTTGCTCCGGTACAGTCCCGCCCGTGTCAGCGTATTGCGACCTCCGGTGTTGTCTCCAGCGGCCCCGCCGTCTGGAGGCGTCCGTCTGACGCCCTGATCGACCCGCTGGTCGAAGCGGGGTCGAAGCCGGTCACGGGGCCGTGGTTCCACTGGGAACCGCGGTCTTTTTTGTTGCCTCCAGCCAGTGGCGGTGCGGCCGCGAACCCGATCGGATCGCGCGAGTCGGCCATGACCGACCGCATCCCCCAACAGGCTGGATCGGCCACCAAGGAGCGTCCCGATGTCAACAGTGCTCAGCGAAGTTCTCGCGGCGAACGCCGACTACGCGGCATCCTTCGGCTCGAAGGCGGACCTCGCACTCCCGCCGGCGCGACGATTCGCGATCCTCACGTGCATGGACGCACGGCTCGATCCCGCGAAGTACGCGGGCCTCAGCGAAGGGGACGCACACGTCACCCGCAACGCCGGTGGTCGCGCGAGTGACGATGCGATCCGCTCGCTCGTCATCTCGTACAAGCTCCTGGGGACCCGCGAGTGGTTCGTCATCCACCACACCAACTGCGGGATGGAGTTTTTCACTGATGATGTGATGCGCGGGCTCCTGGCCAACAGCCTGGAGACGGCCGCGTTGGGACCGGACGGTTTCACCGATGTCGGGACAGGCCCCGGATCCCACGAGGGTGGGCATATCGCCTGGCTGACCATTCGCGACCAGGAGGCCAGTGTTCTGGAGGATGTGAAGCGGATTCGGAGCCATCCGCTCGTGCCGGCCGGCATCCCCATCTACGGGTACATCTACGACGTCAGCAGCGGGCGCCTCATCGAGGTGCCCCAGGCCTCGGCTGCGGGCCGGGCCGCCTGACGTCCCGGGTACAGACGGCCACCTGGGTCCCCCCGGTCACCGCGCCGTCGCGCCCACCCGGACGGGCGCCTCGACGGCTTC
>JANPDJ010000045.1:0-2915 GCA_031431395.1 Chloroflexota bacterium | reverse complement strand
TCGGCGATGGCGCTCGCGCTCACCGTGACTAGCGCGATCGTCCTGTGACCGGCCACGGGCACCCGACGGCCGTCGCCGGCGCAGGTCGCGTGCCCCGAATGGGCACCCGGCGCGCGGGCGGCCGTGCCATGGGAGAATCGCGGGCGTGACGCCAACCAACCTCGCGGCAGGCTTTGCCGTTGGCCTCGTCGTATTCATCGTGATCTTCGTCTCGGTGACGACCTACAACGCGATCGTCGCCCTCCGCCAGCGAATCGACAAGGCGTGGGCCAACATCGAGGTGGCGCTGCAGCAGCGCCACGACGAACTGCCGAACGTCGTCGCAGCCGTCCGTGGCGGCATGGCGTACGAGCAGTCCGTGCTGGAACACGTGACCAGGCTCCGGGCGGCATGGTCGCCACAGCAGGCCGTCAACCAGCAGGCGGCCACGTCCGAGGCCACCTCGGCGGCGCTCCGCCAGCTGTTCGCGGTGGTGGAACGCTACCCGGAGCTGCGATCGCAGGAGAACGTACGGGCGCTCCAGGCCGAGATCGAGCGCCTGGAGGACATCATCGCGGACCGTCGCGAGCTGTACAACGACAGCGTCTACCGGTACAACGCGCGGATCGCGCAGTTGCCCGCGGTCCTGCTCGCCGGGGTCCTGCGCTGGCAGCCACGCCCGTTCTTCAAGGCATCGCCGGAGGACCTGGAGCGACCCGAGGTGAACCTCTCGACGGCGTAGGGCGCCTCCTGCCCGGCGGCCCGCGAGGTCGGGGTCCTGTAGGCTCTTCGGCATGGCGGATCGCGATCCTTCGACCTTCGAGCCGCCTCCCCCGCCGGCGGAACTCCGGCCGAAGGCCCGCTCCGCGCCGCGACCCCCCACCGCCGACCGCGCTGCTCCGTTCGACTACACGGCCGTTGACGCCGCCCGGGTCCAGGCCGCCATGCACGAGGCAATCGCGGCCGCCGACGCGCTCGTTGCCCGGGCGGCTGCCGCGGGCAGGGGTCCTTCGGAGACACACCTCGGCTTTGAGACCGTCCTCCGGCCGCTCGACGAGGCACTGGCCGTCATCTCCGTGGGCTACGGCCGGGGAGCCTTCATGGGCCATGTGCACCCGGACCGTGCCGTCCGCGACGCCGGCTCCGCGGCCGAGGAGGAACTCGCCAAGTGGCGCGTAGAACTGTCGTTCCGGGACGATGTGTACGCGTCCCTGCGCACGTTCAGTGAGACCGGGGATGCCGCCGCGCTGACCGGCGAGCGCCGGCGGCTCCTCGACCACTGGCTGCGCGAATTCCGCCGGGCGGGTCAGCAGCTTGCGCCCGAGCAGCGAGCGGAGTTGCGCGGCCTTCGCGCACGGCTGGTGGAACTGGAAGTCGCGTTCCAGCGAGCGATTGGTGAGTTCCGCGACGGCATCGATCTTGCCCCGGACGACCTCGCGGGCCTGGCCCCGAGCTTCGTCGAGCGCCTCCCACTCGGGGACTCGCCCGGTACACGGCGGGTGACGCTCGCCTACCCCGACGTCGGGCCGTTCATGGAGCAGTCGCCTCGCAGGGACCTGCGCGAGCAGCTGGAGTTCCGGGAGTGGAACAAGGCGGCCGTGGAGAACCGCGCGGCGCTCGACGAGGTCCTTCGCCTGCGGCGGCGCATGGCCGGCCTGCTCGGATACCCATCGTGGGCGCACTACGCCATGGAAGTCCGGATGGCGGGCGAGCCATCGGCAGTGGAGCGGTTCTACGCCGACCTGGTTCCCCGGGTCCAGGAAGCCGCGCGCGGTGAGTTCCGACTGATGCGTGACGCACTTCTCGCCGAGACCGGCGACGACGTGCTGCGCCCGTGGGACGTCCGCTACTACGAGAACCTGCTCCGCCGGTCCACGCACGGCGTCGAACCCGAGAAGGTGTCGGAATACCTCCCGCTCGACCGCGTGTGGGCAGGACTCTTCGAGATCACGGGCGATGTCTTCGGCCTGGACTACCGCCCCGTCCCGGAGGCCCTGGCGTGGCACCCCGACGTGCGCCTGTACGAGATCCTCGACCGCGCATCCGGACGGCAGCTCGCGTTCGCGTACGCGGACTTGTTCCCGCGCGAGGGCAAGTTCACCCACGCAGCGGCGTTCCCGCTCGTGGTGGCGCATCGCGATGCAGACGGCCGGCGCGTGGTCCCGGTTTCGGCGATCGTCGCCAACTTCACGCCCCCGTCCGCCGGCAGACCCGCGCTGTTGCGGCACGAGGAAGTCGTGACGCTCTTCCACGAGTTCGGCCACATCCTCCACATGTCGCTGAGCCAGACCGAATTCAGCCGGTTCTCCGGTGCCGAGACCGAGAGCGACTTCGTCGAGGCGCCGTCCCAGATCATGGAGCACTGGTCGTGGAACCCCGACGTGCTCCGGCGATTCGCGCGCCACCACGAGAACGGAGAGGTCATCCCGGCCGAGCTGGTGGAGCGCCTCGTGGCTGCCCGCAAGCTGAACGTCGCGGTGAAGACCCTGCGACAGGCGTACTTCGGGCGACTGGATCTCATGTTCCACGGCGCGGAGGAGATCCTCGACGCCGATCGGATCAACCGCGAGGCGTACGCCATGACCGGACTGCCATTCCACGAGGGAACGTTCTTCCCCGCCTCGTTCGGCCATCTGCTGGGCGGCTACGACGCCGGCTACTACGGCTACCTGTGGTCACGGGTCTACGGCGACGACATGTTCAGCCGCTTCGAGGCCCAGGGCATCCTGTCCCCCCGCGTGGGCGCCGATTACCGGCGCGAGATCCTGGAGCCCAACGGCTCCGACGATGCGGCCGTCCTCCTCCGCCGCTTTCTTGGGCGGGAGCCATCCAACGCAGCCTTCCTCCGCCACCTGGGCCTCGAGCCTCCGGCGTAGCGGTCCGCGGCCGAGGGGCGGCCGGCGGGCGGGCGGCGGCCGGGCGGCGGGCGGGCGGCG
>JANPDJ010000044.1:0-7731 GCA_031431395.1 Chloroflexota bacterium | reverse complement strand
CGATGCCCACGACCGCCAGGCGGGTGGGGTTCTCGAGCTCGAAGGTGATCCCGGCCGGCGGGTCGATCTCAATCGGGTGGCTGTAGCCCAGGTTGAGCTGGAGCTTGTTGCCGACCTTCTGGGCGCGGTATCCGACGCCCGTGATCTCGATGCCTTTGCGATAGCCGGTGGTGACACCCTCGACCATGTTGGCAACAAGGGTGCGGGTCAGGCCGTGGAGTTGACGATGGAACTTGGCCTCATCCGGGCGGCTGACGAGGAGCCGGCCTTCCTCCTGGGCCACGAGCATGTCGGGGTGCAGGTTGCGATGCAACTCGCCCCGCGGTCCCGTGACGGTGATGGAGGGAAGGTCAAGCGTCACGGTCACGCCCGACGGAACAGGAATGGGCAAGCGCCCGATACGAGACATTCAGGCCCTACCAGACGTATGCAAGGACTTCGCCGCCGAGCTGTGCCTTGCGGGCCTGCGCGCCGGTCATGATGCCCTGACTTGTGCTGACGATGACGATGCCGAGCCCGCCCAGAACCCGGGGAATCTCGGTCTTGGCCGCGTACACACGCAGCCCGGGCTTGCTGATCCGCTTCAGCCCGGACACTACGGGCGCCTTGCCGTCCACGTACTTCAGCGTCAGCCGAAGGACCTGTTGCGGCCCTTCCTGGCCCTCGGCAACCTCGGCGATGAAGCCTTCGGCTTTGAGGATGCGCGCGATCTCTCGCTTCGTCCGCGAAGCGGGCAGGACGACTTCTGTGTGCCGCGCCCGCGACGCATTGCGAATGCGGGTCAGCATGTCCGCGATCGGATCGGAAATATTCATCGGTCTTCTACCAGCTCGACTTGGTCACGCCCGGCAGCTCGCCGAGGAGGGCGCGCTCGCGGAAACAGATGCGGCACAGTGCGAACCGCCGCATGTAGGCGCGCGGGCGCCCGCAGACGGTGCAGCGGTGGTACCCGCGGACCTCGAACTTCGGTGTCCGCTTTGCCTTTGCAATCAACGACTTCTTGGCCATGGTCTCCTCCCCAGCGCCCTACGAGGCGAAGGGCATGCCGAGGAGTTCGAGCAATTTCTTGCCCTCCTCGTCGGTCTTCGCCGTCGTCACGATGCTGATCTCCAGCCCGCGGAGACGGTCCACCTTGTCGTAATCGATCTCGGGAAACGCCAGCTGCTCGCGCAGACCCAGCGAGTAGTTCCCACGGCCGTCGAACGACTTCGACGGCACGCCGCGGAAGTCGCGGATGCGCGGGAGTGCGAGGGTGGTCAGGCGCTCGAGAAAGTCCCACATGCGCTCGTTGCGAAGCGTGACCTTGGCGCCGACCGCATTGCCCGTCCGCAGACGGAACTGAGCGATCGACCGGCGTGCCTTCGTGACAATGGGCTTCTGGCCCGTGATCAACTGCAGATCGCCCGTGGCCGCGTCGATCGCCTTGGCGTTCGTCAGCGCCTCACCCAGGCCCACATTGATCACGATCTTCTCGAGACCCGGTACCTGCATCGGGTTGTCGTAGTTGAACTGCTTGGACAACGAGGCAATGACCTCGCTGTGGTAGCGCTCCCGCAGACGGCTCGTCACGCGACGACCTCCAGCGGTTCGCCGCAGTGGCGGCAGACGCGCACGTGCTGGCCGGAGAGCAGGTCCGCGTGCTTGATCCGCGTCGGCTTGTCGCATCGCGGGCAGACAACCATGACCCTGCTGAGCGGCAGCGGCTGCGGGATTTCGAGGATGCCGCCCTGCTGCATCTGAGGGACGCGATCGTTCTGGTTCTGACTGGGTCGCGGCTTCGTGTGCCGCTTGGCGATGTTGATCCCGGTCACGAGCACGTGCGCCTGCGACAGCGCTGGCGAACCCGGGCGCGGCAGCTTGTGGCGGCCGTACGTGGTCCCGCGCCGGCGCATGACGCGCTCCACGGTGCCGCGCTTGCCGGCGTCCTTGCCGGCCAGCACGACCACGGTGTCACCCTTCCGGATGTCCGGTACGCGCGTGGGCATGGAAATGGATGTCCGGGCGGTCACTACAGCACCTCCGGCGCGAGGGAGACGATCTTCATGTAATTCCGGTCGCGCAGCTCTCGCGCCACGGGGCCGAAGATCCGCGTGCCACGCGGGTTGCCCTGGTTGTTGATGAGAACGGCCGCGTTCTCGTCAAAGCGGATGTAGCTGCCATCCGGGCGACCGTATTCCTTGGCCGTCCGCACGACGACTGCCCGAACGACGTCGCCCTTCTTGACGGCGGCGTTCGGGATGGCCTGCTTGACGCTCGCGATGATCACGTCGCCCACGCCCGCGATGGTCTTCTGGGATCGACCGATGACGCGGATGCACTGGATGGTCCGGGCACCCGTATTGTCTGCGACCTTGAAGCGCGTTTCCTGCTGGATCACGAGGCGCCACCCTCATCGACAGCGGCCGCACGGCGGCCGGGATGTGCAGCCGAATGGATGGCGCTGGTGGTATCGCGCTCCTCGCTCACGAGATCGCCGATCGCACCTTCGCCGGCGCGCGACACGACTTCCACCATGCGCCAGCGCTTGGTGGCCGACAGCGGCCGCGACTCTTCGATGAGGACCGTGTCGCCCACCTTCGCCTCGTTCAGCTCGTCGTGGGCCTTGAACTTGGACGTCAGCCGCACGACGCGCTTGTAGAGGGGATGGCGCGCCAGGCGCTCGATGGACACGACGATCGTCTTGTCCATCTTGTCGCTCACGACGCGGCCGACCATGGTCTTGCGCTTGCCCCGCGAGGGCGTCACGTTGACCGGGTTCACCGGGCTCACATTCACTCCTGCCATCTCGCCGTCCCCCGTCACGCGGTCCGGGCGCGCTGGGTGCGGCGCTCGTTCTGGACCGTCAGGATCCGGGCGATGGTCCGGCGAGCCTGCGGGATCGTGCTGTAATCCTTGAGCTGGCGGGTGGACAGCGCGAACCGCGCCTCCCACAGCTCCCGCTTTGCATCGAACACGGCCTGATCCAGCTCGGCATCCGACAGAGCGCGCGTCTGATCGATATCCATCAGCTCCCGACCTCCGTGAGCGTCTCGCGTGTCACGACGCGGGTGGCGACGGGCAGCTTGTGACTGGCGAGGCGCATCGCCTCGACCGCGTCGGCGTGCTCGACGCCGGCCATCTCGAAGAGGATCCGACCGGGCTTGACGACCGCGACCCAGTGGTCCGGCGCGCCCTTGCCTGAACCCATGCGGGTTTCGGCCGGCTTCTTGGTGGCGGGCTTGTCGGGGAACACCCGAATCCAGATCTTGCCACCGCGCTTGACCGAGCGGGTCATGGCACGGCGGGCAGCTTCAATCTGCCGGCTGGTGATCCAGGCCGGTTCGGTCGTGGCAAGCCCGAAGTCACCGAAGGCGACCGTGTGGCCACCCTTGGCCAGCCCGGACATGCGGCCGCGCATCACCTTGCGGTGCTTCACGCGTCGCGGCATCAGCATTTCGTCAGACTCCCGTGGCGACGGCCGACTGGGCCGCCGTGAGTTCGCGCGGCGGGCGGCGTTCAATCGGAACCTCGCCGCGGTAGATCCAGACCTTGACGCCGATCCGGCCGTACGTCGTGTGCGCGTGCACCTGCCCGTAGCTGATATCGGCCCGAAGCGTGGCCAGGGGGATCCGCCCCTCCCGGTCCCACTCGCGGCGGGCCATCTCGGAACCACCCAGGCGCCCGGACACGGCCACCTTCACGCCCTTGGCGCCGGCCTTCATGGTGCGCTGGAGAGCCTGCTTCATCGCCTTCCGGAACGCGATGCGCCGGCTCAGCTGCTGGGCGATGTTGATCGCCACCAGGTACGCGTCCAGCTCCGGCTGGCGGATCTCCTTGATCTCCAGCTTCACCTTGCGGTTGGACAGGCCGCCGATCTGCTGGCGGAGGATCTCCACGTTCGCCCCGCCCTTGCCGATCACGATGCCCGGCTTCGCGGTGTGGACGGTGACGGTTACGTGGTTGATGCCGCGCTCGATCTCGACCTGGCTGATGCTGGCGTTGGCCAGCCGCTTGCCGACGAGTGCACGGATCGCGATGTCCTCCTTGAGGAGGTTGGTGTAATCCTTGTCGGCGTACCACTTCGCCGTCCAGGTGCGTGACACACCCAGCCGGAAGCCGTACGGGTGGACCTTGCGTCCCATGCTCAGGCCTCCCGGTCCTGGACGACGACGGTGATGTGCGTCATCGGCTTGTGAATCGCGAACGACCTTCCCTGGGCTCGCGGTTGCCAGCGCTTGATCGTGGGCCCCTCGTCCGCGCGGGCCTCGACGATGACGAGGTCCTCGGCGGAGAGGTTGTGGTTGTTCTCGGCGTTGGCCGTGGCGCTCTTCAACACCGCGGCCACATCCCGCGCCGCGCGCTGGGGCATGAAGCGGAGCAGGGCGGCCGCATCCCCAACCGGCTTGCCGATGATGGCCCGGGTGATCAGGCCCGTCTTGCGGGTTGAGGCACGGAGGTACTTGGCTGTTGCGGATACGCGCACGGTCTCGCTCTCCTACTTGAGCGACGTCGACCGCTCGGTGTGCTTGCCGTGCCCGCGGTAGGTGCGGGTGGGGCTGAACTCACCAAGGCGATGGCCGACCATGTTTTCGGATACGTAAACGGGGATGTGCTTCTTGCCGTTGTAGACGGCGACGGTGTGGCCGATGAAGTCCGGGAAGATGACGGACGCACGCGACCAGGTCTTGACAACCCGCTTCTCGTTGCGCTTGTTCATCTCCTCGACACGGCCCTTGAGCCGCTGCTCGACGAACCAGCCCTTCTTGACTGAACGCGTCATGGGTCTGCTTCCCTACCTACGACTTGCGATGACGCGAGCGGACGATGAGCCGTCCGCTGGTCTTGTTCACGCGGGTTCGATAGCCCATGGCGGGCTTCCCCCAGGGCGTCTTGGGCGGCATGCCGGTCGGGCTCTTGCCTTCGCCGCCGCCGTGCGGATGGTCACGCGGGTTCATGGTCACTCCGCGCACTTCGGGCCGCAGGCCCATGTGGCGCGCGCGGCCAGCCTTGCCGAGGTTCTGGTTCTCGTGGTCCAGGTTGCTGACCTGCCCGACCGTGGCCATGCACAGCATGCTGACGCGCCGCACCTCGCCCGACGGCAAGCGGACCTGTGCCTGATCGCCTTCCTTGGCGAGCAGCTGGGCGGCGGCCCCGGCGGACCTGACGATCTGGCCACCCTTGCCCGGCACAAGCTCGATGTTGTGGATCGTGGTGCCGAGCGGGATGCTGGAGATGGGCAGCGCATTGCCGACGCGCGCCTCCGCATCCGGGCCCGCGACGACGACGTCGCCCACCTTCAGGCCGTGCGGGAGGAGCATGTAGCGCTTCTCCCCGTCGCGGTAGAAGAGCAGCCCGATGCGCGCCGAGCGGTTCGGGTCGTACTCGATCGTGGCCAGCCGCGCGGGCACCCCGATCTTGTCGCGTTTGAAGTCGATGCGGCGGTAATGCTGCTTCTCGCCGCCGCCGCGGTGGCGGACGGTCAGACGGCCGGCATTGTTGCGCCCGGAGCCGCGGATCTGCGACTCGAGGAGCGGCTTGTACGGCTCCTTGGTCGTGATCTCCTCGAACGTCGAGCGGGTCATCCCGCGCATGCCCGGAGAGGTGGGCCGGTAACTGCGAAGCGGCATCGGCTCAGACTCCCTCGAAGAACTCGATCTTCTGGCCGGGGGCCAGCGTCACGACGGCCTTGCGCCAGGGCGTGGTCCAGCCGGCGATCCGGCCGCGCTTCGTCCCGCGACGCTTTTCCTTGCGCTTGGTCGTGAGGACGTTGACCGCGAGCACGGTCACGTTCTCCTTGGCCCAGAGCGCCTCCACGGCGTCCTTGATCTGGATCTTGTTGGCATCGTCGTGGACCGCGAACGTGTACTTGCCACGCTGGCTTTCGTCCATGGACTTCTCGCTGATGATCGGGCGAAGGATCACCTCGTGCGCCGTGAGCGTCACGTGTACACCTCCTCCATCCGCGCCAGGGCGGGCTTCTCGATGAGCACCATGTCCGCACGGAGCAGGTCGACTACGTTGAGCGAGTCGGCCAGGATCACGTCCACGCGGGGCAGGTTGCGGGCCGAAAGGTCGAGGTTCTGGTCGCGCCCGGGAGCAACGACGAGGACCCGCCCGGTTGCCTGCATCGCCACGAGGACAGCGACGAGCTCCCGTGTCCGGATCGCCTCGAGGCCGAACGCGTCAATGACCCTGATGGCGTTGTCACCGAGTTTCGCGGTGAGCGCGCCGCGGAGGGCGAGCTGCTTCATCTTGCGCGGCAACCGCTGCTCGTAGGAGCGCGGATGCGGACCGAACACGACGCCGCCGCCCCGGTACTGCGGCGCCCGGATGGTGCCCTGGCGGGCACGTCCGGTGCCCTTCTGCTTGTAGGGCTTGCGACCGCCACCACGGACTTCGCCGCGGGTCTTGGTGTCATGCGTGCCGGTCCGTCGTCCGGCGAGCTGGGCGGTGACCACCTGGTGCATGACCGAGGCATTCACGGGTGCAGCGAACAGCACGTCGGACAGGTCCACTGTGCCCACCGATGCCCCGGTGCGGTCGTAAAGGGTTGTCTGCGGCATGGGGTCAGACCTTCTTCACGTAGATCAAGGCATTGCGCGAGCCCGGCAGCGAGCCCTTGACCAGCAGGATGTTGCGCTCGGGATCCGAGCGGACCACACGAAGCTTCTTGACGGTGACCCTCTCGTCACCCATGTGACCCGCCATGCGCATGCCCTTGTAGACGCGTCCGGGCGTGGTGCCCGGACCGATCGAGCCCGGGGCACGATGGTGATCCGAACCGTGCGTCTTGGGACCGCGCTTGAAGTGGTGGCGCTTGATGTGGCCGGCGAAGCCCTTGCCCTTGGAGACCCCGGTCACGTCGACCAGTTCCCCCGCGGCGAACATGCTCACGTCCAGTTTCTGGCCCACCGTAAAATCGTCGATGTTGTCGAGGCGGAATTCGTGCACGGTTGCCGGAGCGGTGCCCTTGGGCAGGTCCTTGAACTGGCCCGCCTCCGGCTTCGAGAGCTTCCGCGAATTCTCCGTGCCGATCTGGACGGCCGTATAGCCGTCGCGATCCGCAGTGCGCAGGCGCGTGACGGTGTTCGGTTCGACCGCGAGGACGCTGACGGCAACCATCGTGCCGTCTTCCTGGAAGACCTGGGTCATGCCGACCTTGCGGCCGATCAATCCAATACTCATTCGGCGACATCCCTTGTCGCGCGCTCAGGGCGTGCAGGGCAAGGCGGAGCCGAGCACGTGAACGAGCGCACTTGCAGGTGCGTGAGCGAGGGAGCGCAGGCGACAACGCCGCCATGCGCGGTCTGACCGTGTGACATCACATCTTGATTTCGATGTCGACGCCCGCCGCGAGCGAGAGCCGCATCAGTGCATCCACCGTCTTCGACGATGGATCGAGGATGTCAAGGAGCCGCTTGTGTGTCCGGATCTCGAACTGCTCGCGGCTGTCCTTGTCGATGAACGGCGACCGGATCACCGTGAACTTCTCGATTCGCGTGGGCAGCGGAACCGGACCGACGACGTCTGCGCCGGTGCGCTGGGCCGTCTCCACGATCTGGGCTGCCGACTGGTCCAGCAGGCGGTGGTCGTACGCCTTGAGGCGGATTCTGATCCGCTGTTTTGCCATCGTGCTACTCGATGATCGTGACGACGGCGCCGGCACCGACGGTGCGGCCGCCCTCGCGGATGGCGAAGCGCTGGCCCACCTCGAGGGCGATCGGGGTGATCAGCTCGACCTTCATCTCGACG
>JANPDJ010000043.1:0-1743 GCA_031431395.1 Chloroflexota bacterium | reverse complement strand
TGCGTCGCGACGAACAATCAGATCAATCCCACGATCATCGTTGACGGAGCGGGCGGGGCGTTCATCGCGTGGCAGGACTATCGCAGGGGCAGCGAGTACGACATCTACATGCAGCACCTCAATGCGAACGGAGCGGTCGTTACCGGCGGCCGCTGGATCAGCGATGGTCTGGGGATCTGCACGGCCACGAACTCCCAGTTCTATCCGACCCTCGCCGCGGACGGCGCAGGCGGCGCGTTCGTCGCGTGGCAGGACTTCCGAACCGGGACCGACAACCACATTTTCGCCCAGCGCGTGAGCGGGGGCGGAGACGTCCCGACGGACTGGCCGGCCGACGGCACCCCTGTCTGCCAGGCGGCGTACTCGCAGTATTACCCGGTGGTGGTCGGTGACGGTTCGGGCGGCGCGTTCATCGCCTGGCAGGACTACCGCACGGGGACCACCAATCACATCTTCGCGCAGCATCTGACGGCCCAGAACGTCGGACTGGTCTCGGACGGCGTTCCTGTCAGTCTCGCGAGCAACGGGCAGTTCTCCCCGCAGATCGCCTACGACGGGCAGAATGGCGCCTTCGTCACCTGGTACGACAGCCGCAGCGGCTCGACCAACGACGTTTATGTCCAGCACCTCAACGACCAGGGACGGCTGGACCCGGGCTGGGACGCGAATGGCCTGCCGGTGTGCCTCGCGACCAACACCCAGCAGTTCCCCGTCGTCGCCACCAGCAGCCCGGGCACCGCGACCCTGACGTGGCAGGATTTGCGCTCGGGAGGGCCGACCACCGCCGCGATCTTTGCTGCGCAGGCGGTCGTCACCCCGACCACCGCCGTCGAAGAAGGCGATCGCGTGGGGGCGGTGCTCAGCGCGCCTCGTCCCAATCCCTCGCGCGCCACGGCGCACGTCCGGCTGACCCTGCCGCACTCCGCGTTCGTTCGCGCGGAGGTGCTGGACTTGAGCGGCCGGCGCGTCGCGACGCTGGCGTCGGAGACGTTCTCCGCCGGAACGCACTCACTCTCGTGGGACGGAAGCACCGCCGGAGGCGGACGCGCCGCACCCGGCGTATACCTCGTTCGTGTGAAGTGGGCCGGGTTCGAGAGAACGCAGCGCATCGTGAGGCTGCGATGATCCGCGCCGCGCTTCGCCCGCTCGGCGGGCCCGCTCTCGGCGTCGCCCGTGTCAGACCCGCCGTGGCAGGCTGCATCCTGCTGACGCTGGCTGCGGCGTTCGCGTGCCCGGCCGCACAGGCGATCACCGGCATGCCCTGCGTTCCTCCGGTGTGTACCATCACGGGGCCCGATTCGATCTGCGCTGGCGAGACGGCGGAGCTGTGCGGGCCGGACGGGAACTACTCCTATCTCTGGAGCACGGAGGAGACGACCCGATGCATCACGATCTCGACGGAAGGCACCTACACGCTGACGGTGACCGACCTCGCGACGGGCTGCTCGAGTACGTCGAGCAGCAGCAACGTGCCGACGCGCACCGCGTGGCAGATGCACGACGGCCTCGAGGTGACGCCCAGCAATCCGCTCGGACTCCTGCAATTCAGCTGCAGCCCCTCGCAGCATGGCGACCCTTGCGAATACGACGTCGCGACCATTCCTCCGTCGGCCGATCCGGGCTGGGGACAGGCCCCGGATCCGGACACCATCGGCTTCAGCATCCCGTCGCGTGTCTGCCAAGCGCCGAACGGAAGCACCTGCGGCGTCTACGGCGACTTCACCTACTTCCAGACCTTCGTCG
>JANPDJ010000042.1:0-2869 GCA_031431395.1 Chloroflexota bacterium | reverse complement strand
TGGCCGAACCGACGACCGAGGGCGCCTGAAGACGGTCTGCTGAGATTGGCGCCCGAAAACGGTCCTCTGATCGGCCCGTTCGGCACTGGCCCCATCGGCCGCGGCGCGCTCTTATCAACGTGGGCCTCGTTGGAGGGCCTGACCCCCTGGTGCGGGGGTCCCGTGGGTTCGTTGCGGCCGTGGTTGGATCGCGTCGCCGTCGTGGGCGTCAGGACGTCCGTCGGCCGCCGCGTCAGATCGGCGGAGGTGCCATGGTGAGCCGGTTCATCGGCCCGTTCCTCTTCTCCATCGGGCTGTCGCTCGTGGCGACGGCTCTTGCCCTGTGGGTGGCCCCCCGCGTGGTCGCGATGCGCGTGAAGCAGCCCGGCGAGGTGGCCGCGGATCCCCCCGGGACGCCGTAGGGGTTCTTCGGCCGGCCGCCTCAGGGTTCGCAATCGCGGCGGGACGCGCCGGGGCGCGCAGAAGGCACAGAGGGCCGGTCACGCGACCGGCCTTCTGCCTGCGGAATGACGAGGGGCTTGCGCTGCGGCGCCGTGATCGCACCCGCCTGAACGAGAACGGCATGGGAGTCCTCGCGAACTCCATGCTATAGCGCTTGACGCTGCATCGTGTCCTGATATAGTGCTGAAGTGAAGACGGTGGCCCTGCATGCGGCACGATCACGGCGCTCGCGTCTCCTGATGCGCCGCGGTTTCGCGGCGATCATCGTGCCACTCGTTTTGGCACTGGGCGCCTGCAGCCCGGCGGCCAACGCGCTCCCGACGCGACCGCCCGTCCCGGCTGGCTGGACGATCGTCGAGGCTGATTCCGGCGGCCTGCGGCTGGCCCTTCCGCCCGACATCGTGGCCTTCGACACGATCGGGGCCATTTTCGCGAACCAGCCACCGCCGGCGCCCGGGGCCGAATGGATCCAGCTGATGGCCGAGGGACCCGGGTTGGAGTCCCAGCCGGACCCCGGCGAATCGCTCGACCACTGGCTGGAGCGGCGATGGCTGTCACAGGAGCCGGATCGCGGCGAGACGACGACCCGGGAAGTTCGGCTGCCGGCCGGAACAGCGATGGAACTGAAGACAAGCCTCGCCGCCGCCACGGGACACGAACGCCTTGTCACGCTCTATGCGATCCGCTCGGCGTCGGGCGTCGCGTTCCTCGTGATCGACGGACCACCCGACGGGATGAGGTCGCACGCAGCCGATCTCGATCTGATCCCGTTCCTGCTCGAATTCGGACCGGCCCGCGGCACGAGCAGCCCGGCCTCGACGTAGCGCGTCGGCCGTCTACTCGGGCGGATATGCGCCCCTGAGAGCTGCCAGGCGAGGCCGCCGAGGGACCTGCGGGCCGACCCAGGGCCTCAGTCCAGGACGGCGACCTCGATCGGGCGCCGGATGCCGCGGAGGTGCTCCGTGCGCCACGGGCCGTGCGCAATCGGCCCATGAGCGGCCTCAATGGTCGCCATCGACAGGACGACCTGATCGCCGGCGGCCAGGGCGCCGACCCGTGCAGCGGCATGAACGCCGCCCCCCTCGTACCCGGAGGCCGTCTTGACAGCCTCCGCCGTGTGCAGCCCGATCCGGACGGACGGGGCGAATCCCTGTCGAGTTCGGTGCTCGGCAAGGGTCTCGCGGATGGCAATCGCGCACGCGATCGCTGCGTCAGCCGCCTCGAAGGCCACGAAGAAGCCATCTCCCGCGTGGTGGATCTCCTGGCCGCCCCGCTCGCGAATGAGGCGGCGGATGGTCTCGTCGTGCCACGCCTGGAGTCGACGCCAAGCGTCGTCACCCACCGCGTCGATCAGGGCGGTCGAGCCAACGATGTCCGTGAACATGAACGTCCGCGTCGCCCGAGGCTCCCGGCGGGTAGCTCGCTGGCCGCCGCCATGCTCGACATTGGCCCTGAGCCGTGCGAGATCCCCGGCAGCTCCGAGCGCCTCAAGGGAGGCGACCGCGGCGCTCAGCTCCAGCGCAGCGTGCTCTTCGTCGCCGGCTGCGCGGTAGGCCTCGCCGAGGAGGATGCGCGCCCGTGCGGTCTCGTACGGCGCGTCGTCCGCGTGCCAGGTCCGCACGGCCCGCCGCAGGGCAATGACGGCCGCTTCCTCCTCACCATTCGCGAGCATCACGGCGCCCCGGGCCGTCTCCGCGAAGGCGCGGAGGAGCCCGGTCCCATAGGTCGCGGCGATCGCCTCCAGCTCCGTCGCGGCACGCTCGGCCCGGCCGACATCGTGCAAACCGATCGCCACCTCCACCTCGGCCGGGAGAAGACGCGCCCGCTCCAGCGGGACCAGCGAGGGCTCGCCCAGCGCACCTGCCAGGAGCGCTCCGGCGGCAGACGTCCTGCCCTGCGCGAGCCGGACAAGGGCGAGCCCCGGCAGCGGCTCCCGACCCAGTCGATGGGCCTCCGTGAAGGCCGACTCTGCCCCGTCGAGATCGCCCATTCCCAGGCGGATCTCCCCGATCTGGTAGAAGCCCTCCGCCGAGAAACCCACGCTGAAGTCGGCGAGCTCGACGCAGGCCTTGCGTGCCTGCGCTTCGGCCTCCTGCCAGGCGCCCCGCAGGCGCAGGAGTTCCACCCGCCGGACGCGGCACATCCCCGGGAACCCCGAGATCGACTGCGTCGCGCACCATCGTTCGGCCAGCTCGGCAAATTCGCGCGCCCGGCGGTAGTCCGTGAGGTCCTCGCACGCAATGGTCGCGTTGCAGTACACGATTGCGGTGTGATACCGGGAGACCTCGCCCGATACCGCGGCCACGACTGCTTCGTCGAGCAGGCCCATTCCCTCCTCGACGCGGCCCAAGGCAATGAGCACCCGCGCCCGATCGTGAAGGCCCAGCGCCTCCAGATCCCGGTCGCCCAGGCGCACACCGATCGCGAG
>JANPDJ010000041.1:0-2013 GCA_031431395.1 Chloroflexota bacterium | reverse complement strand
GTCGTGGCGCCCCGCGCCGACCGACGATCAGCGGCCGAGCAGCTCCCCCAGGCGTTCCACCTGCTCCGCCAGTTCCGCCTCGCGAGTCCGTGCGCCCTCCACGACCGGCGTCGGGGCCCTGGAGGTGAACTCCGGGTTCGCCAGCCGGGCGCGGGCGGCCGCCAGCAGCGCCTCCGCCTGTGCGAGTTCGCGCTCCAACCGCGCGCGGTCCAGGCCCTCCGCAGCGGCAGCCGCGTGGCCACGACCGATGATCGCCTCCGAATCACCGGCGATGACCGCCAGCCCGCCCTCGCGGGCGGATGCATGGAGCGCCTCCACGGTGAGGTGCCGTCGCAGCGGTCGGGCATGGGCCAGCCGCTCCACCGCTGGCTGGAGTGCAGAGAACGCTGCGCCGAAACGGGCCGGCACGGCCACGTCCACCGGCAGCCATGCTCCGGGGTCGATCTTCGCGTCCGACCGGGCATTCCGGATCCCGCGGACTAGGTCCAGCACGGCCTCGACGTCCGTTTCGGCTGCCTGGTCGCGGCCGCGCTGGCCCGGCCAGCGCGCCTGGATGAGCATCGGCGGATCCGACGGCCGATGCGGCAGCGCGCCCCAAATGGCCTCCGTGACGAACGGCATCAGCGGATGCAACAACCGGAGGTACGTGTCCAGCGATTCGACGAGTGCCCACCAGGTGGCCTCGCGGTCCTCCGAAGACAGGGAGGTGTCGGCCAGCCGGACCTTCGCAAGCTCGATGCCCCAATCGCAGAACTCGCTCCAGATGGCGTCGTAGAGGATGCGGGCCGCCTCTCCGAATGCGTAGTCGGCCATGGCCGCGTCCACTTCGCCCACCGCGGCCGAGGTCCGCGAGAGCAGCCAGCGCTCCGCCGGGCCCAGGCGGGCCTCGTCCGGGGTGATCCGCGGGGCGACGGCTCCGAGTGACGCCGGCCCCGGCGCGTCGGCTGCGAGCGAGGCCAGCCGCGGCGCGTCCACGGCCAGCGACGCCGGTCGGGCGCCCAGCACGAACCGTGCCGCGTTCCACAGCTTGTTGGCGAAGTTGCGGGCGTTCTCCAGCTTCGGGGCGCCCAGCTTCAGATCGTTGCCGGGGGCCGTCCCGTGGACCAGCGCGAACCGCAGGGCGTCCGCCCCGTATTCCTCGATCGTGGCGAGGGGGTCCACGACGTTGCCACGGGTCTTGGACATCTTCTGGCCGTACGGGTCCCGCACGAGCCCCGACAGGTAGACCGTGTGGAACGGCGGCTCCCCGAGCAGGTGGATGCCCAGCATCATCATCCGCGCGACCCAGAAGAAGATGATGTCGTAGCCCGTTTCCATGACCGAACCGGGATAGAACCGCGCCAAGTCCCCGGTGGAATCCGGCCAGCCGAGCGTTGAGAAGGGCCAGAGCCCGCTGCTGTACCACGTGTCGAAGATGTCGGGGTCCTGTGTCAGCTTGGCTGGCACGGCGCCGCAGATTTCGCAGGCGGGCGGGCCGTTCGGGTCCGCCACCACCGTGACATGGCCGTCCGGGCAGTACCAGGCCGGGATTCGGTGGCCCCACCAGAGTTGTCGGCTGACGTTCCAGTCCCGGATGTTCGTCAGCCAGTTCTCCCAGACCTTGTCGAAGCGCTGGGGCAGGATCACCGTTCGGCCGGTTCGGGTCGCCTCCAGCGCGGCTGCGGCCAGCGGCGTCGTCCGGATGAACCACTGGGTCTTGAGTCGGGGCTCCACGACATCGTTCGACCGCTGGCATCGCCCGATGACCATCTCGTGGGCGGCCTTGCCGACAAGATCGCCGCGCTCCTCGAGCGCCGCGAGCATCCGCTGCCGGGCGTCGTACCGGTCGAGTCCGGCGAACGCGCCGCCGACGTCGTTGATCCGGGCGGTGTCGTCCATGACGTTGACCATGGCGAGATCGTGGCGTCGGGCCATGGCGTAGTCGTCGTGGTCGTGCGCCGGCGTGATCTTGACCGCGCCTGTCCCGAACTCCCGCTGGACGTGTTCGTCCGCGATGATCCGCACCGGCCGATC
>JANPDJ010000040.1:0-31477 GCA_031431395.1 Chloroflexota bacterium | reverse complement strand
CCTTCAGGTCCTTGCGCTTGCCTTTGTACTCCCAGGCGAAGCGGCCACGCTTCCAGACGTCGGCAAAGCCGTCTCCCCCGCCCAGCTTCTCGGCCCCCTTCTCGAAGGCGTAGGTCTCCCCTGTCGGGTCCGCATCGTGCGGCGTGGGCTCACCCAGCATCCGGCAGATGTCGATGAATTGCGCCTGGGCCGATGCGCGCTCCGTCGTCGTGACGCCCTGCCACTTGTGGGCGAACTCGGCGGGCGTCAGCGTGGGGGCGGCGAGGTGACCGGGGGTCACTCGAGCGCGCTCATCGCGCGGTGCGCGGCGTTGTTCCGGAGTTGCCTCGATCCGCCAGGGCTCGAGCCGCGACCGCGAACGGCAGGAAATAGGCATCCAGGGATTCGGGCGAGGTTCCGTGCACGTTCTCACCGACAAGGAAGTCCAGCGCGACTTCTCTGGCTCGAGCGAGTTCGCGGCGGCGCCCGATCCAGCGCCCGTCGGCGAGAGTGAGGTAGAAGAGTTCGAGGAAGCGATCGAGGGCTGCGGCGAGACGGGTTTCGTTGCCGAGTGCCTTCGCCGTCGATGCCCGGTGTGCCTCACTGCCGATATTGGCGAGTTGCTCAACCAGGCTGAGCTGCTGCCAACGGCCGGCTGCAAGGTCGTGGTGAACCGCGGAGGTCACGGTTCCACCAGGTCATCGACGATCTGGCTGATTCGCTCGCGCGTCGCAGCATCTTCGACGGACCGGGAGCGATTACCGAGACGCGGTCGCACGTTGATCATCGAGTCAAATTCGAGCCAGCCCGCAGAAGCGGCTGGACGGGCCGTTCCGGTGGCCATCTCCCCTCCCCTGTCAATTCCGGCTCGACTGGGATTGTAGGCGGCGCCACTCGTGTGGAGTACAACGAGGTCCCGAACAACCAGGAGCGGCAGGGCTCCGGGGCGCCCGGAATCGCGATGAGATCCAGTAGCAGTCAAGCCATCAGGACGTCGATGCCGTACGCCGTCAACGCCGGATCGCGAGTCACAACGACTGCCCCAAGGCGCTGGGCCTGCGCCACGAGCATCCGGTCAAAGGGATCGCGGTGGTGCGGTGGAAGCCCGGCCGCGGCCTCAGCGTCGGCAAGTGTGATCGGAAGCCCGACGAACCCGGTGGCCTCGATCACTGAGGGGAGGTCGTGGGGCGCGTCGAGTTTCCCGAGCGCCTGCTTGATCGCCAGCTCCCAGACGACCGCCGCCGACACCAGCACGTCATTGGCCGGGCTTGCGATCGCGTCGCGAGCTTCGGGCCCAAGTGTCGGGTCGTCCGCAAGCGCCCAAAGAAGGACGTGCGCGTCAAGCAGCAGGATCATCCTTCGAACAGACGGGCGATCTCGACGTCCGCCTCGTCAAACTCTGGCCCGATCCTCACGCGGCCCTTCCAGAGGCCGAGCGGGCGCGGCTCGTTCCGGCGCGTGTACGGTACGAGACGCGCGACGGGCCGGCCGGCTCGCGCGATCACGACCTCCTCGCCGGCTTCCACGCGTTCGAGAAGCCGCGACAGGTGAGTCTTCGCTTCGTGGACGTTGACGCTCGAGTCCGACACGGACGGATCGTGGCGAATTAGTCCACATTAGTCAAGTTGACACGGCCAATCATCAACGGGACGGCCCGCGGCCTCGCTGGCGGTCGTTCCCCATCGGGCGCTACCGAACCGTGTCCCCCGTGGATCGGAGCGCCCCTCGGGTTACGGCCAGGGCAGGTGACCCGAGAGCGTGCAGACGCGAATTCGGGCCGCGAGTGCTTTGAGTTTGGGCGCCCAGTCGGCGTCGTTGGTGACGAGATGGCCCACTTGGGAGGCCAGGCCCGTGCCGACGATGAGCGCATCCGGCGGCGACATCCGATGCGCTGCGCGCAGGAAGGCTGCGTCCTGCGCGACCTGGAGATCGATCGGCACAGCGGTCAGGTGCGGCTGATTCCGGATGAACGAGAGCACGGTGTGATGCCCGGGCGGCGTCATCCGCAGGGGTCGGACCAGGATCTCCATGGCCGTGATCATCGAGATGACGGCCGGGTTCCGCCCGCTGGCGACGAATACGTCGAGGACGTGACTGGCGACGGGGTGCGTCGCTTCCGAGGCGTCCAGGTAGGCCGCCAGCGCCGTGGTGTCGAGCAGGATCCGATCACCCTCCGGGATGGCCCGCTCGAGCGTGGACTGGCTCATCGCCGCCGGTCCCCTACCCGCCCCAGGCTTCGTGTTCCTCGCGCACGAAGGCCTTGACCTGCTGGGTGGTTCCATAGACGCCGGTCAGTGCGCCTGCGAATCCGGCACGCACCAGGTGGACCTGGGCGATGCCCGGACGCGCCGGGTCGGTTTCGAAGACCAGGGTGTCGTTGGGCTGCGCTCCGAGCGCCTCGGCGATCCGCTCAGGAAGAGTGAGCTGGTTCTTTGCCCGAAGGCGCGCTTCCGCTTCGATTGGTCGATCGATGAGGTCAGTCATCAAGGCTCCAGGCGCTGTGTGGTACGACGAAGGTACCACCAGTACGACTGATTGTGCAGCGTCCGACTCCCGGGAAGCCGTACGCGGCCGCGGCCACGGGTGCACGATGCGCGGGTGGCGCGAGCCGGAGGGACCGGCCGAAGGATGGCGGCGGCCGGCAGGCGACGCAATAGCGTCACCAGCGACGGCAGGAGGGGAACGACGTGGAGGTTTCAGCACGCGCTGCCGACCTGGTGGTTCGCCACGCCTACCTGATCACGATGGACGACGCGGGCACGCTCATCGAGGACGGCGCGGTCGCCATCGACGGCCGGCGGATCGTCGGCGTGGGGCCGGACGCCGAGGTCGCCGGGGCCTTTCGCGGCCGGCGCGTCATCGACGCAGAGGGCGCGCCGGTGCATCCAGGGCTGATCGAAGGGCACCTCCACGCGTCCTACCAGCTGCATCGCAGCGCGATCGCCGACGACATGCCCACGGACACGATGTTCGACACGATCGACCGCGCCTTCTATGACACGGTCACCGACGATGAAGAACGGATCGCCACGGTCCTCTCGTCGCTGGAGATGATCCGCAACGGGACCACGTGTTTCCTGGAGGCGGGCACGGTCCTCACACCCGAAGCCGCCGCCGAAGCGGCCGAGCTCATTGGGATCCGGGCGGTGCTGGGCGATGCCCGGATCGTGGATCAGGCATGGTCCACGAACGCCCACGGGGTTGCCGAAGTGCAACCGTCCGCCGGCATCATCCGCCGCTCACCCCGCACCACCGAAGAGGCGCTGGAGCGCGTGGGCGGGTCCGCCGCGCGCTCGTCCGATCCAACGGACCTCGTCACCGGTCACATCTCCCTCCACGGCATGGGCACAGCCAGCGAGCGGTTGCTCGTGGAGGCCAAGCGCCGAGCGGACGCGGCGCACACGGTCCTGAACTTCCACCAGTCGTACAGCCCCGAGGACACCGAGCGAGATCGACGCCGGTGGGGCATGGACCCGCTGATCCGCCTCCACGAGCTGGGTGTCCTCGGCTCGAACGTGACCCTAGGCCATGCCAACTACCTGACGGACGCGGAGGCCGAGCTCGTCGCGAGTACCGGCACGACCCTGGTCTGGGCGCCCGCCGCGTCCATGATGTGGGGCCACGGTGCGACGTCCATCAGCCGCCACGCCGAGCTCTGGCGGCGCGGCGTGAACATCGCGCTCGGCTCTGATTCCGGGAACTGGTCCAATGACTTCGACCTGTTCCGGCAGGCCAACCTGGCGCTGCTCGTCGCCCGGGAGGCCCACCGCGACCGCACCATCCTGATGGCAGAGGACGTGCTCCGGATGGCGACTCGCGGCGGCGCTCGAGCCGTCGGCAAGGATGGGCTCCTGGGTTCTCTCGAGGTCGGCAAGCTCGCGGACGTGGTGATCCACACGCCGGGGCGGCCGGAGCTGCACCCGCCCACGAACATGGTCCGCAACCTGATGTACGCGTCCCGCTCGAAGTCCGTTCACACCGTGATCGTCAACGGGCGAGTGATCCTGGACGCAGGCCAGTTCCCGCACCTCGACGAGCGGGCGCTCCTGACTGAGGCCGATGCGGCCTCGAGCAGCCTGCTGAAGCGCATGGGGTTCGAGATGCGCGCGAATCGGGTCGGCGTTCGTGGTCGGCCGGGAACGCCCGCCTGACCCATGCGCGTCGCGGCTGCACGGGTCACGGCCAGGGCAGGCTCTTTTCGGACTCGGGGCCGATGCGGCACCCAGTATCCGTCGTTCTACTCGCGCCGAAGCGTCAGACGGTCGTGCCCGGCACGCATGGCCTGTCGATCCCGTGTCGTCGACGATCGGCCGACGGGAGCCGGCAGGCGTGGAGGTCGTTTGGGTCGAGTCGAACTGGTCGGCGACGGCCGCCATCTGGAGCGATGCGAACGCCGGGTGGTCAACGCCGACGTCCACGAACCAGGCCAGCGGCACGCCCTGGGCCACGATCGCGGCCTGAAACGACCGAAGAAGCGCCACGTCGCCGATCACGGCCGCTGGCTCGACGCCGTGCGCCTGGCAGAATGCGGCCAGCCGGCCTGCGGATTCACCGACGTTCCACTCGACCGGGTGCAGCCGGTAGCAGCCGTTCGTGATGTGGGTCGTCGCGAGGTTCTTGCCGCCGGCCAGCAGGTTCGTCGCCGTGCGCGGCACCAGCGCCCCCAGCGGGATCTGGAATGGCCGGGTCTGCGTGGAGACGCCGATGTCGTCCGCGCTGGCAGCATGGATGTCGATGGGATACCAGCCGACGCCGGCCGAGTCGTCGAAGTGCCGGGCCCTGGCGCCAGACTGGAATTCGACTGAGACATCGTGCTCCACGATGCGGGTCAGTCCGATGATGCGCCGGCCTTCGCGGATGTACGGGTGAAGAGCGAGGGCGTCCGGCGTGCCGTAGATGTCGGGCGCCGGGACGATCTTCGGGTAGCCCCGTCCCGCACCGGCGCGCGGGGCCTCGGTCCTGATCCAGTGCAGGAAGCCGAGGCTCACCCATTTGGCCGCCTGGAGCGACGCGGCCGTCTCGTCGAGGGGCCGATCCACGATGCTCCGGTCGCGGTAGTCGTTGCCGGGCCAGTTGAAGATGGAGATGTCGGCCTCGCGGCCGAGACCCAGCTTCGCGCCATCGAGCAGGCGGCGGTAGTCCCACAGGCCGCCCTTGGTGTTGGGACGCCGGTCGAACACGTCGTAGGCCAGCCGGCCGGTGGTGTCGCCGTAGATCTCGCCCGCTCTCACGTGGATATCGAGCGCATATGGCTGGCCGACGCGGTACGTCGCATAGTCCGGCGGGGCCGGCGCGTCCGCCTCGCGGGAAGCACCCGATGACAACCGAGGCGCCACCGGGTACGTGAGGCTCTGCACCGCTTCCGGCCGGGCGTGGGCGGGCTGGGCATGCGGCTCGCCGGTGTCGGCGATCGTCTCGGCTCCCAGGGCATACGGCAGACCGGCCATCGGGAGGAGGTCGCCGAGTTCCGTCGCATCGATCACCTGGCTGAACCGGTGGCGAACGAACGTGCCGTCCTCCAGCCCAACGGAGGTGACCGAGACGAAGCGGTCGCCCGCCATCTCGACCGCGACGGCCTTGCGTCGCACGTGAACGGCCAGGCGGCCGGCGGCCACCTGGGGCGCCAGCATGTCGGTCAGGACGCTCACGCCGATCCGCGGTTCAAAGGCAAGGCGGGTGACCCAGCTGCCGCCCGGGTTCAGATACCGCTCCCCTGCCACGGCCGGGTATCGCGAGCGGTAGACGGCCCGGATCCGATCACGCAGTTCGTAGTACGAGCGCGTGCCGCCGAACGATTCGATGTACTCGTGCTCGTCGAGAGCCGAGATGCCCTGCGAGGTGAACTGGCCGCCAATCCAGCTGGTCTCCTCGAGCACAGAGACGCGGAGCCCGGCCCGACTCGCGGCGAGGGCCGCTGCAACGCCACCGGTCCCTCCGCCGACGACGAGCAGGTCGCCCGTCTCCTCCGGCATCCGGGCCGGCAGGTCGAAGGCGCGCACCGCAACGCCGGGGTCGCCCGTCGCGGGCACTCGCTGGACGTCGAGCACCTGGATCATGGGTTCGGGTCCGCGTCGTGGGGCGTCAGCGTTGGAACGGCCGGGGGCGAGGCGGCTGGACGGGCCGTTCCGGTGGCCATCTCCCTCCCCTGTCAACTCCGGCTCGACCGGATTGTAGGTCCCAACGTCGGGCTGATCACGTTGCGCCAGGTTGGCCATGGGCAGCCTGGGCGCTTGCGTATCGACCTGAAACGATGTACACATACACCATGCAGCGCACGCAGATCTACCTGAGCGAACGTGAGTCGGCCGCACTCGATCGCGCGGCGAAGGCCACTGGGCGGACGCGGTCGCACCTCATTCGCGAGGCGATCGCCGCCCGGTATCTGGATCGGCCGGACGTCGACGAGTTTGAGCGCACCCTTCGCGAAACGTCCGGCGCCTGGGGGCAGGGTGAGTCCGGTGAGGCGGCCGTCGAGCGACTGCGGGACGGAAGGCTGCGTCGTCTGCACGGCACACCGTGAACGTCGTCGTCGATACGTCGGTCCTCATCGATCACCTTCGCGGCGACGCGCGGGCGTTGAAGGTCCTACTCGAGCGCGTGCATGACGGTGACGACCTCTGGGGCGTCGCGGTCATCCGGACCGAGGTGCTCGCTGGCATGCGCGACGGCGAGGAGGAAGCCACGGATCGCCTCCTCCGACACCTTCACTGGCTGGACGTCGATGTGGAACTTGCCGACATCGCCGGCGGCCTCGGACGACGCTACCTGCGATCGCATCCGGGTGTCGATACCGTTGATTACCTGATTGCGGCGGCCGTCCAGACGCTCGACGCGCGGTTGCTCACGCTCAATGTCCGACACTTCCCGATGATCCCAGGGCTCCTGCCCGCGTATACGTGACCAGCGACCGACCGCCGGCACGCTGCCGCCAGTTCATGAGACGCTGCGCTCCATGAAGCGCATCGGGTTCCTCTCCTTCGGCCACTGGTCGGATGCCCCCTACTCCGAGGTCCGTTCGGCCTCCGACGCCTTGCTGCAGTCGATCGACCTGGCGGTCGCCGCCGAAGAGCTCGGCGCGGACGGCGCCTACTTCCGGGTCCACCACTTCGCGCAGCAGCTGGGGTCCCCGTTCCCGCTGCTCGCCGCGGTGGGTGCGCGCACGAAGCGGATCGAGATGGGCACCGCCGTCGTGGACATGCGCTACGAGAACCCGTTCTACATGGCGGAGGACGCCGGGGCGGCCGATCTCATCGCCGGTGGGCGGATGCAGCTGGGGATCAGTCGCGGCTCGCCGGAGCAGGTGATCGATGGCTTCCGACACTTCGGCTACCAGGCCGCCGAGGGTGAGACGGATGCCGACATGGCGCGCCGGAACACCGGGGTCTTCCTGGGCCTCCTGAAGGGCGAGGGGTTCGCCAGGCCGAACCCCCGGCCGATGTTCCCCAACCCGCCCGGCCTCCTCCGCGTGGAGCCGTACTCGGCCGGGCTGCGCGAGCGGATCTGGTGGGGCGCGGCCTCCACCGCCACGGCCGTGTGGGCCGCGCAGCAGGGCATGAACCTGCAGAGCTCCACGCTCGTGTTCGACGAGAGTGGCGAGCCGCTCCACGTCCAGCAGCGCCGGCAGATCGACGCCTATCGGGCGGCCTGGAAGGAGGCGGGCCATGCGCGCGAGCCGCGGGTATCGGTCAGCCGCAGCATCTTCGCCATCGTGGACGAACGCGATCGGGCCTACTTCGGCCGGTCAGGGCAGGAGCGCGACCAGTTTGGCTACATCGAGGCCGACAGGCTCGCCGTGTTCGGTCGGTCGTACGCCGCCGAGCCGCCGCAGCTGGTCGAACAGCTCAAGGGCGACACGGCCATCGCCGCCGCCGACACGCTGCTCCTGACTGTGCCGAACCAACTGGGCGTGGACTACAACGCGCACGCCATGGAGTCGATCCTGCGCCACGTGGCGCCGGAACTGGGCTGGCGCTGACGCCGCGCGAACGGCGGTCAGCCGGCGACAAGGTCGGCGCGTCGAGAGGCTAGTCCGAAGGCTGGCCCCCGGGCTCCAGGTCCAGGCGCGGCACCCAGGGCCCGTCCACGATCACGGCCTCATCGTCGCCCGGCCATGGCGGCATGGCCGTGCATGTGAAGACAAGGGGCAGGATCGCGGTGCAGCGATACTGAAAGGCCGTGCCGAGCGGGATGTCGATGACCACGCCGGGGATGAGCCGGGTGATGCTCACTTGGCCGTCCGGCGCGCTGCGCCACACCTCTCCCTCGCCCGAGAGGACGTACCAGTACTCGTCGATGGTCCGGAAGTGGCAGGCGCGGCCAACCATCCCCGGCGGTACGGTCGAGTGGATCATGTTGCCGTGCGGCCCATCAATGAGGAAACGGATATGGGCCCCCAGGGGTGAGCGGCCGCGCTCCGCGGTTTCGACGGCGGTGGTCTTCACGTGGTCCCTCCCTGGCCGATGACGCGACCGACCACGACGACGTGCTGGCCCTGGACAACCGGGGCCGCCCAGGCCTGGGCGACGAGGACCCCGTCGACGCCTGCCGTGAGCGCGACTGGCTCGAGATCCAGCCGATCGAAATCATGGAGCAGGCCCACGACGGTCCCACGGCGGACGTCTTCGCCGCAGGCGACGAGCGATTCGTAGTGCCCCCCGAAGGGGGCCGCGATCGTGCAGGCCGGGTCGACGATCGATACCAGGCGCTGCGTCCCACTCGCGTGGTGGCCGATCGGCTCGATCGAGCCGCGCAGGTGGCCGTGATGGATGGCTGCGGCCAGAACGCCGTGGCGGGCGGCCGACACCCCGGCGCGACGAGCCGATCGGCCCCAGCCGAGCTCGGCGCCGATGGTGACCTTGCCCAGCCGCTCCGCTTCGCTGGTGAGCAGGCCGGGCGTCATGTTCTGGTACGTGACCAGGAGCGGCGTCCCGAACCACCGGGCGGTCTCCTCGATCCGTCGGCCCAGGTCGGGATCGTCGATCGGGTGAAAGCTCGTACACGGGGCGAATTCAGCAACCTCGCCGCCGGCGTGAAGATCGATCACGACGTCGACCATCGGGAAGATGACCGTGCGGACGAAGTCGGCAATCCGGTGGGTGATCCCCGCCAGTGAGGGGTCGAGCCCGGCGGCTTCCACGAAGGCCCGGTTGAGGTTCACGCGGTCGTCAAGCACGCTCGAGCGTGCGCCGGCAGCGAACGCGGGCCGATTGAGCACGGGCACCAGGATGATGCGGCCCGTGACGTCGGTCGGATCGATCTCACGGCGCAGGTGCGCCAGGGCGATTGGCCCCTCGTATTCGTCGCCGTGGGTCGCCCCGAATGCCGCCAGCCCGCGGCCCGGTTGCGCGCCCGGGCCCACCATGACGGTGAGCGGGACCAGGTGGTCGCCCCAGATGGAGTCGTGCGGGAGCGCGACGAGGTAGTCACGCCGACCGGGCGACTCGAGATCGACGTCGGCGGCGCGGACGACCTGGGCGCTTCTGTCAATGTGCGTGCGGCCGGACTCCATCTGCGGATTCTCCACGTTTCGGGTCCCGCTGTGCTGAGAGAAGGAGCCACGAGGCGGCGTATAGAGCGGCAGCACCAGCACGAATCCGACGCCCATGCAGGCGACCTCGACGGCGGCCGGAATCTCGGCGCCCGCGCCGACCCTCAGGTGCCCCCTACCCCACGCATCCGCTCCAGCTCGCGCCTAAGGCGTTTGCTCGGTCGGCCCTCGCCGCGCACCATCTTGATGCCAGGTGTCAGCTCGACGACGACCTCGGGCGGCGTGTGGTCGACGTAGCAGGTCGCGGCAACGGGCGCGCCGACGCGGGACTCGATCGGCCGAACGACCTCGACGATGCGCTCCCGTCCGGCAATCACCGCATTGACTCGGTCGCCGGCGTGGACCTTGGCCGAAGCCTTGGCCCCGTTGCCATTGACGCGGACATGCCCGCCATCGCAGAGCTCGGTCGCCAGGGAACGCGTTTTCACGAGTCGGACGGCGCACAGCCAGCGGTCGATGCGAGTCTCGGCCGTTGCCTCACGTTCCGTCACGATGCGATTGTGGCCGAGACGAAGAGGAATCGCACCAGAACACCTTCGTCCACAGTAGTCAAGTTGGCCGCCACAAATGATCATTCGGGCGCCTGGGGTCTCGAAGGGTAGGCGCGTGTCCCGCGTGCTCAGGAGTGCGGCAACACGCTGAACCCAGAGGTGGCGAAATCCGCGTCGACGGCGAAGGCCGTCTCGATCGCCTCCAGGCGCATTACGGCGAAGCTCACCTGGTCGACGAACGAGACGCCCGATGGCAGCGAGGCGCGATAACGCTCGAGCGCACTCGCATGGGTAGCCAGACTGACCTCGATGACATCGATCGTCGGCAGAAGGTCATCGATCGCGATCGCACCATCCACGCCGAAGCGGCGGCGGGCCACCGCGATCGACTCAGCGATGACGTAGCCGTGGGTGAGGAGGTTGGCGTTCCGGAGCCCCTCGAACGACGACAGCACATCGGCATGTCGCGGATCGGCGCGATCGATCAGCGCCAGCAGGGCGCTGGTGTCGACAAGGACGCGCGTCACCAGCGGGTTTCGCCCGCGATGGCGTCGTGATCCGAGGCCACGTCTCCCGTTCCTGAATCGAACCGGCCGGCCGCCTGCAGGGCTCGCTCCCATCGCGCAAGACGGCCTTCGGGATCTACGGGAACCATGCGGTCCACCGCGTCGCGGACAACGGCGGCGATCGCAACATGACGCCGGCGTGCCTCGGCGCGCAGGCGACGCATCTGCTCTTCCGTCAGCGAGATCTGGGTCCTGATCATGCCGGCGACCATATCACACGTTGCCATTTGATAACAACAATGTGAAGTTGTTGCGCTGACGTCACGGCCAGGGCAGGTGATCCGGGAAGGGCACCGCCCGCGGTCGCCGGACCACGACCGGCGCGGTGTACCGTAGCGTCCACTTGGGCCATGCTGGCAGCGTGAGGGGGAGACCATGAGAACCCGATTTGTTGCGCTTCTTGCGCTGTTTGTGCTTGTCGTCACAGGGTGCGCCTCGGCGGCTTCGCCGTCGCCCTCGGCGTCCGGTGCGGGTCCCCTCCCCAACCTGAACGGTCGCGAGATCAGCGTGGCCGTCGAGAACGCCTACCTGCCGTTCAACTACATCGACCCGGCGACGAAGCAGGGCGCCGGATGGGACTACGACGCGGTCGGCGAGATCTGCAAGCGGCTCAACTGCAAGCCGAAGTTCGTCGAAACGGGCTGGGACGGGATGATCAAGGCGGTCGCCGGCGGCCAGTACGACATGGCCGCCGATGGCATCACGATCACCACCGAACGGGCCGAGGTCGTGGCGTTCTCGCGAGGCTACATCTCGGTCCAGCAGCGGCTCATGGTCGGCAAGAGCGAGACCCGGTTCACCTCGCTTGCGGCGTTCAAGTCGGGGACCTTCATCGTCGGGACCCAGATCGGCACCACCAACTACGAGACGGCGAAGAAGGAGTACACCGAAAGCCGGATCAAGGCCTTCGATCAGTTCGCGTTCGCCGTTCAGGCGCTCATCAACGGCGACGTCGACGCCGTGATCATCGATTCGACAGCGGGCCAGGGCTACGTGGGCCAGAACGCCGACAAGATCAAGCTCCTGGACGGCTCGCTGTCTTCCGACCAGCTGGGATTCATCTTCCCGCTGAAGTCGGACCTGGTCGGGCCGGTCAACGCGGCGCTGGCGGCGATGGAGGCCGATGGCACCCTCGCCAAGCTGGCCGACAAGTTCTTCTCGTCCAAGTTCACCCTCACCTACGACGACCTGAAGTAGCGGCCGGAGTCGCTCCTGACGGGTGGGGACCCTGACGCTGCACCGCGCCTTGAGCGGGAGCGCCTCGTGACGGGGCCCGACAACCTGGGCGGCGCGGCGGACGCGGGCGTGGCCGTCGCACTACCGGGACGACGCATCGCTGCCCGCGACCTGCCCCTCTGGCTGTTCGCCATCCTGGCGATCCTCGGGCTGATGGCGGTCCTTATAGCCAGCGAGGCCTCGTTCACACAGGCGTTCGAGGTCATCATCCCGGGGATCGGCGTGACCCTCGGGATCACGGTCGCCTCCTTCCTGATCTCGACTGTCATCGGGATCGTCGCGGGGCTCGGACGGATCTCCAGGAACTTCGTGATCCGAAACGCAGCGATCACGTACATCGAGTTCATCCGCGGCGTCCCAATCGTCGTGCTGATCCTGATGATCGCGTTCGTGCTCGTGCCGATCGCATCCAGGTCCTTCGGCTTCGCGAACAACGCCATCCCGCAGGAAGCCCGGTTCGTCGTCGCGCTGTCGGTGATCTACGGTGCGTTCATCGCGGAGGTCTTCCGGGCCGGGGTCGAGGCGGTTCCGAAGGGCCAGGCTGAGGCCGGCCGATCGCTCGGCCTCACCCACGCGCAGACGATGCGCTCGATCGTCCTCCCGCAGGCGATCCGGACGGTGCTGCCGGCGCTCGGCAACGACTTCATCTCGCTGTTGAAAGACTCCGCACTGGCGACGCTTCTCGGCGTCAGGGACCTCACCCAGTCGGCACGGCTCTATACGGGGACGAGTTTCCGGTTCGACGAGGCGTTCATGGTGCTGACGTTTCTCTACCTCTCGATGACGCTCGTCCTCTCCCTGCTCGTCGCCCAGTTGCAGCGTGCGCTGGCTCGTGGCTGAACGACCGGAGATCGGGCCGGACGACCGAATCGTCGTGGACCACCTCTGGAAGTCGTACGGGACGATCCAGGCCGTTCGTGACGCAAGCCTCCGGATCAGGACGGGCACAGTCACCGTCGTCATCGGGCCGTCCGGCTCCGGCAAGTCCACCCTGCTGCGTTGCATGAACCACCTGGAGGTCCCGTCTGCGGGTGCGGTCTACTTCGACGGCATCCACCTGGAGGCGAGGGGCACCGACATCAACATCATTCGACGCGAGGTCGGGATGGTCTTCCAGCAGTTCAACCTGTTCCCGCACATGTCCGTGCTCGACAACATCACCCTCGCGCTGGGCAAGGTGCGCCGACGCTCTCGGCAGGAGGCCATCGAGGTCGCGATGGCCCAGCTGGAACGGGTCGGTATCCCCGAACAGGCCCACAAGCGCCCCGGTCAGCTGTCCAGCGGCCAGCAGCAGCGGGTCGCGATCGCACGGTCGCTGGCGATGAACCCGAAGGTGATGCTGTTCGACGAGCCGACCTCCGCGCTCGACCCGGAGATGATCAAGGAGGTCCTGGACGTGATGCTGGAGCTGGCTGCGTCAGGGATGACCATGGTGGTCGTCAGTCACGAGATGGCCTTCGCGCGCGAAGTGGGGTCAAGGCTCGTGATGATGGACCACGGACGGATCGTCGAGGAGGGGTCGGCCGAGGACATGTTCGCGCGCCCGCAGCACCCGCGGACCCGGGAGTTCTTCTCGAAGATCCTCTAAGCGACCGCCACCGAAGGCCAGGCGCCCGGACGCCGGGTGCGCGTCGCGACCGCGATACGCCCTCAGCCGGGCTTGATGACGACGAACCCTTCGCGCTCGGCGGCTTCGGCCAGGCGATCATCGAGCGTGACGAAAGGCAGCGTCTCCGGATGATCCTCCGCGCCGGCGATCGCGGCGGCGAGCTGCAGTGCATCGACCGTGCGGAGCGGATGCATCCTGAGCAGGCGGACTGCGACGGCGCGAACAAGCTCGGTCGGCTGGACTTCTGCCCAGGCTCCCCGTATCGCGTCAAGGCGGCGCAACGCGTCCGATGCCGACACGGCACTCAGGGCGGTGTCTCGCTCACGACGCGCGACTGCCGACACACATTCCACGCGGGTCCCCCACCAGACCAGCAGCGCCGTGTCCTCCCGAACGGCCTGTCCGACGGCTTCGCTCGCCTCCTCCGAGACGAGGAGGGGGACAAGGGCCGAACTGTCCCAGAACCTCATCGGCCGGCCCGACGTTCCTCGAGGAGCGCTCCCACCACGCTCACCCTGGTGACCGGTGCTGCCGGGAGGTGCCGCAGGATCTCCAGGAGATCAGGCTGGTCCGGCGGACGAACGATCCCGGCGCGCGTCAGCCGGCGAAGCCGGCCGTCGTGCTCGGCGCCCGAAACCACGGGCTCCAGCCTGGCAACGGGAGTGCCGCGGTCGAGGATCGTGATGCTCTCCCCCGCCCGCACCTGGTCGATCAGGGCGCTGAGCCCATTCTTCGCGTCAGTCACCGTCGCTGTCTTCATGTGGCGTTTATAGCCATATCAATCTGGCGTGTCAAGCGGCCAAACTCACGGTGTCGACCGCAACGCATGACATCCCGGATGTGCTTGTGGCCACCGAGGCGTTGCCCCGAAGACCGTCGATCGTGATCACGAGCGATCCACGCGATATTCGGGCCTTGCTCGACGTCGACGACCCCCAGGGCAGCTCTCCCTTGTGGAGCCCGGCAATCTTCGAATTCATTTTTGAGTAGATCGGCCTGCGACTTCCGTCATAACGTACAGCGCGGGTAAGTGAAACTGCGCTGGTATGGGAGAGGGAATGCGGCGCGATCTCGTTGAAGCGGCAAGCCGCGGCGACCACGAGGCATTTGAAGTCCTCGCGACCTCCGCCGGCGCCCGCCTGTTCGCGATCGCACGCCTGATCCTTCGACAGTCAGACCTTGCGGAGGACGCGGTGCAGGAAGCTCTGGTTCGCGCGTGGCAACAACTTCCGTCGCTGCGCGATCCGGATCGGTTCGACGCATGGCTCTATCGCCTGGTGGTCAACGCCTGCGCAGACCAGGGCCGGCAGTTGCGCCGCTGGTCGCAGCAGGTGCGGCCCATCCCGCTCGACGCCTCCATCGGCGACGACACGGGTTCCGTTGCCGATCGGGAGCAGCTGGAGCACGGCTTCAGCCGGCTGAAGCCCGAGCAGCGGGCGGTGGTCGTCCTCCACTACTACAGCGGGTTCTCCGCGGCCGAGATCGCCCGCATTCTCGGCATCCCCGAGGGGACCGCCAGATCACGACTGCATTACGCGACCGAGGCGATGCGTGCGGCGCTCCAGGCGGACGCGCGTCAGCCGGCGGTCGTCCAGAACAGGACGGCATGATGGTGACCGAACGACAGGTTGACGCAATGATCAGCAGGTGGCTGGAGGAGACCGCTCCCTCGGGGATACCCGACCGGGTCCTGGACGCCACCTTCGAGCGGACGCGCAGGAACAGGCAGCACGTGGACTGGCGCGCACGCCTGGGGCCAACCCACCTGACTCGATCCGTGCTTGCTTTCGGCGGTGCCGTCGTCGTGGTGATGGCTGCGGCTCTGACCGTCAACTTCGCGGCCAGGCTACCGGACGTGGGCGGGCCGGTCCCCGCCGATCCGCGGGGTCCCTTTTTGGGAACCTGGTTCAGCACCAGCGATGCCGACGGAGGCACCCAGACGATGACCGTCCGCGCAGCGCAGGACGGTGCCGTCGAGATCGTGGTGACCGACGATGTGGCCTCGGTGTGCTCGCTCGGCCCGTCCACGATGACGGGGATCGGGCGGTTCCAGGGCAGCGCCCAGATCGTCATCCCCGCGGCGGTGTACACATGCGACGACGGGAGGGAGCCCAAGGTCCTGAGCGGGACTCCCCTGCAGGAGCAACTCCGCAACCTGACCTACGTCTACGACCCCCGAACCAACGTCCTGACCGTCGGCGCCAGGGGCGTCTGGACGCGTGTCCGTGACGAGGTCCCAGGCCCCTCGCCGACCATCGTGCAACCGATCTGGCCGCAGACGAGTTTCGAGGAAGTCCGCAACGCCCAGGAGCTGGCGGATGCCGGCGACCCGGCGTTCGCGTGGCAGGCCGATCCGGGGCTGGCCGCCTGGCGAGACGACGGTGGGGCCGAGATCCTCGGCCGTTTCCTCCAGGAGAAGCTCGGTTGGGAGGCGTTCCGAACTCTCCGGTGGGGAGGAGACAACAGTGCCAACAGTGCACATCGCGGCCTCATCATCCGGTGCGCGACGGGCCGGACGAACCCGCTGTATCCGAGGGATCCCAGGGGCCGCGGCTGCGCGCCGACGATCGATGACCTGCGGTACGAGCAGGTGAGCATCGACCTGCACCAGCCGATCCGGCAGGACCCCACCGGGATCTGGGTGATCACGACGTGGGAGATGCTCGAGACGCTCGTGCAGGCAGTGCCGCCCTCCGATGCCCAGGTCAAGGGCCTGGTGGAGGCCTTCCTCCGGGCGCGGATCGCCGGGAAGGGCGCCGAGCCGTTCGCGGACGTCGACGAAGGGAGCACTCCCAGCAAGAAGGTCCCGCTCCTGTACGCGACCTCGCGCGGATCCCCGTACGAACGAGGCGAGTTCGATGTCATTGAGGGCCCGACCTGGATGAGCGGCTGGATGCGCCTGAGGGTCAGGCTGTTCGCCGAAGGTGGAGCGACCGTCGTTGAGCAGCAGTTCGACTTGGAACCTCCCGTCGAGGCCGGTCGCCTCAGCCTCCACCACCGATGGCAGTGGGACGGCGCGCCCACGACTGAGAACGGGGCGCCCGTGCCCGTGCAGTACGGCTTCGTCCCCGGAGAGGTGACCTTCCGCGCGGCGTGGCCGTGGTACCGGGATGTCGGCGAGGCGCAGAGTCCGCGCCTCATCATCCTCGTCACCGGCCACAACGTTCCTGCGCTCTACCACGCTCGCCTCGCCGTGGTGGCCGACCCGCGGCCGATCGGGCGTGGCTGCGAGGAGGGCCCGGCCCCAGCCGACGCCGAGTCGCTGGCCCGCAGCATCCAGGCCGACCCCGATCTGGATGCGACGGCGCCGGTCGCGGTCACCCTTGGGGGACTTCCGGCTCTGCGGATGGACGTCGATCAGGCGCCGGGCGCCAGCCTGTGCGACAACTGGGGGCAGGCCATGGTGGTCACGGCGGGCATCGTTGGGGAGCCGACCCGGATGCGCCTCTACCTGCTCGACCTCCCCGGAGGGTCCGTCCGGACCCTGGCCATCGCGCTCACCGCTCCGAAGGCGGACTTCGAGCGCGTGGTGGAGGCGGAGGCGCCCATGCTGGCCTCCTTCGAGTTCCCTACGGAGTGAGGCAGCGATGAGGACGCATCGATCACCGGTCCTCGCGCTCACCCTGGTGGCCGCGCTGGCAGGATGCACACCGACACTCGGCGGCACGGAGACGACGGCCCCGGCTGCGCCAGCGGTCGCCGTGAGAGCATCGGCCTCCCCGCCCGGGCCGCAAAGCTCGGGAAACGCCTGGCCCCAGTCGACCCTCGAGGAGGTCCGGCAGGCCCAGGCGCGCGCCGACGCGGGCGACCCTGGCTACACATGGCAGGTTGATCCGCAACTGAGCTCGGAAGAAGCATGGTGGGGGTACCTCGAGCGACAGGGGGCCAAGGTCGTCCAGCGATTCCTCCGCGAGGAGCTGGGCTGGGACCACGCGCTGTTCTGGGGTTTTGCGACGGGCGACGGACCCGGTGCGGCCGATGGGGCTATCCGTGGGATCGTGTACCTCCGGTGCGCGCCGGGCAAGACGAACCCCCTGTACCCGATCGCCGGGAAGGTGCTCGGCGCCGACCGGTGCGCACCGACGATCGACGACCTCCGCTACGAGACGGTGATCCTCGATCTCATCCAGCTTGACCGGCGGGGCCCAACCGGGATCTGGGTGGTGAGTCGGCCGCTGACGATCCCGCCGTATTTCGCGCAGGCGGACCCGCGGGTCGTCGAGAAGGAGGCAACCGCGCGCCTGCAGGACTTCCTCAAAGCGCGCGTCCAGGGCAGGGGCGCCGAAGGGTTCGGCTCTGTCACCCAGAGCTGGCACACGAGCCAGGAGCTCCCGCTCCTGTATGCCACGACGTCAGGAGCGCCCTACGAGCGATTCGAGATCGAGCGTGTGGATGGCCCGAATTGGCCCGGCGGCAACATGGAATTCAAGGTCCGGCTGTTCGCCGCGGGTGGGGCGACCGTGGTCGAGGAGCGTGTCCGGGTCATCGTCGACGGCGGGCAAGTCGAGCTCGGCTACCTGCCCGTCGCGACAACCGAGAACGGGCAGCCGGTGCCCGTGCTGTACGCCTGGTTCGACGGCACGACGACCGCGCGGGCTGCCTACCCGTGGGCGGAGTACACCGACTTCGCCAACGGCCTGGCCCTCAACAAGAACTGGGATGAACGCTTCAACCTGGTGGGAAATCCTTGGCCGGTCGAGACGGGATGCGAGCCCGGCCAGGCTCCGGCGGACGCGGAGGCGCTGGCCAGGGCCATCCGCTCGGACCCCGACTTCGAGACGACTGCTCCAGTAACGGTACGCGTCGGAGGGATCGAGGCCCTGCGGATGGACGTGATCACCGCCCCGGGAGCGAGCGTCTGCGAGGCGTACCCAGCGCAGATGGTGTTGCAGCCGGACGGCGCCAATGACCACAGCGGGCTCGCCCTGAAAGAGGGGGGCCGGATGCGCCTCTACCTGCTCAACCTCCCCAAGGGATCGGCGACACGGATCCTGGCGCTGGCGATCGTCGCTCCCGTGGCCCGCTTCGAGAGCGTGATCAAGGCGGCAGCGCCCATCCTGGACTCCATCAAGTTCCACGCGCGGTGACAGCGACGGGACGAGGAGGACCCATGCCGGCCTGATCACGCTCGCGCGGCAACATCCTCTGCGAGGATCGCGTCGATCTGGCCGATGCCCAGAGCTGCCAGACGCGGTCCGGCGAGGCGTCGAACTCGGCCTCCATCGTCAAGTCGGGATTGCGCCTGACCAGGTCCTGGGATCAGACCGGTCCCACGGAACCAGAGGGACGTGCTGTGCGCTGGGCCTCGCCTGGATGCGGTTACCCGGGACCTGGCTCAGAGATGGGACAGCATGAACTCGACGAGCTTCTTGTCGAGGGCAAGCGTTTCGGTGGGACCCTGCCCGAAGACGTTCGCGTTGAGGAGCGTTTCGCCCTTCAGGACGAAGAGGATGCCCGTCCCCGGTTCGAACATCGCCTTGTCGCCGAGGCCTGCCACGGGTTCGGTCGTCGAAGTGCTCTGGATGCCCGCGAATGTTGCGGCGCCGTCCCGCGCCTGGAAGTAGGTGCTGAGAATGATCTCGCCGGTTGCCACAATGGCGTAGGGGCAGAACTGGGGTGCGGCCGGGTTGGCCTGCGCGGCCATCGGACCCTTGATCAGGATTGATGCGGCCTCGTCTGCCGAGAGCAGATCGCACGCAGACCCGGCAGCGATGACCGGTGGGGCGGTGATCTGGAGGGCCGGTGGAACAGACCCGGTTGTCAGGCGCGCGGCGATGATCTGTGCCATCGCCGTCGCGGCCTCGAGCGCGGAATCTGCGCCGTTCACGTACCGCGGGAAGACGTAGATGAGCAGGTCACCCACCTTGAAGACCAGCCGTCGCGTGCCACGCTCGTAGAGCGCCCCGTCGCCGATGTCCGGGACCTCCTCGGCGGACCCGTTGGCGACGAACGCCTGGTACTGCGTCGCCGCTCCGTTTTGCAGGACGTCGATCACGAGCGCTTCCTCGCCATCACCGAGCGCGTAGCTGCATTTCGCGGGATCACCGGGCGTGCCCTTCGCGGTCAGAGCAGCCGTGTCCATGGCCCCGGCCGCTTCCGCAACCGTGAGCATTCCGCACGGGTCCTTCAGGGCAGCGCCGCTGTCACCCGCACCGGGCCGCGCCGTGGCGGCTGCCGTCGCTGCGGCCGTGGTTCCCCCGGCGGTGACCGAGGCTGCCGCCGTCGGACGCGCGGTTCCGCTGCTGCTTGGACTACCCGGCACCGCGCTCGGCGGCGACGGATTGCTGCCTCCGCATGCAGCCATGAAGATGCTGGCGAGCAGAGAGACGCCGAGAGCGAGTCGCCGAGCCATTGCCCCCTCCATCGACCGTTACCGCAGCCGTGGTACAGCTGCGTGGAATTGGGCCTCCCGACCCGCCGACGCCCGTACTCTACCCATCCGGCCCACGACGTCAACGATGAGCTCCGGCGATCATCCAACGGGTGGAGAGGTTCAGCCCTGCGCCCGCTCGTTGCGCGCAGCTGCGTCTGCGACATGCTGGATCCGCGTGGCCCGCGTCTCGGGGCGTCGCGCTGACACGACCCACCAGAGCATCTGCTTGCGCACCGAAGGCGGGAATGCCGCAAAGTTCGCGTCGGCCGGCGGGTGTGCTGCCAGTGCGGCCGTGAGGTCGTCCGGGACCTCCAGCTGCTCCACGCTGTCGAGGATCTCCCACGAGCCGTTCGCCTTCGCCTGCTCGATGGCTGCCAGGCCGGCCGGTGTCATCCGGCCCTGGGCGATCAGGCGCTCAACACGCGCCTTGTTCGTCGCAGCCCAGGCGCTGCGGGGCTTGCGACGGGCGAAGTAGAGCTTCCCGCGGTCCTCGTCCACGCGGCCGCCCGTGCTGTCCACCCAGCCGAAGCAGAGGGCTTCCTCCACGGCCGCCTCGTAGTCCAGGCCGGCCCGGCCCGACCGTGCCCGCCAGGTCACCAGCCAGACACCGCGGGACGTCCCGTGGTTGGCTTCCAGCCAGGCTCGCCAGGTGTCACGGTCGTCGGCCTGGAAATGCGGGGCATCGTCGAGGGCGGACACGACGGCAGTCTAGCGAGAGCGCGATCAGTGGCGGCGCGGACAGCGCGGACAGCGCGGGCGGCGCAGATCGCGGCCCGTGGCGTCGGCGGCCTTGGCCAGTGCGGCCAGGCGCTGCCGCGTCCGGCACAGTCCCGTCCCAACCTCTACGCTCGTGCCCATGACGAACCTCGACGCCCCATTCCTGGAACTCACCGCAGATCTCGCACCGCAGCCCCTCCCACCCGCGGTCCTCCGCGCACGATCGGCGATGCGATCCGCCGTGACCGATCTCGCCGCGATTACCGATGCGGACCTGCCGAACCCCTGGAACTGGTCGGCCGCGGGCAAGTCCGACGCGCGCTACGCCTTCTTCCGGGCCTACGAGATTTTGGAGCTGGCCGCGGGCGACGCCGAGGCCGCGCTTGCGGGCGCACCGGCGAGACCGGCGGTCCTCCGCCTGATCGGGCCGACAACCGCGTCGCGCTGGGACCTATATGGCCTGTTGACGGGGGTCACGTCGATTGACTGGGACGCGGATCCGGGCGGCGGCGAATGGACGATCCGGCGGACGATGGCCCACATTATCGGCGGCCAGCGCAGCTTTGCCTGGGGAACAGGCTGGTGGCTGCGCGAGGCGAGGCAGCAGGACGACCCCGCACTGCCCCCGCGGGTACCGGCCGAGTTCGTGGCGGCCCTCCCGAACGAGGACACCGACGACGTAGCCGGCAGTCGGACGGAGGCGGAGGCCCGCCTTGACGCAATCCTCGATCTCTCGATCGAGCGGCTTGCCGCGCTGACCGATGACCGGCTGGACCTTGGGGCGCGCTACGCCGGTGCTCCGGTCTCGCTTGGCTTCCGGCTGGGTCGCTGGTCCAGCCACATGCGCGAGCACACGATCCAGGTGGAGAAGACACTCGTGATGCTGGGTCACCGCCCGACGGAAGTCCAGCGGCTCGTCAGGCTGCTGCTGGCCGCGTACGGGCGCCTCGAGGCGGTCGTGTTCGGCTTGCCGGACACCGGCGGTGCAGCGGCGATCGTCGGCCGGGCGGCGGACGAGGTGCGAGCGGTCTCAGGCTCGGCCGCGCTCTCGGCTTCGGTCCGCAAGCCCGGGTAGCCGCTCGCCCCATGGCCGCTCGCCGGGTCAACCCGCGACCTGGTTCGGCGGCACTCGGCGCGGCAGCGCCAGCGCTCGTCGCAGGCGCTGGCAGCATTCCCAGGAACAGTCAGCCGCCGCTCAGCGCCGAGAGCCTGGTGGTTGTCGCCCAGTTGCGGGCCGTGGCGGTCACCCCGAGCACTTTCCCGAAGTCTGGGAGATTCGACCCGCTGAACCCGTTCGGCAGGTAGAGGTAGACGCACCGGTCGCCCTTCGCCCAGCGGTCGGGCAGGTAGCCATCGGCCTGGATGTCGCGCCATCTGGCAACCGGCGCCTCCGCGTCGAGGAACGTGACCGCGAGGCGCTTCTGATCGAGTCCCGACGCGGCGAACGGGTTGGCGGCCACGACCTCGGCGAGGGCTGAACCCGAGCGCACGATCACCCGGACCTGCATGTGGAGTTCGCCGGCGATCGCGGTTTCAACGGCGCGGGCGACTGCCGACTCGGGGCCCGGTGAGGTGAAGACGGCGTTGCCGCTGTTGAGGAGGGTACGCACGTCCGCGTAGCCGAGGGACTCGAGGAGGCGGCGCAGGTCCGCCATCGCCACCCGCTTGGCGGTGCCGACGTTGATGCCGCGCAGCAGTGCGACCCAGGTCGTGGTATCGGACATTCGGCGTCCTGGCTTTTCGGGTCAGTCGGGCGTCCGCGAACGCCTTCGCATGCCGCGTGATTGTGCAGGACCGAACAGTTTTGCTGCCGCCGGGGGTTGTACTGGTGTCAACCCACCGCACCGACGGGAGCATCTGCATGACACCGGCCGCCCGGAGCATCTTCTACTACTCGATCTACGTCTTCGGCCTTGGAGGGACGCTCCTGCTGGTGCCGAACATCCCGCTGCCGATCTTCGGCCTTCCCCAGGCCACCGAAGTCTGGATCCGGGTGGTGGGCATGACGGTCATCTTCCTTGGCTTGTTCTACCTCTCCGCGGCGCGGCACGAATACCGGGAGATCTTCGTCACCAGCGTTGCGACCCGGTTCGCCGTGCCGGTGTTCTTCGCGGCGTTCATCGCCGCCGGGTTTGCTCCGTGGAACCTCATCCTGTTCACGCCGCTGGACGTGCTGTTCGCGATCTGGACGCTGGTCGAACTGCGACGGTCGCCCGCGATGGGCGCCCGGGCTGCCTGACACCTCAGTCGGCCAGCTCGGCCAGTTCGGCCGGGAGGCCCATCCACGGCAGGAGCCGCAGGTCCCGGAATGCGTCAATCCGGGCCACGTCCCCTTCGTCCAACGACAGGAGCAGCACCGCGAAACCGGCAAACGGGCCGGAGGTGCCGCGACGGGCGTACGCGGCGAAACCCGGGCCGCCGTTGGCCTGGATGGCCATCAGCCGGCTCCGGCGCCCGTCCACGAAGATCTGCTCCGCGAGGAAGGCAGCGATGCCGGCTCGACCCGCGTACGCCTCTTCGGGTGGCATGGCCAGAACTGCATCGTCGCGCAGGAGGGCGACAAGGCCCGGGATGTCAGCTGCCTCCCAGGCCCGCAGGTAGAGGTCCAGCAGCGCTCGCTGATCGGCAGTGCTCATTGGCGAGAACTCGGTCCGTCGTGATTGGGCGGGCGCGTACTGGCGGGACAGCGTGGTTCGAGCGCGATGGACTGCGCTGTTCACGGCAGGGACGCTGAGGTCCAGCAGTTCCGCAACTTCCGCGGCTCTCCAGCTGAGGACGTCCCGCAGGATCAGGACCGCGCGTTGCCGTGGCGGAAGAAGCTGGAGGGCCATCGCGAATGCGAGCGAGATGGACTCGCGGGCGTCATATCGTGCCTCCGGGCTCGCGGCGTCCTCCGCGATCGCCTCGAAGTCAATCTCGTCGTCCGGCAGCGGTCCGATGACGATGCGACGACCACCACTCCGCCGGCGTCGCTCGATCGCGTCCAGGCACACGTTGGTGGCGATCCGGTACAGCCAGGCCCGGAACGAAACCGTGGGCTGGAAGGTGTTCCGGCCCTGCCATGCCCGCGCCAGGGCATCCTGGACCGCGTCCTCTGCGTCATCGATTGAGCCCAGCATCCGGTAGCAGTGGACGAGCAACTGCCGCCGGAGCGGGTTGGCGAGCACACCGAACGCGTCTGCCGACGCGACGCTCAACGGATCATCACCGGCCCTCCACGCATCGAGAGTACCCTCTGGGCCTACCTAGTGAAGGAGCTCCAATGAACTTCAACAACGTGCTGATTGGGTCCGAGGATGCGCCGCGCCTCGCCGCGTACTACACGAAGCTGTTCGGCAAGCCGGTCTGGGACATGGGCGACTACCGGGGTTGGGTCATCGGGACGGGCGCGATCACGGTGGGCCCGCACGACCAGGTGCACGGCAGGAACAGCCAGCCGGGCCGGTTGATCGTGAACATCGAGAGCGCCGACGTGAAGGCCGATTTCGCGCGCCTCCAGGCGGCCGGTGCCATTGTCGTCCGGGAGCCCTACGAGTTCGAGGGCGCGGCCGGGACCTGGATCGCCACGCTTGCGGATCCCGACGACAACTACTTCCAGCTGATCAGCCCGATGTCGCTGTAGTCCGCACGAGTTTCGTGTACCGGCCGCCGATCATCCACTCGACGACGTAGAGGTCCCCGCGCCCGTCCACGGCAACGCCGTGCGGGCTGTTGAACGCTCCCGGCGCGAGGTCCGCGGGTCGCACCGGTCCTCCGCCGGGCCCGAGCCGGTTCGGCCAGCCCGGCAGTTCCGTGGCTGCCGCGTCGGCCGAGACCGCAATGACCGGGTGGCTGCCGACGTAGCCCAGCAGGCGGTCGTCGCGGTCGATGATGGCCAGCCGCCCGTAGAGCTCCGCCACGATCATCAGGTCGCCGGAGACGGCAATCGCGCTGGGGCTCGTGAGGAAATCCTGTCCGAATGCCCGCTTGAACCGGCCATCGAGGTCGTACACCTGGATCCGGCGATTGGTCCGGTCGGCGATGTACAGCTCCGGATCGGTCTTCCGCGTGTCGACGAACACCGAATGCGGGCAGTCGAACCTGCCGGCGCGGCCTTCGGCCCCGGTCAGGCTACTGAGGTACTGCCCGTCCTTCGCGTAGCGGTGGACCTGGCTCTCTCCGTACCCATCCGCCACCCAGACGTCGCCGGTGCCACCGTGGCGTTCCTCGAACACGGCGACGGACGTGGGCGACCAGGTCCCGCTGCGATACACGTCCACCGGCGGCCTTGCGAGCCCAAGAAGCGGCGTCCCCGACGTTTCGAACTTCAGGACCTGTCCGCGCCGTGGGCCGGGCTCGTACTGGTAGCCGATGGCGGGATCCCGCTTGGCCCCCGGATCCGCGATCCAGAGGTATTCGGCCGCGCCATCGGCAACAACGGTGATCCCGTGTGCGTCCATGACCGGTGCGCTCCATGATCGGAGCAGGCTCCCGTCGGCCGCGAACGCCATGACCGTGGAGTCTCCCGGGTGGAACGTCACGATGTCACCGTTCCCGGTGACGGCTATTCCGTGGTGGGCCCAGCCCAGGCGGCGACTCGCAGTGTCGGGCAGCTGCGCCCAGGAATCGATCCAGGCGTACGACACGCCACCAACGGTGAGGATGAGATCGGCCAAGTCACTACTTCTCCTGCCCGGCCGGGATCGTCGGAGCATGCGGGGAGGCATCAGTATCGCCCGCCATCCGGGCGCGCGTGGATACTTCGCATCGACGACAGAAGTCCGTGTCGGGTTGGCGAACGAGCGCACCTGCGAACAGGAGTCGGACGATGGCGACCACGACCCAGCCGATAACGGCGGCCGATCGGCGGGCCCGCTACGAAGAGACGGGGTACCTCACGTTCCCGGACCTGCTGGACCGGTCCGAAGTGGCCGTCCTCCGGACGGCGCTGGACGAACTGCTGTACGAGGCCGCACGGGTGCCGGACGAAGTGGCGGTCCTCGGCGGTCGGGACGCCCTGACAACGTCGGAGAAGTTCTCGTTCACGCGATCCGCCACGGGTGAGCGCCATGTCCGGCGCATCTTCAACCCCATCGCGCATCACAAGGCGTTCATGGACCTGGTGTTCAACCCGAAGATCCTCGACCAGGTGGAGAACCTCGTCGGGCCGAACATCGCGGTCCACCACACGAAGCTCAACCTCAAGCCGCCGGCCAGCCATCATGCCCGCTTCGAGTGGCACCAGGACTACCCGTTCTTCCCCCACGCGAACTACGACCTGGTGGCGGTGGCGGTCCACATCGACGAATCGACCGAGGAGAACGGCTGCCTGAGGGTCATTCCCGGCATCCACAAGCTGGGGCCCCTGGAGCACATGTTCGCCGCCGACGGGGCGTTCTCGAGCCAGCTCCGGGACCAGAGCGTCATCCCCGACGAGTCCCGCTGGGTGAGCGTCACCTCCCCGGCCGGCGGCGTGGAGATGCACCACTGCAACATGCTGCACAGCTCGACGGCAAATCGCGGGGTCAAGCCCCGGAGCGCGATGATCATCCAGTACCGCGCCGCGGACAATGTCCAGCTGTCGCCGTACAACCCGGCTCAGCCCGGCTACGGGATGCTGGTCCGCGGTGTCGCCCCGTACACGGCCCGGATGCTGGACGGCACCGTCATCCAGTTGCCCACCCCGATCAAGGACCCCACGCAGCGCGACGGCTGACCCGCGTCTCGCCTCGCCAGGCACTGAAGTGGTTCGGCGCCAGGAGGATCGGCCGTGATCATCGATGCCCACGTGTACTGCTTCCCGGCTCTCGACGCGCTGGCCGGGCATCCGAGCGTGCCCGAGCATTTGCGGGTGGCGCAGTGGGGCCATGCTGGTCATCAGCAGCCGGCGTTCCGGGTGCGGGACCGGGCCCCGGCGTCGTCCGAGACGACGATGCTGGACCCGAACGGCGAACCGCCGTGGTTCCTGGCAGACGTGAACTTCCGCGTCGATCACGTCCATCACCGTGTTGTCTGGACGAAGGACGGCGAGGACTTCACCAAGCACTATCTCCCGCCCAACCTCCACGACACGGCCTTCGACGCCGCGAGTTGCATCGCCGAGATGGACTACGCCGGGGTGGATGTCGCGCTGATGCACGTGGAACTGATGCTGGGCCGGGACGTCGCGTACCTGGCGGACTGCATCCGACGCTACCCGGACCGGCTGCGGTCAATGGCCCCGGTCGACGAATGGCGAATTCGCACCGAGCCGGATGCGGTGATCCGCGAAGTCACCGAGGCGATCAAGGGCTTCGGCCTCCACGCGATCAAGTTCTCAACCTACTACGCGTATCGGTACACGCGTGAGCCCTGGGATGACGGGTTCTACCGCCCGTTCTGGGAGGCGATCACGAAGCTCGGCGTCCCGATCTTCTTCACGCTTCTGCCGAACCCGGACATCGCCGACAAGCGCGAGGCCTACCTCCACGAACTCGAAATCCTCAAGCGCTGGATGGCGCGCTACCCGGACACCGTCTGCAGCCTCACTCACGGCTTCCCGTGGCGCGTCTTTCGGGAAGGCGACGGGATCTCGCTGCCGGACCGGATCTGGGAGCCGTTCCAGAATCCGAACCTGCACCTTGAGGTGAGCTTTCCGATCCGGATCGGCGACTGGTGGGATTACCCCTGGCGCGAAACGTGGCCCACGATGGAGGCGATGGTCCGGAACGTCGGCAGCGACCGGCTCCTCTGGGGCACGGACATGCCATTCCAGAACCGGTTCTGCACGTACCGCCAGAGCCGCGAATACATCGAGAAGTACCTCGATTTCCTGGGTCCGGACGATCTTCGAATGATCATGTCCGGAACGGCCGCCCGATTGCTCGGCATCCCAAATCCCTGAGGAGCGTCCCTCTCGACTGCTCTGGATGACCGCGCCCGATCAGGGCTGCCAGCGACCGGTTCGCTGCCCCGCAGAAGCGTCCTACGCGGGCGGAGGCTCGGTCGGGCTGTCGGCAGAACCTGTCCGCAGCGCCTCGTCGGTCACGGGAGCCGTCTTGGCCAGCCCGTTGACCGTTTCGAGGACGAGCCGGAGCGCGATCCGGTGGTCGATCGCCTCGCGGACCCGGGCGAGCTCCGTGACGAGCGCCAGGGCGCAGATGCCGGGCCAATCTGCCGTCGGGATGCCGTGCGCGGCGAAGAGGGCCCTCACGCCCGGACGCAACTCGTACGCGTCCCTGAGCGGCGCGATCCGCGGCCGGTTGTCCGCCGGCACACCCAGGGGACCGAAACCCCAGCCCGGCCCGTCGCTGCCCGCGATGCCGGCCGCGAAACCCCGGAACACGCCCTCCAGCGACGGGCACTCGTCGGCCGCATAGCCGTTCGCGAGGGCGCCGGCCCGGATGATCCCGAAGACGCTCTCCCCCACCCCGGACCAGTCCGTGGTGTCCGCCGCCAGGATCGTGTTGACCCGGTCCGACATCACGACGGCACCGGGGGTGAACGCGTGAGCCGCCGGATCGATCTCGCCGGCGGCCGCGATGCAGGCCTCTCCGGCCGCCGCGGACGCCGCGCTCAGCAGGTCCTCCACGCGGATCCGGCCGTCACGGTCAGTCGCGTGCGCTTCGAACAGCTCGACCAGTGCCTGAGAGACGATGCGCGGGTCTGCGGGCGGCGTGGATGGATGCGGCGGCAGGGGCATCGCGGGAGGATAGACGTTCCGGGCTGACACGAGCGCAGGTTTCAGATCGCGGCGCCCTTGCGTGGGCGCCCGGTCCTCTGAAGATCGCCAGCAAGCCCATGACCGTCGTCCACACGCTCCCGCCAGGGCGCCCCTGCACGGCGCGCGCGGTCGAACTCCGTCCATGATTGAATGCAGGCCATGACCGATGCCCGAGCGAAGCGCGTCCTGGTAACCGGTGCCGAGGGGACCATCGGCACCGCCGTGCGCGAGTTCCTCGCCGACCGGTACGACATCCGCTCCCTCACGCTGGGGCCCGCGCCGTTTCCGAGTTTCGCGGCGGACATCACGGATCTCGATGCGATCCTGCCCGCGTTCGACGGGATCGAGGCGGTGGTGCACCTGGCGGCGTCGATCTCGGTCTCAACGCCGTGGGAGGACATCCTCCCCAACAACCTCGTCGGGACGTACAACGTCTTCGAGGCGGCCGCCCGGAGCGGGGTTTCGCGGGTCGTCTACGCGTCATCCAACCATGTGATCGGCATGGACGAGATCGACAATGCGCCGGACCTCTACGCGCTGGACGATCCGCGGGTCTTCGGCGAGTCCGCCGAGCTTCGGCCGGATTCGCTGTACGGGGTTTCGAAGGTCTTTGGCGAGGCACTGGCGAGCTACTACGTGGAGCGACGCGGCTTGACGGCCGTGTGCCTGCGGATCGGCACCGTGCGGGCCGACGACGATGCCCGCGGGCAGGGCGTACCGGAACCGCTCGAAGCGCTGACGCCGGAGCAGCGCAGGCAGCGCATCCGGGCCACGTGGCTCAGCCGTCGCGACGCCGCGGAACTCATCGCGCGCGGGATCGACGCCCCGGTTCGGTGGGCCGTGGTGTACGGCATCTCGAACAACCCGCGCCAGTTCTGGTCACTGGACGGAGCGCGGCGCCTCCTTGGATTCGAGCCGCAGGACGCGGCGCCTGAATAGGGACCCGCGCTCCGTCCGGTCTGGGCCCCGCGCAGGCGGGTGAACATCTGCCGGTGAGCGCCCTCTTCAGCGCCCGCGGTGCTCCGCCACGCGAACCTCGACGATCTTCCTCACCAGGTCCCCGGGAAGCGGAGCATCGAGCGTGAAGCTGATGGTCCCCGTCCTCAGTCGATAGCCGGTGAGCTCGGTGGCCAGCGCCTGGATGGGGGCCCTGCCCGCGTAGAGCGAGCAGAAGTTCTTCGCTGGACCGAAGCCCAACAGGTAGCGGCCGTCCAGGCGGAAGCCCGGTACCCCGTACGCGACCGTCTCAGTAGCGTCGGGTGCGGCCGCATGGATCTCTTCCCGGAGGCGTTGCAGGGCAGCGCGCTGGTCGGCCGGCAGGCCGGCAAGAAATCCATCGACGGTGGCTGTGGTCATGCGGCGTTTGTCCCTCCGGAGAGCCCGGCCGGTGTGCCCTACTTCAGTACGGCGAACGCGTCCGCGTCGATCCTGGCGCCGCCGGGAGCGCCGAGCACGACGATCTTGATGGTATGAGTGCCCCTCGTGGAGAAGCTCTTGCTGAACACGAATCGTCTGGTTGCAGCGGTCGTGGATCGCAGGTTCACTACCTTGACGAGCGTCCCGTCCACGAACACCGTCGCAGTGCCCAGCCGGGGGCCCAACTGGCTGACCCAGCCGATGCCGACGCCTGTGAACGTGTAGGTGGCGGTGGCCCCGCCCGCGCCCGAGTAGCGCGAGTGTCCACCCGAGAGCCCGCTGGCCGTGCCGGTCTTCCAGGTGCCCGCGTAGCGGATGGCGGCGGACGTTTCCTGGTTCAGCGCGGGCGTAGTCAGGAGCCCGGTGGCCCATGCCCCGATGTGATTGGCCGTATCGACCGCTCGCACGCGATATCGGACGCTGCCGCCGAATCGCAGATTCCGCGTGGCGCTCCGCGTCGTCAGGCTCGCTAGCGGGATGGTGGTCCAGCTGCCTCCGCTGCGGAGTTCCTGGAGCTCGTAGCGCTTCAGCCCCGTACCCGGATCCGAAATGTTCCACGTGACGCGCACAGGCACCGTGACGGCGCCCAGACCGCTGGGCGCGACGATTGTCACGACCGGGGTGGTGGTGACCGGCTTGACAGGCACCACCTTCACCTGGACGAAGGCGGTACTCGTCCGGTTCGTATCGTCCGTGATCGTGTACGAGAAGCTGTCCGTCCCCAGGAACGACCCTGTCGGGTCATAGGTGAGCGTCAGTCCGTTCGCGGAGATGGCGACGGCGCCGTTGGCGCCCTGCGTGACGGCGGTGATGGACAAGTGGTCACCGGGGTCGCTGTCGACGTCGTTTGCCAGCACGGCGATCACCCTGGGGCCGCTCCCCTGGTGAACGGAGGCCACGTCGTTGTGGGCCGTGGGGTCCGGCTCGACCGTCAGCGTGAACGTGGCCGTATTGGACGAAAGCAGGGAGTCATTAGCCTTGAAGGTGAAGGAGTCGGTGCCCAGGTAATCGGTGGCCGGTGTGTACTTCCAGATGCCGGAATCCGAGACGGTCACGGTCCCGTGCGCCGTGCCCGTGACGAGCACGTAGTGGAGAACGTTGAAGTCCGGGTCCGTACAGGCAAGCTGGCCGGTCCCGGTGGCGTTCATCGAGGTGTTAGCCGATTTGTTCGTGCAGGCTGGCGGACTGTTACCGGCGACCACGGTCAGGGTGCCGGCGACGTACGAGATGGCATAGTTGGCGTCCGCCGCCCCACTGCAGGTAGTCGGCCAGATCGTGCCGACGGGCGACGTGGCGGTCGCCGTGGTGGAGCAGCTTGGCGGCGTGGACGGTGCCAGGTTGCCGTTCTTCAGTCCCGTATAGCTGGGACGAATGTCCGGGGGGTTGCTGCCGAACCGCAACGTGGCGCTGGCAGCCGTGATCGTAAGAGGGGCCGGCGTCACGGAGACCGAACCTGCCGTATAGCCGATCGCGTAGTTCATGAGGGCCGCTCCGCTGCAGGAAGATGGGTACAGACCCACGTTGGAGGCGCTCGTGGCCGTGGTGGAACAGGTTGGTGGAGTGGTCGGAGTTGGGCCCGAATAGCTGGGAGTGATCACCGGCGGTACTCCACCGTAGACCATGCTGCCACCGGATGCCGTGATGCCCAACGCGGCCGCGGCGACGTGGACATTGCCGGCGGTGTACCCAATCGTGTAGTTCGAGTCGGAGGCGCCCGAGCAGGTCGATGGGTAGTCACCTACCGGGGAGGAACTGGTCGCGGTTGTCGAGCACGTGGGCAGCGTGGCCGGAGCGAGGTCGCCGCCGGCGAGGCCCGAGTAGCTCGGCGTGATTGTTGGCGGGCTGTTCGTTGCCATCTCGAT
>JANPDJ010000039.1:0-1874 GCA_031431395.1 Chloroflexota bacterium | reverse complement strand
GGCAGGCAAGCGCGGCAAGACCCAGATCCATTTCGACCGCGAGATTCGGATCCGGATCTACGTGTACCCGCAGGACGACCGCTGGGTAGCCGAATCCGTCCAGTTCGCGCTGATGAGCGAGGGCCGAACTCCGGAAGAGGCGCTCTCGGGCCTCCTCGAGGCCGTCCACACGTATGCCGGCACGGTAATGTCGCGAGGCTGGGTCGAGCAGCTCGACCGCAGACTGTCGGTGAAACGCCGCGCGGAGCTCTGGCTCAAGATCGCGACGTCTCGCCTGCGACTGCAGCCGGCCAGGGTTCTTACGCGAGCAGTGCAGTTCTGATCCGCCGAGTTGCCCAAGGCGTGGCCACGGCTCACCGCCGATGAGATCGGGGAATGCCTGCGGGCACTCGGATTCCTGCACGATCGGACGCGCGGTACGCACCAAGCCTGGGTGAATCCGAAGACGCGCCGCGTGGGCGTGGTCGACGTGAAATGGAATCCGGTCTCGGGCCCAACGCTCAAGCATCTGGTGACCGATCAGCTCGGGCTCTCCAGGGAGGAGTTCTACGGGTCGACTCGTCGATCGGCGAAGAAGATCGGCTGAGTCCGAACCAGAATCACAACTCCCGATCGGGCGCGTTCATGGCGCTGGCCAAGCGACCGGGCTATCTCGCCGGGAAGGCAGACCTGGATTCCTCGCAGTTCCCACGCATGAGGCTCCTCGAAGGAGACGTGGCGGACAGTCGTGACCCTCGACTTCGACAGGTACGCTACGGGCTGCATCCCGCCCAGCTCAGCCGCGGAGTCCCCCACAATGCCAACCAAATTCTGGCACCCGTTCGCCGATATGCACACCGTCGCCACGAACGAAATCGTGATCGAGCGCGGCGACGGCGTGCGCGTCTGGGATTCCTCCGGCCGGGGCTACCTCGATGCCGCCGCCGGACTCTGGTACTGCAACGTCGGCCACGGCCGCGGGGAGATCGCCGACGCAGCAGCCGCGCAGATGCGGCGCCTTGCCGCGTACTCCAATTTCGGTGTCTTTGCCACGGCGCCCACGGTGAAACTGGCCGACCGCCTCGCCGCCATGGCGCCCATCTCGGACGCCGTCGTCTTCTTCACCTCCGGGGGATCGGAATCGGTGGACACGGCCGCCAAGCTGGCGCGCCGCTACTGGGATGTGATGGGCCAGCCAGAGCGGCGGATCATCGTGAGCCGCGAGTTCTCGTACCACGGGATGGCGGCCTTCGGGACGTCCCTGGCGGGCATCGCGGGCAACCGTCAGGGCTACGGGGGCCCCATCGTGGAAGCCGTGGAGCACGTCCCGGCCAACGACGCGTCCGCCCTCGCGCGCCTGTTCGAGGATCACGGCGACCAGATCGCGGCATTCATCGGCGAGCCGGTCATCGCTGCCGGTGGGGTCATTCCGCCGGTCGATGGGTACTGGGCCGATGTCAACCGCATCTGTCGCGAGCACGGCGTGCTGCTGATCGCGGACGAGGTGGTCACGGGCTTCGGCCGAACCGGCGAGATGTTCGGAACCACGAAGTACGGCATCCAGCCGGACATGATCACGTTCGCCAAGGGGATCACCTCGGGCTATATCCCGTTCGGCGGCGTGTTCGTGGGACCGCGCGTCGCGGCCCCGTTCTGGACGGAGCCAACGGGTGCCATCTTCCGCCACGGCTATACCTACTCGGGGCATGCCGCAGGCGCCGCGGCCGCGATGGCCAACCTCGACATCATCGAGCGGGAGGAGCTGGTCGCGCGCGTCCGTGGCCTGGCCCCGGCCCTCACGGCCGGACTCGGCAGCCTGCTGGATCACCCGCTCGTGGGCCAGGTCCGGACGGTGGGCCTGACGGGCGCCGTCGAACTGAGCGAGGAGGCCCTCG
>JANPDJ010000038.1:0-6536 GCA_031431395.1 Chloroflexota bacterium | reverse complement strand
CGCCTGCCGGCGTCGGCCCTTCCGACACTGACCGCGTAGGCCTGATCCGGCGGACGCTGGCGCAAGAACGACCGGCGGAGCGCGCCGGCGCCTGCCTCCCCCGAACACGCGGTTGACGGCCGCCGGCCGCGGTCGAGGGGGGCGAGCTCAGGCTCCGAACGCGAGTGCGACGGCCTCGTCCGAGGTCAGGCGACGGCCATCGGCCCACGCGGCGTCGAATGCCGTTGCGGCAAGCAGGTCTCGCAACCGGAGGACCTCGGCGTCGTAGTCGTCGCGTTCGACCTCGGTCATGGCGGCTCCGGCGGTCTCGCGGAGCGCCTCGGCGGCGCCGAACAGGCGTGCCGCCCGGACGCCGTCCCCACGGGCCTGCGCGAGAGCAGCGAACGACTCCAGCTGGTTGGCGACCGCCCCGCGGTTGCCGCTCTGCTGCCAGCCAGGGATCGACTCGCGGTACTCCGCCTCAGCCTCATCGATCCGGCCTTCGCGTCGCAGGGCATGGGCGAGTTCACTCTGGGCAGAGAGCGCGAACCGCCGGTCGCCGATCGCCTGGAACTGGGCCTGTGATTGACGAAACCAGCCCTGCGCCTCCGCCAGGCGGCCGGTGCGGCTCGCCACGCGCCCGCGGGTCTGAAGGACCGACCCGAGCTCCTGTGCGTTGCCGGAGTGTTGGGCCGACTCGCTCGCCCGCTCAAGCCAGCGCTCAGCTGAGGCCATGTCGAGCGGCGCCTCGATGATCGCAAGCGACGTCTGGACGCGTGTAAGGCGCGCCCAGTCCCCGAGCTCGGTCGCGATGGTCAATGCCTCATCGGCGGCCGCACGCCAGTCACCGCCCTGGCCGACCTTCGCCACCCAGTTCACGCCGATGAGCCACGCAACGATGGCGTCCACAATCGCGGCCGGGTCGCGCGAGTTGCGAGCGATTGCGACCGTTTCGTCGGCGAGGGGGGCATCGTATCCGCGGCCGCCCATCGCGCCGATGACAACCACGGCCGAGAGCGCATGCGCGACCAGGCTCGATCGCGTCCGGGCTGCGAATTCGACCTCGGCCCCGGGCAGAGCCCGCACGCGAGACACCGCCCCGAGCATCCGGTCCCGCCCCTCCGAGCCCATCGTGCGGGACAGCCAGTAACGCACCATCGCGATGCACATCTCGAGCGCGGCCTCGGGGTGGGCCTCCCCCGCCCAGTCGATTGCCGTCCGAAGGTTGTCGATCTCGCCGTCGAGCCTCGCCAGCCAGGCCGGCATCTCGGGCCCCGCGAGGCCCTGGGCCGCGTCCAGCGCCAGCCGCCGGAAGACGGCGAGGTGACGGTCACGGAGCGCGACGGTCTCGCCGCTGGCAGCCAGCTGATCGGCCGCGTACTGGCGGATCGTCTCCAGCATCCGGTAGCGCGTGGAGCCGGCATGGTCCACGACGATCAGCGAGCGATCGGCGAGGCGTCCGAGGCCGTCGAGCGTCGCGAGCCGGTCGGCCCCGTCGCTCCTCGCCGCGGGCGCGTCGCCCCGGTCCGCGCTCGGTTCTGACGTGACCGCCGTCGCCGATTCGAGCGTCCAGCCCCCGCCGAAGACAGCGAGCCTTCGCATCAGCCGGCGGTCGTCGTCCTCGAGCAGGCCCCAGCTCCAGTCGATGAGCGCCTGCAGCGTGCGTTGCCGTGGCACCGCTGTCCGTCGTCCGCCGGTCAGCAGGCGGAACCGGTCCCCGAGGCCTTGCGCGATCTCGTCGGCGGAGAGCACATTGACCCGGGCAGCTGCCAACTCGAGAGCAAGGGGGATGCCGTCGAGGCGCCGGCAGATCTCCACCACGGCGGCGACGTTCGACCGGTCGAGGCCGAAGTCCGGCAGGGTCGCGCGGGCGCGTTCGACGAAGAGGGAGACGGCCTCTGACCGGCCCGCGCGATCGAGCGCCCCCTGGTCCACCACGGGCCGCCCGGCGTGCTCTTCCATCGGCGGTGGCAGTGCGAGCGACGGCACGGCGAAGAGCGACTCCCCGTCGACACCGAGGGGCTCGCGACTCGTCGTCAGGACGCTGAGGGCGGGACAACTGCCGAGCAGGCGGTGCGCAACATCGGCCACGGTGCCGATGAGGTGCTCGCAGTTGTCGAGGATCAGGAGCACTTGCTTCGAACGCAGGTAGTCCACGAGTGCGTCGAGCGAGGACTGGCCGCCCGCCGCCTGGACCCGGAGTGCTCGCCCGATTTCCGCCGGGACGAGGTCCGCGTCGGCGAGCGGGGCCAGCTCCACGAGCCAGGCGCCATCACGCTGGCGATCGATTTGATCTGCCGCGGCCTGCAGCGCGAGTCGCGTCTTGCCCGTGCCGCCGACGCCCACCAGGGTCACGAGGCGGCTCGTCGCAAGCAGCCGGGCGATGTCGGCCAGCTCCCGCTCGCGCCCGACGAACGAGGTGGCCTCCAGCGGGAGGTTCGTCGCCCGCGGCGACATGGAGCGGAGGGGCGGGAATTCGCGCCGCAGTCCAGCGGCGACAAGCTGCCAGACATGCTCCGGGCGGTCGAGATCGCGCAGCCGGTGCTCGCCCAGGTCGATCAATTCCGAGCCGGACGGGAGATCGTCCGCCGCGAGGGCGGCCGTCGTTCCCGACACCAGCACCTGTCCGCCATGCCCGATCGCGAGGAGGCGCGCTGCCCGGTTGAGGGCGGGTCCAAAGAAGTCGCCATCCCTGGTGTCGGCGCTGCCCGAATGGACTGCCATTCGCACCATCAGGGGCCGCGGTAAGGGCCACGCGTGCGCACCGAACGCCAGCTGGGCCTCGACGGCAGCCGTGAGCGCCGCCTCGGGCCGGTCGAAGGAAGCCAGCATCCCGTCGCCGGTCGTCTTCACCACTGTGCCGCCGGACCGCTCCACGGCCGTCCGGAGCAGGGCGTCGTGGGCTTCCAGCGCAACGGCCATCGCGTCGCGCTGCTCCTGCCAGAGCCGCGTACTCCCCTCGATGTCCGTGAACAGGAACGTCGAGGTCCTGGCGGAGGTGCCGGCACGCACCGGCCCGGTGTCATTCATCGCAGACCATTTTGCGGCGACCACGACGCAAGCGTCGGATGATCGAATTCGGCGACGACCTCGCTAGGCCTCGGCGATCACCCCGATGGAGATCCGGAAACCGGCGCGGCGTTGCAGCGGAGGCATCAGCGTGCCCTGTCCAAGTGGCCCGTCGCCGGGGAACCAGCGCACCCATTCCTCGTTGAACGCATCGAACTCTGCCGGCTCACGCAGCGACCAGTTTGCCCAGACGATCTTGTCGATCGAGCTGCCCTCGGCCTCAAGCCGCGCCTTCAGGTTGCGGAGGCACTGGGCCGTCTGCTCCTGGATGGCGTCACCAACGACGCGGCCCGTATCGGGGTCGACGGGTCCGATCGATGAGACGTAGACCATGCCCCCGGCCGCGACGGCGCGACCCTGACCCACCGTGGGAGTGACCGCCCTGTCCGGCTCGACCGCTTCCGTGGCGCCCCACCGCTGCTTCGTCTGGAGGGACGGACCTGATCGCGTGAGGTCTTCCGGCGGGATGCCGAATTCCCCGGGCGGCAGGTCGATCCCGTGCGCCTCGAACCGTCTCATGAACGTGGGGCGGTGGCCGGTCGGCTTGAGTGTGCCCTCGATCCTTCCGTCCTGAACGCCGGTCTGCTCGAAGGCGAAGATGTCCTGGGTGAGGATGTCGTCGTCCTCGATCCCGTAGATCTCCGTGATGTTGACGATCTTGCGGGTGCCGTCTTTGAGGCGCGCCGTATGGACGATCAGATCGACGGCGGAGGCAACCTGCTCGCGAATCGCCCGCAGCGGCAGTTCGTAGCCGGTCATGAGAATCATCGTCTCAAGGCGCCGCAGCATGTCCGGCGGGGTGTTCGCGTGCCCGGTGGAGAGGGAGCCCTCCTGCCCCGTCGTCATGGCCTGGATCATGTCCAGCGCCTCGCCGCTGCGGCACTCACCCACGATGATGCGGTCGGGACGCATGTGCAGCGCGTTGCGCAACAGATTGCGGATCGTGATCTCGCCCTGTCCCTCAAGACTCGGCGGTCGCGCCTCGAGCCTGACGACATGGGGCTGGCGCAGCTGCAACTCGGCCGCATCCTCGATGGTGATGATCCGCTCATCCTCGCCGATGAACGAGGACAGCACGTTGAGCAACGTCGTCTTGCCCGAGCCGGTGCCCCCGGAGACGAACACGTTCAGGCGGGCAGCGATGCAGGCCTTCAGGAAGTCGAACATCTCGGCTGTGGCGGTACCGAAGCCGATCATGTCGTTCACCGTGAACGGCTTGGCCGAGAACTTCCGGACGGTGATGACCGGCCCCACGAGGGAAAGCGGGGCGATGACGGCGTTCACGCGGGAGCCATCGGGAAGCCGGGCGTCGACCCGTGGACTCATCTCATCGATGCGCCGCCCGATGGGGGTGATGATCCGGTCGATGATGCGCCGGACGTGCTCGTCGTTCTGGAAGACGACGTCGATCCGCTCGATCTTTCCGCGCCGTTCGATGTACACATGGTTCGGGCCGTTGACCATGACCTCGGTGATCGAGTCATCGTGGAGGAGCGGCTCGAGCGGCCCGAAGCCCGTGGCCTCGTCGAGCATCTCGTCGATGAGGCGGAGCCGCTCCTCGCGCGTCATCGCGAACTGGCGCAGGCCGACCCGGTCAACGATGTCCGTGACCCTGGCGCGGATACCCGCCGCATTGGCGAGGTCGAACTTCGGATCGCGGCCGATGGTGACCTCGTCCAGGAGGCGGAACTTCAGTGCACGCAGCAACTCGTGGCGAGGGCGCTCTCGCGTAGCGACGGGCAGCGCGCGATCCGCGACCCGTCCGACCGAACGAGCTGCCGCGACCTCGGCTTCCAGTCGGGCAACCTCAGCCCGGCTCAGCGCCATGTGCGATATGTCCTCGACTTTCGCTACTCGGCGGCGGGGCCTCGAATTCGAGGACGCCGGTCCATCGGTACACCGTCGGCCCTTGCGCAGTTCGCCGACAGGGCCGGAAGGCTCGACAGCATACCCCGCAACGGCTGGATATCGGTAGCGATGTACAAGAATCCCCGGCCGGGTGTGGGCCTGCTGATCCGATCAGGCGGTGCCCGATGTCAGCGAGGATTTGCGAAGGGGTTCTCGATCACGACGGAGCCGTACGTCGCGCCGTCTGCGAGATCCTCGCTGAGGACTCGCCGGCACCCGGCCACAGCGGCTGCGCGAAGGATCAGGGCGTCCCAGATTGACACCTGCCAGTCACGGCTCCCAGCGACCGCCGAGACGACAAGGGAGGCGTCGATCGCGACCACCGGCAGGGCCGATAGCTGGCGGACCATGGCCTCGGCGTCCTCCGCCGGCAGTGGGACGGCCAGCTTGCGGGTGACGACGGCATAGAACTCCGTCAGGACCTGCGTCGAGATCACGAGATCGCGACCAGGTGCCGGCGCGATGACGGCAAACGCTAGGGCGCGCTTGTCCGGGTCTGCGGCATCCACCGCGTAGACCCAGACATTCGTGTCGACGAAGATCGGCTCAGTCATGGACCTCGTCGCGCGTCCAGGTGCGACCGGCGGGGCCGCTGCTAGCCGAGCTTCGGCGGGCGAGACGCGCGAATTCCCCCAGCGCCTCGTCCGAGTCGCCCGCGCCCGCATAGCGCTCCAGGTAGGCGCGAAGGAGGGCGTTGACCGAGGTTCCATCCTCGAGGGCGCGGATCCGTGCCTGCTTCAGGAGCCGCTCGTCGAAGGTGATCGTGAGGTTCGCCATCGTCACCAATACCCGTGCTACACGGGTTCAGTGTAGCACGGGGTGCATAGCCGGGCTCGTCCTACACGTCGTAGAAGAAGTCGAGGTCGACACGCTTGAGGACGTAGGGCAACCCGACGGGCGTGACACCGACGCCGAACTCGAACATCAGTCGTGCGAGCTCCTGACCGTCGATCAGGATGATCCGCTGCTCGATTCCCTGGACGTACGCGCGTGCTTCCGTCGAAAAGTCCGAGGTGGTGATGAGCACCCCGCGTCGGGCATGCTGGCCCGCGAGGCTGCCGACGAAGGCTTGGACGACCGGCCGACCAACCTTCCCCTCCCACCGTTTGGCCTGGAGGTAGATGGTGTCCAGGCCGAGGCGGTCCTCCTTGATCACGCCGTCGATCCCACCGTCCCCCGATTGTCCGATGGCCCTGCCGGCGTCGGCCTGGGATCCGCCATAGCCCATCGCCACGAGCAGGTTGACCACGAGCTGCTCGAAGAACGTCGGGTTCGCGGCCTTCACCCGCATCAGCAGCTCCTGCTCGATGGCGGCGCGGATGCTCTGGTAGCCGGCCTCGAACGCCTCCTCGGGCGTTTGAACACTATTGACATCCACAGGACTGGCGTCTTCGGCCGACTTGACTGACCCGTCGCGGGACGCCTTGAACTCCGGGAACTGCATCAGGTACTTGATGTCGATCCGCTTTGGGTTCGTCGCCAGCACCGATGATCCGCGCTCCGTAATCCTGAACCGGCCTCGCCCTGTGCTGGTGAGGAGAAGAGCCGCTCGCAGGTAGGTCGATGCCCAGGCCACCCGG
>JANPDJ010000037.1:0-9147 GCA_031431395.1 Chloroflexota bacterium | reverse complement strand
ATTCCGCTGACCACGAAACGCCGGGGGCCATGAAGCGCCGCGGCCACCACCTACGCACACCGTGACTGCAGTAGCCGCAGAACCGGCCCGGGACCGCCACCTGCCCATGGGGTGACTGGTAGACGCCCGAGACGGCGGATTCAACCCGGACGCCGGCCGGAGTCCTGCGTGACGAGGCCGCGGCAACCGTTGGACGGCCGGTGACCGGGCACGTTGCAGTCACACCACGACTGGGTGACCGAAACGGCAGGGCGCCAGCCGACGAGCCCTGCGGACGACCGAGTTGCGCCGGCGACGAGGGCGCGAACTACGGTGAGGCAGACCAGTTGCCGAGTGGCTCCGGTGTCAGGTTCTCGACAATGAAGGTACCCAGCGCGTTACCCGTCTGAGGGTCGACGACCCCCTCGATCCGGAACGGGAACGTGTACGGGCCGCCGGTGTAGGTGGGACAGTCCATCGGTTCGCCGGCGTGCGTGCAGTTCGAATAGGCGATGACCTCGCCTCCCGTCAACGTTCCCCGGAGTGTGAGCGAACCGGTCTTCGGATCAATCGATCCGGAGAAGGCGCCGCCGTACTTCTGGCTCCAGGCCATCGTCCCCGCGTCGTCGTTGCACGTCGCCTGGCGCGTGCCAGACCCGGTCCCATCGAGCCGGCCGAACGCCGTCCCGGCGAAGTCGACCGTGATCGTGATCGGGCCTCCGGTGATCGGGGCCTTGCTCGTGTTGCAGGGGACATCAACGCCGATGAGCGTGAACGAGCCCGAAAGCGCGAACTGCCGGGGCGACGGAGTGGGCTCAGCAGTCGGCCCTGGCGTGGCTTCGGGCGTTGGCTCGGGTGTGGGCTCGGTCGAGGTCGTCGCCGGCGTGGGCTCCGGCGTCACCGTGGCGGCGCCCATGGCGGCGAGCAGCGCCTCGATGTCGTCGACCTGGTGTTTCTTGCCTGGCTGGGCGTAGTTCATGATGTCATCCGGCCGAGTCGGATCGCGTTGCACGTTGCCGGCAGCGTCGCGGACGTACCGGTCCGGGAAACCCAGCAGGTGGCCGAACTCGTGCAGGATCGTCTCGTCCGCAGAGTCCTTGTAGAAGACGCAGAGGACTTTCGAGAGACGACCGCCCGACCATTGCTGGCCGACAGGCGCGCTCGGACCTGAGCAACCAGAGTTGCTGACCGTGCCCGGCGGGACGTCAAGGACCAGGATGCAATGCCGGTCCTCGGGGCAGGTGTCTGCCTTGTCGCGCTGGCTCCGGTAGTCGAACCTGACCTTGATGCCGTGGTCCGAGAAGGGCGGAGCGTCGTACCAGTTCTGGAGCGTCCGAAGCCAGCCCGTCACGGTCAGGCCGTCGGCACCGGGACCGTGGAACAGCAGGTGGAATGTGATTGTGTGCGTTGCCGGGTCGTACCCGGTATTCGCGCGCACGGCCGGAGCCACGGACACCATGGCTGCGGCAAGGGCGACCGCCGTCGCGCCAAGCAGGACGGCACGCCGGACGTGGCTCCGGCGGGCGTCAGCGGACCACATAGGTTCCGGCTGCTGAATCGAATTGCAGGCGGGCGCGGCTGGAAGCCAGCCAGTCCTGCCACTCCGCGACTTCGCGTGCCCGGACAGTCTCGTCCCCATACGGCTCGAAGACGGGTCCCACGATGGTGAGCGCGCGCAGCGCCCGGTAGGCCCACGCCCGGATCAACTCCGGCGGCTCCGAGAACCGCAGCTCGTCATCCGAATCAAGCAGATCGATCAATGCGGCCAGGCCGTCGACGCTGCCGGTCCCGGCCAGGCCTCCAGCGGCGTATGCACGCAGGGTCGCGTCGGCATCGGAGAGGTGGCCGACGAGCGCCTGCATCGCACGCTGCTGATCGCCGCCTGTCGTGCTGTGCACGAGGCGTCCCAGGCCGGCGACGCCGGCCCACGACTTCTTCGGGTCGGTGGATCCGGACAGATCGACGAGGGTTGGGACCACCACGGCGCCTGCGGCGATCACGTTCTCCAGTTGCACGCTGGATCCGGCGTCATCCGTGATGAGCGAGAGCTGCTCGCTGACGTACGCGGGAGCCTGCGCTGCGGTCACGATGGGCACCGCATAGCCCGGGAACGTTGCGGCCGGCCCGGCCGTGGGCCGCGGTTTCGGCCGGACCGTCGGGGACGCGTCTGAACTGCAGCCGAGCACGAGGACCGACCCGGCCAGCACGAGCACTGCCGCAAGTCTCCGGAGATCGCTGGGACGCTGCGTTCGCGGGGCCACCGCGCTCACCTGTGACGGGCGATCGATGGCGGTATCTTCGCTCCCGCGACGACATGCTGTAAAGGTCGGGCTCCCGGACACGGAGGCCTTGACACGGCGATCCCCGGTGGGATGATCGCCGCGCTGCGGAGCATGGCATATGGGGGGCAGGTTGGTCGGCATTCGTGGACGATCCGGCGGGCAGGCGGCTGTTCACGGGCTTCCAGGCTGATGTCGGACGATCAGTTCCGCGATCGCGACGGCCTGAAGGCGGCACCGAAGCCGGTCCCTGACCAGAGCGTCCACAAGGCCGCCCAGCCCGCGCCGATCGCGCCACCCGCGCCGATCGCGCCAGCAGCACTCCCGGACGAGGGGGGTCAACCGGCCAATCACTGGACGCTTCCGGCCGGCGCCGCCGCTCTTCCGCCGGGCTGGGGCGCTCCCGCGGGCTCCGCGCCGCCTCCACCGGGCATCGCCAGCCCTCCGCCCCCCCGTTTGACGCCATCGCCGGCCTCCTCGGCGCTTCCAATGGGCTGGGGCGCTCCCCGGGGCTCCGCAGCGCCTCCCTCGCCTCCCGGCGGCGGCGCAGCGCAGCCGGCCAATCCGCCTTCCGAGGTCCTCCCCGACCCCCCGCCGCCCGGATATCTGCCACCACCCCCGGCCTCGACCGCTCCCACGGTGGGCATGGAGCAAGTCCCACCGGCGGCGGTGCCGAAGAAGAAGGGCGGATGCCTGCGGGGCTGCCTCATCACGATCCTCGTGGTCCTGGCGGTCCTCGCTGTCCCACTGGTCCTGATCCTTCGGGTGCCGCAGGCACTCGGCATCTGGAAGAGTCACCCGGAGGCGCTACTCGGGCAGCCGCCGGATCCGTCGATTGGCCGCGCGATCACCGCGGACCTCGAGGCCGCCGGCCAGCCGACGACCGCCATGCGCGTCTACCTGTTCTCGACGGCGCGAGGCGAACGTATCGCCTACGCGATGGCGGACACATCCAGCGGATTCGCGTTCCGTGCTTCGGCCGATGGCGAGCGCGACCCGGTCCTGGATCTCCTGGTGCACCTTGCGACGACGAATGCCTCGGCCGAGAGCGGCGTGACCCGGGTGGCGATCAATTTCCTCGATTACAAGGGTGATTCGGTGCTGATCGTGACCGCATCGGTCGAGGACATCGTCGCGTACTCGAACGGCGAGACGTCGGAATCGACGTTCCTTGGCCAGATCGACGGTTGGGCGGATACGCCCTCCTTCCTCGTTGACCCGGGGAGCGGACTGTGAGACGGGCTCTGATCGTCCTTTCGGCGATCCTGCTGCTCACGGTCGCCGCGTGCGACGCGAACACGGAGTCCTACAAGGCCGTCAACAGCTTCTGGAAGAAGTGGACCGGCGCCACGATCAAGCAGACGCTTCGCTACACGCTGGGCACCCCCACCGGCAGCAGCATCGTCGACGACCTCGTCGACAGCAAGAAGGAAGCCGACAAGCTGTGGGCGGCCGACAAGCTGTGGGACCTTGCCGTGGCCACGGACTCGATCAACGTCATCGACCAGGCCCTCGCCTTGCGCCCGAACGACTGGCGCTACCGGATCACTCGGGCCCGGATGCTCCTCCAGGCGGGCGACACCCATGGTTTCAACCTGGAACTGGCCGATGCTGAGCCATTCAAATCGGACGACCCCGCAGTTGCCAACGTCACGGACCAGGAAGCCGCCATCCGGAACCAGCGGATCACGGAACTGACGGGCCTGGAGCAATCGCTCAGCACAAGGTTCAAGAGCCGGAGCCAGTGCACGGAGTTGTATGGGCAGCTTCGAAACGATCTCCGGCGCCGGTTCCAGGAGGGGCAGGGCAGGCAGGCCGACCTCGATACCGCTGCCCGCTACGACGTGGCCTACAACAACTGCGCGTCGCTGCCGCCGCCGTAGCGACGTGGCGCAGCGGCTGGGTCGACTGGCTGCCGCCTCATCGTGCCCGGGCTGGAGCCTCGCTTTCAGGCCGACCTCAGCGTCAGGCCGCCTCTTGAGTAGCCCGCGGCTCCGCGTAGAACCGCCGCTGGAAGTACAGCGCGACGTTCACCAGCGAGATGAGAACCGGGACCTCGACGAGCGGGCCGATGACGGCCGCGAAGGCCACCCCCGAACCGATCCCGAACACCGCCACCGACACCGCAATCGCCAGTTCGAAGTTGTTGCTGGCTGCCGTGAACGAGAGCGAGGCGCTCTTTGGGTAGTCGACCCGGATCCGGTGGCTGAGGTAGAAGCTGATGAAGAACATCACCACGAAGTAGATCAGCAACGGGATCGCGATCCGGACCACGTCCAGCGGGATCTGGACGATGAGGTTGCCCTTGAGGCTGAACATGACGACGATCGTGAACAGCAGGGCAACGAGCGTGATCGGGCTGATCCGCGGGATGAACACTCGGTCGTACCACTCCCGGCCGCGGGACCGGAGCAGGACGAACCGCGTCAGCAATCCGGCGATGAACGGGATCCCGAGATAGATGAAGACGCTGACGGCGATGTCGCCGATGCTCACGTTGACGATGCTGCCCTGGAGGCCAAACAGCGGCGGCAGGATCGTGATGAAGAACCACGCGTAGACGCTGTAGAAGAGCACCTGGAAGATGCTGTTGAAGGCCACGAGACCCGCGCAATAGTCGGTGTCGCCCTTCGCCAGTTCGTTCCAGACGATGACCATCGCGATGCAGCGCGCCAGGCCGATCATGATCAGGCCCACCATGTACTGGGGCTGATCCCGCAGGAACACGACCGCCAGCACGAACATCAGGACCGGCCCGATCACCCAGTTCTGGACCAGGGACAGGCCCAGGACCCGCGTGTTCCGGAACACGTCGCCCAGCTCCTCGTAGCGGACCTTGGCGAGCGGCGGGTACATCATCAGGATCAGCCCGATCGCGATCGGGACGTTCGTCGTGCCCACCTGGAACGAGTTGATGAACGATTCGGTGCCCGGGACGAGGTAGCCGATCGCGACCCCGAGCGCCATCCCAGAGACGATCCAGAACGTCAGGTAGCGGTCGAGGAACGACAGCCGCGCGCGGGCGCCCGGCCGCGCCGCAGACGCGCCCGGTGCGGGCAGATACGTGAGTTCAGGCGCCATCAGCGTCTCCCTGGAGTGCCAACCGCGAGCGTATCAAGGGGAGGCGTGGCGCCGACTCTGCATCTGTCATCGATCCACGGGCTGACTGGCTCGGCCCGGGCGGATCGGCGCGAGGGCGGATCGGCCGATCATCGCTTCGGCCTCTTCGTCGAATGAGAGCGTTCGGGTCACGGATGGACGAGCACGCTACGGCCGTTCTTCGGCAAGGAGCGAGAGGAAGCTCGCCACGGCGAGGATCGGCAGCTCGCCGGCGAGCGCCAGCAGGTGACCGTCACCCGAGACGAGCACCGCGCCCTGGGCGGCCGCGAGCGCCAGGAGGTAGTCGTCACCTGGATCGGCCGAACGGGTGGCCGGCAGGCCCTCGGGATCGGCCGACACCGTTGCGAAACGCCTCAGCCATCCGGCGAACTGTGCGGCCTCGTCGGCCTGGATCGCATGGCGCAACTTCGGGTACGCGAGCGCTCGCTCAAGCTCGGCGAGGAGGAGTGGCGAGACGATCAGTTCGAACCCGCCGGTCTGCCAGGCAAGCAGGACCCGTGCCGGGGAGCCGCTTCGGGAAAGTAGCGCGGAAATGAAGACGTTGGCGTCGAGGACTGCGCGCACGACTCAGGGCTGCCGCTCCCGGGTTGCGTGTTGCGCCTCGACGGCGAGCGCGACCGCCTCTGGCTCAGTGAGCCGGTTGCGGTCCCAGAGCCGTTCGAGGAGATCGAGCCCAAGATCGCGGCGCAGAGCTTCCTCGATGACTTCGCTGTCGCCCTTGCCGCTGCGTGCAGCGCGCACCTTGACCGCTCGCAGGACGTCTTCGTCCACCGTCAGGGTGGTACGCACTTTACCCATGCGCACATCATAGCATCAAGATGCGGAGATGACAGACCGGCGAGGCCGGAACACCGACGAGGGTCGCCCGCGCCCCGCGACGAGCCCGCGACGAGCTCGATCGCGCCGTCAGCCCGATCAGGCCTCCAGGATCGCCCGCGAGACCCCGGCTTCCATGTCCCAGTCGCGACAGCCGGTGTAGAAGGCACCGTCGCTGAAGTAGTCCATGTGTTCGCGGAACGTCATCCGGCGGCACCGTGCAGCCGCGTAATGGAATTGCAGGGCGCGGCGGCGGCTGGCGCTCATGTTCGCCGGGGTGCCGTGGTGGATGAGCCCGGAGAAGAAGAGCACGCCGCCCGGTTTCAGGGGCACGACCTCGATCCGCTCCACCGCGACGGCCTGGTCGGGCAGTTGGCAATCGCGCACGTGGTAGTGGCGGGCCGGCCCTGCCAGGTGCGAGCCCGGGACGATCTGCATGCAGCCGTTCTCGACCGTGGCCGGATCCAGGGCGATCCAGACCCCGATCATTCCGTCGAGCGGCGTCCAGTCGAAATAGGCGTTGTCCTGGTGCCACGGCTTCTCGCTGCCCTTGAAGGGCGGCTTCATGAGCGCCATGTCCTGCACCAGCCGGTGGCCGGGCCCGATCAGCTGTTCAAGGATCGCCATGACCCTCGGGTGAGCAGCCGCGGCGGCCAGCCGCGCCTCGACCTTGACGAACCGCGCGAACTTGCGAATTCGCAGCTCCGGGTCGGCCGCCCGGGGATCCGTTCCGCCCTGGTCGAAGAACGGCTCCTCCTGGACCCAGATCTGGTCGCCCAGCTCGGCTCGCCTCACGGCGAGGTCGCGGAGCCCATCCTGGCAGGCCGCCACGTCGTCCGCGGAGAGCAGTCCCTCGATCGCGAAATAGCCGAGGTCGTTGAACCGGGCAATGTCGGCCGGGGTCAGCTGCGGCCGGAACTCGGGGACGACCGTTGCGAGTGCCTGCTCGTCGTCGCGGTAGAGCGTTCGGCGGATGAGCACGGCCCGCTCGTCTGCAGTGACAACGGTGGTCGTGCCGTCGTACGTCGTGACGCGCGTGCGTCCGCGTTCCGTGTCCGGCGCCAGGTTGTCCGCGCCGGTTTCGGCGATCTCGATCGTGCGCACGTGTCACTCCATGCCCGGACGGCGTCTCCGTCCGCGGGATCATAGCCCGGCGGGGTTTCCTGCAGGTGGTCCGGTTCCAAAGCGGTCTCGAGACCGTCCTGGAACATCACATGCCCGATCGAGCCAGCGATCTCACCTGGATGGCGCAGGCGGGATATCGGCGCTGCGAGGCTTTGGACCCCCTAGCCTCCGGTTCCCTGTTGGGCCATGGAGTCCTGGATTCGGAGGCCGCAGAAGAGCCAGGTGCTCAGGGCGAACCAGGCGAGCAGCGTGGCCAGGGCCAACGTCAGGAGCGTCCGCCGCCGCGTGATGCCGCCGGCGCGCGCGGCGACCGCGGCTCCGGCGAGGCAGAAGGCAATCCCGCCCGAGTTCGCAGGTCCCCACTCCGCGAGACCGACCTCCCGCACCCAGAACAGCCAGGGTTGTGCTGAGTCGCCCCAGCCGGGCACCAACGCCGCCCAGAGAGCCGATCCGGCGAAGGCTGCGATGAGGCCCGAGACGACGGCGCCAGACAGAACCTTCTTCACGGAACCTGGGCGAGCGTGCGCCAGATCGGGTGCGCGATCACCGAGTTGCGGTCCTGGATCATGGCGCCGGCTGCCAGGCGATCTGCTGGACCCACTCGACGTAGCCGGTCGTCGACGCGGCCGGAGCCGTCCCAGGCACGATGCGCAGCTCGCTCCCATCGGTGGCGACCTCGACGATCGGGCCCGGATGCGTGTGAGTCGCGTCACACGCCGCGACGTAAGCGAGCCATTTGCCGTCCGCCGACCAGGTCGGGGTGGCGTTTCCGCCCGCGTCGGTGAGCACCAGGTCGCGGACGAGGCCGCCCGTCGCGGCGTTGAGGAGGAGGATGTCGACCCCGGTCACGGAGCCGTCGGCCGCGTCGATCTCCCTGGTGACCGCGATCGTCGTGCCGTCGGGCGACCAGATCGGGACCCCAAGCGTGGACTTGGCGAGGGCGGGATCGGCGCTCGTTAGGTCCAGGAAGTCCGTCGAGCCCGCGATCGCGTCGATGACCCCGATGTGGTCCGCATAGTTGGGGAGGGTGTCGAACACAAACGAAAAGGCGAGGCGCGGTCCGTCGGGCGACCAGGCAAGCCCGGTCTTGCTCTGGCTGACGCTCGGCACTCCGGATTGGCTGTACCGGCCGTCGCTCACCCGGACGAACACGACGGAGGTCGAGGTGCCGTTTGGCGAAGGGGACTTGGGCGGGGCGAGGTAGGCGATCCGGGACGAGTCCGGCGACCACACGGCCGAATGGATGCCACTGACCTGGAAATCGGGGACGAGGACCCGCGCCCCGCTCCCGTCGGTGTTCATCAGCCACAGGTCGTAGATGAGCCCGTCGTACGTGCCGCCCTGCGAGCCGCACATCCGGGGCGGCGGCCCGTCCCGGAAGCGCAGGAAGACGACCTGGCGCTCGTCGGGCGACCAGGTGAACGCGGAATCGAGTGAGCGCAGGCCGCGGCTCACGACGACCCGGGCGCTCCCGTCGGGCTTCTCGGTGATGAGCGACGGCACGCAGTTCGCGTCCGGCGACACGATGTGGAGGACCCGTCCGTCGGCCGACCACGAGGCCTCGACGGCGTGGCCGAGTGACCGGAGGCCGCTTCCGTCCGCGTTTATCACCCGCGCGATCTGGTATGGCTCCCAGACCGGGGTGTTCTGCAAGAAGAGCAGCATCCCGCTCGGCGCGGGCGCCACCGCCGCGGGTGAAGGCGAATGTGCCGGCGTCGCCGTGCTCCCCGCGGTGGCCGTCGGGGTCGCGCCTGCGCCCGGCGTCGAGGCCGTGGCGCGACCCGGCGTTCGGCTCGGCGACGGGGTCGCCGCGGGGCTCAGCGACGGG
>JANPDJ010000036.1:0-2923 GCA_031431395.1 Chloroflexota bacterium | reverse complement strand
ACCGGTCGTTGCCGGAGCAGTGCCGGTCACGTACGAGGAGCTGCTGCGGACGTTTGACGGGCGCTCATCGAACATCGAGATCGTCGACGCTGCCTACGAGTCGGCTCGGAGCTGGGGAAAGGATGGGTTGGAGTACATGCCGGCCCTTCGTGACGCCCTGGTCGCTGTCGTCACGGTCGCCGACCGGTACGCGCTGGGCGAGTTCGGGAAGGACGGGGCCGTGGGCGCCTTCAAGGACGCCGGCCAGAAGCTGATCCCCAACGAGTCCGACTCGGCCCTCAAGAACCCCCGGACGCGGAAGTTCCACACCGTACGGAACCGCCGCGGCCAGCCGATCGTTCTCGGGCCACACCTGACGTTCGGCGGCGGCAATCGCCTCTACCTGGCATTCGACGAGAAGCGGCGGCGGATCTACATCGGACGCATCGGCGACCACCTGCCCGGCAAGAAGTCAAAGGATCGCCCCCGCTGATCCAAGGGGCTCCGCACCACCGGTGTGGCCGGGACGCGGTGCGGATCGCACAATGCCCCATCTCCGTCGGCTGCTCCGGCCTCCAACTTCTTGAGCCCAGGGGACCGGAGGCCCGCGAGGCGCCACGGTCGTCAATCGGTTGGCGGACTTTCGTGGACTGTCCGCTAGGAGCTGGAACGCCCGAGTGATTCGATCCGGGGCTCGAGGATCCGCTCCCCGATGTTGAAACGAAGCGAGAGTCGGGCGGGGTAGGCGGCGTTCATCGTCGACAGCCAGGCCGCGACGCCGCCCCAGACGTTCTGGCCGTCGACGGTCGTGGGTATGACAACCTGAACTGGCCCCACTTGCGGGGCATTTGATCGGGCGGAATCTGGTGAGCGTCGCAACACCCCATGAGTCTGGGGAGTTGCGATGGGTCGTCGAGGTCGGAAGCCGCAGTACGCGAAGCGTGAGGCGTTCGCGAGACTGATCGCCGATGGCGTGCCGTCGGCACGGGCGTGCCGGATGGTCGGGGTGTGCCGGCGCACAGGAACACGGTGGCGCAACGGCCGTCGCATCACGTCGGGCGGACGCGTGCTGAACTTGCCTCCCGTGATCACCATCAGCCCCAACCCCGAGAAGCGGTATTCACCACGCTACCTGTCCGAAGACGAGCGGATCCGCCTGGCTGACCTGCGCCGGGAGGGGCGCACGATGCGCGAGATCGCGGCGGTCATGGGCAGATCGCTCTCGACGGTCAGCCGCGAGCTCGCTCGTGGCGTCGACGCGGCCGGCCGATACCGGCCGTTCGAGGCCCACCGACGGGCGCTTGGACGCCGACGCCTTCACCGGCCGAGCCGCCTGGCCCGAGATTCGACCCTGCGCGACTGGGTGGCCGGCAAGCTCAAGGCTCGCTGGAGCCCGGAGCAGATCGCTCGCGGGTTGCGCCGGCAGTTCCCCGACGAGCCGGCACGGTGGCTATGCGCCGAGACGATCTACCAGGCCGTCTACCGACCCGACCTTGGCGGCCTGCCCCGCGAGTTGCCCGGGCGGGTCCTGCATCTCCGCCGTCGTGGACGACTGGCGCGCCGGCATGCCCAAGCCCGCCGCTCGGGCCCGCTCACCGGCGTGAACCCGATCGCCGAACGCCCGGCGGCAGCGCTCGAGCGGATCGAGCCCGGCCACTGGGAAGGCGACCTCATCACCGGCGCCAGCAACGCGTCGGCGATCGTCACGATGGTCGAGCGGGTCACGAGGTCGACGCTCCTGGGCCACCTGCCCGGCGCAAAGCACGACTCGGCGGCGGTGCGCGATGCCGTCGTGGCCGCTCTCTCCGTCCTGCCTGCGCACCTGCGCCGGACGCTCACCTGGGATCAGGGCAGCGAGATGGCCCGCCACGCCGAGATCGCCGCGGCTCTCGGCACGGAGATCTACTTCTGCGATCCGCACTCGCCCTGGCAGCGGCCCAGCAACGAGAACACCAACGGCCTGTTGCGTGATTACTTTCCCAAGGGCACGGACCTGTCGGTCTACAGCGCCGACGACATCGCCCGTGTCCAGGCCGAGCTGAACCTCCGGCCTCGCAAGGTCCTCGGCTGGGACAGTCCCGCCGAGCGGCTGGCTACCCTCCTCGAATCCCCACCTGTCCTGCAGCCCTGATCGGGACCCGTTCCGGGTATCTGGAGTCGCCTCGCGCCTTCATCGCCCGTCCTGGGCCGTCTGAGCGGGGCGATTCCCGGGATGGACCTCGTGGGACTGTCTTGCCGCCCCGCCAGACCCTCGCGAAGGGCGTGGCAGAGCGATCCGCCCGACAGCCCTGAGCCGCTGCGCGCCACGGAGGGGCCGGCCGCGGATGGGGTCGGCGACCGAGGCCAAGCCGGCCCAGGGTCCTCGGGCGACGTCCCATCGGATGGTCCGGCCGACCGGATGGCTACACTCCTCAGCATCGTCCGTGTTGCGACGTTGGCTGGAACCCGCCCGATCAAATGCCCCGCAAGTGGGGCCAGTTCAGGTTGTCATACCCATACGAACATGTCGGAGGCGCGACGATCGTCCGGTTGTCCTAGTTGATGGGCGGTCTGGCGCGACCTCCCACGCGCTGGGTCGGTGACACGGTGCCCTGGTCGAAGGTAACCGACAGATGTTTGAAGCCGGGGCGCCTTGAGCAGGGCCCCCGGCTCCCTTCACTGAACCCTGATGCCGGCCCGAACCGAGCCAGGGTAGCCACCGAGATCGACGGTCACATGCCAGCGACCCGCCCTCGGCGGCCGGATGCAAAAGGGGCTCTGCGTCGCGTGACCGCCGAAGTAACGGTGCGCCTCGCCTCGCCGGTAGCGGTCGAAGTTCGGGTCATCCATGACCTTCACGTTCGCTGCGTGGTCAAGCTCGACGAGGACAGCCTCGCCTGGGCTCACCTGGACCGCGCTGTGGAGATATTCCATGGAGCTGCTCCTTCGAGCCCCGGGTGACACC
>JANPDJ010000035.1:0-2304 GCA_031431395.1 Chloroflexota bacterium | reverse complement strand
ACATGAACATGGGCAGCATTGGTGGGACCGCAACGGCCACCCTGGTCGACTGCAGCGGCGTGTCGGGCATCCTCTGCGCGGCAGGAGCCCATACGTGGACCTTCTCCCCGTCGGGGGCACTCGTCAATACCAGTGGTAGCGCGCCCGGCAAGATCAGCTTCAACGGAGCCGACGCCGTTACGGCCACCGGCGCTACCGCCACGACCTTCAGCGCCACATCGACCGCCGACCATAACCTCGGCGCCACATTGACGCAGCCGATCGCCGTCAATAAGCTCAACACGGTGTTGGCCACGGTCGGTGACACGACCTCCGTCTCCGCACCCTGCACCAACGACGGCCTCGGCGGCAAACTGCTCGGCGTCAAGCAGGGCGTCAACAACCAGGGTTATGCGTGCGACATCCGTCTCGACGTGGGTCGGGCCGGGTTTGTGCCCGTGGGCGCCACTGTGACCTTCGCGATCACCACGGCAGGCGCCAAGTTCTCGCATCTTCCGTTGGCTGACAACCCCTCGCAGTTCTCGGTTGGGACGGGCACGCTCTCGCTCGATCGCATGTCCGTCACGTACACGGTGGCCACGGCCTCCACGAGCAACAACAACGAAGAGCTTGTCCTCGAAAACATCGATCTCGACATTGCCCAGTCGGCAGTGGCGGGCGCGAAGATCAATGTCAATGTCACCGTGTCCGGCAAGACCACGATCGGCAACCCGGTGGCGATCGCGCAGGTCCAGGGCACCATCGTGGGCGTCGGCTCCGTGCCCACGGTCCTCATCGGCTACAACGATCAGGCCACCGGCCTGATCACGATCACGGAGAATGTCGCCGGCGCCCTCAGCGATGAGCTGGGCGGCACTGCCAACATCATCCGGATCTGCAATTGGGACGGCGATGAGTGGATGGTCCGCGCCCCGTGGGCCGTCGTGACCAAGGGCGACATGAAGCTGAACAGCGGCGGTCTCCCGGTCACCCAGGTCAAGATGGTCCTTGACCCGTCGGGCCAGTGCGCCTCTGCGCTCGTCTGGCAGCAGAGCACCGTCGCATCAACGATCGAGATCCATCGCGGCGTTGACGCGGCAAGCTCGGCCCCGCTGCTCGTCGGCACGGACCTCGGTCCTGCCGTCTCTGTCGACAGCACCGCGACCCCCGGGCCCGTTTCGTTCCAGGTAATCCTTGACACCGGCGTTGCAGCCGATCTGGATGACGGCCAAGACGTGAGCCCCTTCCGCCTCGGCCCGCCCGTCATCAACGCGATGCGGGCGTACGCGGGCAGCCCGATCCTGAAGGCACTCAGCCAGCCGATCATCTCGGCCGGCGGCCTCAGTCAGCTCGGCGGCTCGGTCACTCTCGAGGAAACGTTCGCCGGCCAGTTCTCCGGAGATGAGTTCCACCTCTGCATCCTGCCGCGCTCGTCGACGCAGCGGGCCGACGTGTTCTTCTCGAGCTCGATCTCGAACAACGAGCTGCACACCTCGAACCAGCCGGTCGTCACCACGAACAACGAGACTGGCCTCGTCGCCAGCTTCGAATCGTTCGAACGGGACTACACGAACGCCAACAACCAGAACCTGAATGACTTCGCCTGCATCGAGGTCGAGATCGACAGCGATCCCGTCGTCGGGCTCGGCAAGATCACGGTCTCGAACATCCACTACGACGTGACGCCTGACGCGCCGAATGGCGCCGTCCAGCTGTTCGCGTACTGGGAGGACGAAGGCAGCGGTGTCCCCGGCACCGACTTTGGCCAGACCATCTCGAACGCCACGGTCGGCGCGAAGGCATCCGCGAGCATCAGCCGCGGCTCCGCCCTCGGCCTGACCCACATCGGGGCGTTCACCACCTGGACCAAGGTCCAGGCGACCGGCAAGTACATCACCTGGCGCTTCGTGGGCGGCGCTGCCATCGCTGGCAAGCTCGTCCAGATCCAGGTGGCGACCCGTGGTTCGTCCTCCTGGTCCACCTTCACCACCCTGACGAGCCGCATCGCGGACTCCTCGGGCCGGGTGTTCTTCCACTGGAGGAGCAGCTCGCCCAAGTGGATCTCCGTCCGCGCGTTCTTCCCGGGTGACGCGGCGGTCAACCCGTCGTATTCCTCCGCTGCCCAGGGCCGGTGGCGGTAATCCAGTCGTGAAGCCACGCTGACCCTCACGGGTCGGAGTGGAGGCAACGAGGGTCGGGGCCACGTCCCGGCCCACGTTCCATTTCCGGGGATGGGTTTCGGTCGGGGGTACCCTAGGCGACATGAACGATCAGTCGTCATCAGCCTTGCCGGTCTGGTCCGCATCGCGACGACCCGCGACCGGC
>JANPDJ010000034.1:0-1522 GCA_031431395.1 Chloroflexota bacterium | reverse complement strand
CTGGCCCGCGCGCTGCGGCGGCCGCTCTCGCGCGATCGCCTTGGCCGGCTGCGGGATGCGCTCCAGCTCCCCATCGACGAGGTGCTCCTGCGGCTGGCGCGACGGCGCGAGGAACGCCGGCGCGTCTCCGACCCGGGCGTGGTGGAGCCCACGTGACGACGACCCAGACCGACGCCACTGCCCGGCAGGAGGTGATCGCCGACGCGTTCTCGCGCACGGCGGCGCGCTACGACGCGTTCGGGGAGGACCACCCGAACCTGGTCCGGATGCGCAGGAAGGTCTACGAGCACGTCTCGCGGGTCGTCCCGGCGGGCTCCCGGATCCTGGAGTTGAACGCGGGGACCGGCACGGACGCAGCGGCACTGGCACGGCGGGGCTACCAGGTCCACGCCACGGACATCGCGCCCGGCATGCTGGCCCGCCTGCGCGAGAAGGCCGCGGATCCCACGCTTGATGGCCGCGTCACGTGGGAGGAGCGCTCGTTCACGGACCTCGCGGACACGGCCGGCGGCCCGTACGACGCCGTGTTCTCGAACCTGGGCGGACTCAACTGCACGCCCGACCTGCGGCCGGTGATCGCGCAACTTGCCACGGTCCTGCGACCCGGCGGCACCGTGACCTGGGTGTTGATGCCGCCGGTCTGCCTGTGGGAACTCGCGCTCGTGTTCACCGGCCAGTTCCGGCTCGCGTTCCGGCGACTGGCGCGCGGGGGAACCCGGGCCCACCTGGAGGGCCGCCACTTCGACGTGCACTACTTCACACCCGGCCGTGTCGTGGCGGCGTTCGGGGACGATTTCGAGGTCATCCGGATCGAGGGCCTGGCCGTGATCACGCCCACCGCGGAGAGCAAGGGCCTTGCGAAGCGCCATCGAACGCTGTACCGCGTGCTCTCCTGGCTTGACGACCGCCTTGCTCCTCGCTGGCCGGCCAGGGCGTGGGGCGACTTCTACATCCTCTCGCTGCGCTACCGGCCGCGGGCGCGGACGCACGTCGCGACAACCGGCCGATGAGCTTCCCCGACATGCCGGACAAGCACGGCTTCGAGGCAATCGTGGATCCCCGCGACATGCTGGCCCACCGGCGTCGCGGGGGCCGACTGCCGATCTTCGATCCGCCACGGGGCGCACTCATCTGCCTCCAGCGCGGGCTGCCCGAACGACTGCGCTGGCGGATCCGCATCAAGCGCGTCGGCCGTCTGATGGGCGACCTCTACGCCGTTCGGAGCACCCGCGGACGCGTTGTCGTCCTCTCGAACTTCGGGCTGGGTGCCCCGCTGGTGGCCGCGCAGGCAGAGGAGCTGATCGCTCTCGGGGCGACGCGCATCGTGTCGGTCGCCCTGTCGGGCGGCCTCCAGCCGGATCTCGCGCCGGGCACGATCGTGGTCGCCGAAGGGGCCATCCGGGACGAGGGCACGTCGCACCATTACATGCCGCCGGGACGCGAGGTCGCTGCCCACCCGGAACTTGTGGCCGGCCTGCGCGACGCGCTCGTGCGAAGTGGCGCCTCTCCCCGCCTGGGGCGT
>JANPDJ010000033.1:0-28632 GCA_031431395.1 Chloroflexota bacterium | reverse complement strand
GGAAGGCGACCCGTGAGTTGGGCGATCGTGGCTGCGGCCCGCGTGCCCACCTCCGGGCGTCGAACGACGACAACCAGGTTGAGCACACTCGTACGGGCGGAGACATGTCGCTCTGCGGATTCGTCGGCCGGCGCGCCCGTGGGCGGCCGTGCCCAGATCCTGGCGAGGTCGCGCTGGATCTCGTCCAGCGAGCGTGCCCGGGAGGACCAGCGGAGGTCCGGCTGGCCGGGTCCGAACTCGAGCGGCACCATGGCGCCACCCTCGAGCATCAGATCCGCCGCCAGCGTCGCGCGTCGCGCTCGATCATCTGGGTGGCTGCCTCTGGACCCCACGAGCCCGCGGCGTAGTTGGGGAAGTCCGGCGCGGGCATGTCGATCCATGCGTCGATGATGGGCGTGACGATGCTCCAGGCCTGCTCGGCCTCATCGGCGCGCGTGAACAGCGACCCGTCGCCCAGCAGGGCGTCGAGGATCAGCGTCTCGTAGGCGTCCGGCGAATCCACGGCGAACGCCGAGCCGTAGGTGAAGTCCATGTTCACGGCGCGGATGTCGAGGCCCAGGCCCGGCACCTTGGCCACGAACCGCAGGAGGATCCCCTCGTCGGGCTGGATCCGCATCGCCAGGAGGTTGGGCTCCGGGTCCGTGGAGGAGTCCACGAAGAGCCGGTGCGGCACATTCTTGAACTGCACCGCGATCTCCGTCGCCCGTTTGGCCATGCGCTTGCCGGTTCGCAGGTAGAACGGGACCCCGCTCCACCGCCAGTCGTCGATCGTGAACCTCGCCGCCACGAACGTCTCGGTCTCGGATTGGCCGTCCACGATGGGCTCCTGCCGGTAGCCTCGAGCCTCCGCAGCGCCCACCCAGCCGGGTCCGTACTGGCCGCGCACGACGTTCTGCGCGACCTCGCGGGGCGTGAACGCGGGGATCGCCCGGAGGACCTTGACCTTCTCGTCGCGCAGCGCCTCGGCCTGGAACGTGGCCGGCGGCTCCATGGCCACCAGCGTCAGCAGCTGGAGCAGGTGGTTCTGGAGGACGTCGCGGGCCGCGCCAGTCTGCTCGTAGAACGCGCCGCGATCCTCGACCCCCAGGGATTCGGCCACCGTGATCTGCACGTGGTCCACGTACCGTCGGTTCCACAGCGGCTCGAAGATGCCGTTGCCGAAGCGGAACACGAGGAGGTTGCGAACGGTCTCCTTGCCCAGGTAGTGATCGATCCGGTAGACCTGCGACTCGCGGAAGACCTTGCCCACCTCGCGGTTGAGGCGGACGGCGGACTCAAGGTCCCGCCCGAACGGCTTCTCGACGACGATCCGGCGCCAGCCTCCGCCGGACTGCTCGTGGTCCATGCCCACCCGACCGAGTTGCCCGATGATCTCGGGGAACGCCGACGCCTGGGTCGCGAGGTAGAACAGCATGTTGCCGTGGGCCAGGTGCTCGACATCCAGCCGCTGGAGCTGCGCGGCGAGCTCGTCGAATGCCACCGCGTCCTCGAAATCCAGGCGGAAATAGGTGATCCGTTTTGCGAATTCGGCCCAGACCTCGCCGTCCACTGGCTGGATGCGCGAATAGCGGCCCAGCGCCGCCCGCATCTCGACGCGGAACGTGTCGTCCGTGTAGGGGCGCCGCCCGATGCAGACCAGCACGAACTCCATCGGCAGCAGGTTCGTGCGCCAGAGCTGGTAGATCGCCGGGATCACCTTGCGATGCGAGAGGTCGCCCGTGGCGCCGAAGAGCACGAAGATGAACGGGTCCGGCATGCGCTCAAGCCGGAGCCCCTCGCGAAGCGGGTTGGCCAGTGCCGGCGTGGGCCGGCGACGGCCGTGGTGCGCCAGGCGCATCTCCCGCATGGAGCCCACCTGGGTCCGGGAGCGGGGAATCGACCGGGCCGGTCTTCGGGCCGTGCTCATGGCCGCGTGGTCGTTCGGATCACCCGGCCTCAGTCCGTCTTGACGGCATGCCCACCGAACTCGTTTCTCAACGCGGCGAGCACCTTTGCGCCGTAGCTGTCGTCCTGGCGCGACCGAAGCCGCATGAGCAGCGACATGGTGATCACAGGCGCCGGAACGTCGCGGTCGATGGCCTCCTGGACGGTCCAGCGACCCTCGCCGGAATCCGCGACCCAGCCCTTGAGATGGGCCAGGTCCTGGTCGTTCTCGAAGGCGCGCTCGGCGAGCTCAAGGAGCCACGAGCGGACCACGGATCCGTGGTTCCAGATGTGCGAGATGCCGCGCAGGTCCAGCTTGTACTCGCTGCTGTGGAGGATCTCGAAGCCCTCGGCGTAGGCCTGCATCATCCCGTACTCGATGCCGTTGTGGACCATCTTGACGTAGTGGCCGGCGCCGGGCCCGCCCACGTGCAGGTACCCGTCCGCGGGCGCAAGGGATCGGAAGACGGGTTCCAGGTGCTGCACTGGCTCGGGCTCACCGCCCACCATCAGGCAGAACCCGTTGGCCAGGCCCCAGATGCCGCCGGACACGCCTGCATCCACGTAATGCACGCCCTTCGCCTTGAGTTCCGGGTGGCGGCGCTGGTCGTCGTGGAAGTTCGTGTTGCCGCCGTCCACGATGATGTCGCCCGGCTCGAGCAGCGCCATCAGCTCCGTGATCTGGGCCTCCGTGGCGTCACCGGCGGGGACCATGATCCACACGACGCGTGGCTTTTCGAGCTTGGAGACCAATTCCTCGAGCGTGAACGCGGCCTCCGCGCCTTCGCCGGCGATCTCGCGCGTCTTGTCCGGGGTCCGGTTGAATGCCACCACCTGGTGCCCGTCGCGCAGCAGCCGCCGGACCATGTTGGCGCCCATCCGGCCGAGGCCGACAAACCCGATCTTCACGCGCTCGTTCCTCCTGTGGCGGCGACCGTCCCGGCCCCGCGCAGTGCTTCCACGACCAGGCGCTCGAGCGTCGCCAGGCCCGCGTCCGGGTCCGGCCCCAGGTGCACCCGCAGCACGGGCAGGTCGTGCGCTTCGAGGGTCAGGAAGTCGCCTTCCGCCTGGGCGTCGATGAGCTGGCCGAAGGTGTACGGGGCGCCCGGCACCGCGCGATCGTCAGGGTGATCGGCCGTAAGCTGGATGAACCAGCCGGTGGCCGGTCCGCCCTTGTGCAGCTGCCCGGTGGAGTGGAGGAACCGGGGGCCATAGCCCAGGGTGGTGGCGCTCCGCGTGGCGTCGCGGAGGAGACGCCGGATTCGCGCGAGGGCTTCGTCGCGAGCGGGCGTGGGGGCGAGGTAGGCCTGGAGGGAGACGTAGCCTGACGGCCTGAGGCGAGCGAGGTGCCGTTGAAGTTCCCCGGCCGCCGTGCCGCGCTCCCTGGTCAGCCGCAGCGCCGTATCGCCGATGAGCGTGACCTCGCCTTCCGTGGCCAGGACAGGGATCGAAGAGGACGTCGGATCGCCCGGCCCCTCGTGCGCCACGTCCTGCCCCGGCGCGTGGCGCCCCGCGAGCAGCCGCCGGGTGTTCTCCTTGGCCTCCTCGACGTTCGGCTGGTCGAAGGGGTCGATGCCCAGGATGATCCCGGCGATGGCGGTCGCCACTTCCCACCGGACGAACTCTCCGCCGATGTCGATGGTGGCGGGCAGCCGGATCCGGATCACCGGGTGGCCTGCCGCTTCGAGCGCTGCCACGAAGGCGTCGGCCGTCCGTCCGTCCGGCCCTGCGATCCCCGTGGATCCCTCGAGTCCGATGCGCACGAACACGCGATCCGGGCCGTAGGCGCCCACGGCGCCCAGCGGCTCGAGGTCCACCGGCACGATCCCCATGCCGTTCTTGCCGGTGCTCTCCGCGATGAGCTGCTCCGTCCACGCACCGAACGCGGCGATCTCGGAATCCAGGAGCAGCGTGAGCTTGTCGCGCCCGTTGCGGGCGAGCGTGCCGAGGGCGATTCCCAGGGCGAGTGCCGAGTTGCGAGCCGGATCGTTGTCCCGCGTCGTGGCCAGCATGGCCGCGGCAGACGACAGGAGCGGGTCGAGATCCAGGCCCATGAGCGCCGCCGGCAGGAGGCCCGTGTACGACAGCGCGGAGAATCGCCCGCCGATATCCGCCGGGTTGAGGAACAGCTCGCGGAACGCGTCGTGGTGGGGGATTGCCTCCACGCTCCGGCCGGGGTCCGTGATCGCCACAACGAAGTCGCCGGGCTTCGCCCGCACGTGTCCGGTCTCGATCGCCCCCTCCAGCCGGTCCCATGCGTCTGCCAGGAATGCCAGGGGTTCCGTCGTGACGCCGGACTTGCTCGCGACGATGAAGAGGGTGGCGAGCGGGTCGAGGTCGTCGACCGCGGCCGCCACGGCGTCGGGATCCGTGGAATCGAGGATGCGGAGCGCGAGCCAGCCCTCGCCACTGCCGAACGTCTGGCGCAGCACCGCTGGCGCGAGGCTGCTGCCGCCCATGCCGGCCACGATGGCCGCCCGGAAACCCTCCTCGCGGAGGGCGGCGGCGAACGCCTCGATCGTGGGTGCGAGCATGCCGAAGTGGCCGGGAGCGTCGAGCCAGCCCAGCCGCTGCGCGATGCCCGCCTGGACCCGTGAATCCGGGCTCCAGAGCGTGACGTCGCGATCGTGCAGCCGTTCCGCCCAGTGCTCGTGCAGCGCACGTGCTGCCGTCTCGTCGTAGGCAGCCGCGGCCGATCTGCCGCCCAGCGACAGTTGCAACGTGGGCCCGCGCATCTCGATCCGGTCGCTCATCGGTCCACCTCAGCCGGCGCCGGGGCGCCAAGGGTGCGCGCCGCCTCGCGAGCGAGGTCGGCCTCGTCGATCTGGCCATCGGATGCCTCGATGGCGAGGACTTTCGCGACACGGCGACGGTGACGCGGCTCCGAACTGAACCGGGCTCCAAGGAACGCCCGGAGGCATTCCACCGCAAGCTCCATCCCGATCACGCGGCCGCCCATGCAGAGCACGTTCATGTCGTCGTGCTCCACGCCCTGGCGGGCGGTGTACGTGTCGTGGCAGACCGAGGCACGCACGCCGCGGATCTTCGTGGCGGCGATGGCAGCGCCCACTCCGCTGCCGCAGATCAGGACACCCCGATCCGCGCGCCCGGCCGCCACGGCACGCCCGACGCGGAGGCTGAAGTCCGGGTAATCGTCGCCGGGATCGCTGCCGTCGCCGCCGAGATCCACGAGTTCCAGGTCCGGGGCGAGCGCGACGGCGCGGCCCAGCAGCTCGCGCTTGAACGCAGCGCCTCCATGGTCCGATCCGAAGACAACGCGCATGACCGTGCCCTCAGCGATGCCCGGGCTCGCGCCCGGGCTCGGACGCGGGCCGGTGACCGGCCCCTGGCGCCGGGACGACGCCCCGCAGCTCGCCGCGCAGCACGCGTCGTGCGACGTCCGCCAGGTGATCGACGGTGAACCCGAAGTGCTCCGCGATCACCGGCGCCGGCGCCGACGCGCCGAACCGGTCCAGCCCGATCATCGCGCCGTGGTCGCCCACCCAGCGCTCCCAGCCGAGGGTGGCGCCGGCCTCAACCGCTACGCGGGCCCCGACGGCCGGCGGGAGCACCGCATCCCGGTAGTGCTGGTCCTGTTCGGCGAAGAGCTCCCAGCACGGCAGGCTGACGACCCGTGTGGGGTGTCCATCGCGTTCCAGGGCCTCCGCCGCGCCCATGGCGAGCTGCAGCTCCGAACCACTCGCGATGAGGATGAGTTTCTCGCTGCCGGTGGGTCCACGGCCCTCGATCCAGCCGGGTCCGCCGCCTGATTCGCGCAGCACGTAGCCGCCGCGACGCACGCCTTCGCGTGCCAGCTCAGCCGTGCCCGGGAGGACGGGCAGCTTCTGGCGGCTCAGCGAGAGGGCGATGGGACCGTCGCGGCGCTCCACGGCGACCCGCCAGGCGGCGATCGTCTCGTTCGCGTCGCCGGGTCGCACGAACCACAGGTTGGGCATCGCGCGCAGGGCTGCGTAATGCTCGACAGGCTGATGGGTGGGGCCGTCCTCGCCGAGACCCACCGAATCGTGCGTCCAGACATAGATCACGTGGAGGCCGGACATCGCGGCCAGCCGCACGGACCCGCGCATGTAGTCGCTGAAGTTGAGGAACGTCGCGGCGTAGGGAACGAACCCGCCGTGGTACGCGATCCCGTTGGCCGCGCCGCCCATCGCGTGCTCGCGGACGCCGAACCGGAGGTTGCGGCCCGCCTGGTCCGCTGAGAAGTCGCCCCCGCCCTTGACGTCCGTGAGGTTCGACTCCGAGAGGTCCGCGGATCCGCCGAACAACTCCGGCAGCCTTGCGGCCAGCGCCTGGATGGCATCCTGGGAGGCATTGCGCGTGGCCAGGCCGTCGCCGGGCCGGTAGATGGGCAGGTCCGCGTCCCAGCCCGCCGGCAGTTGGCCCGCCAGGCGTCGTCGCAGCTCACGATGGTCCGCGGGATGCTCCCCGGCGTACGCGGCCGCCGCGCGGTTCCACGCCGTCACGAGGCCGTCGCCGCGATCCGCAACCTCCGTCATCCGCCGGCGGACCTCGTCCGGAACGTGGAACGACAGGTCCGGGTCCCAGCCGTAGGCCTGCTTGGTCAGCCGGACCTCCTCCTCGCCGAGTGGCTGCCCGTGCGCCTTCTGGCTGTCCTGCCGGTTGGGGCTGCCGTAGCCGATGTGGGTCCGGACGGCGATCAGGCTGGGCCGCGGATCATCCTGGGCCCGAATGACCGCGGCCGCGATCGCGTCGATGTCGTTGCCGTCCTCGACGCGCTGCGTGTGCCACCCGTAGGCGTCGAACCGTGCGAGGACGTCCTCGCTCCACGCCATCCCGGTGGGGCCGTCGAGCTGGATGTGGTTGTCGTCCCAGAGGTAGATCAGCTTGCCCATGCGGAGGTGCCCGGCGAGCGACGCCGCCTCCGATGCGATCCCCTCCTGGAGGTCGCCGTCGGAGACGATCGCGTACGTGCGGTGATCGATGATCTCGTGGCCCGGCCGGTTGAATTCGTGGGCAAGCCGGCGCTCCGCGATGGCCATGCCCACGCCGTTCGCGAATCCCTGTCCAAGGGGCCCGGTGGTGGCCTCCACGCCCGGCGTCAGTCCGAATTCCGGGTGCCCCGGCGTCCGCGAGCCCCACTGGCGGAAGTTCCTGAGGTCGTCCAGTGTCAGGTCATAGCCGGTCAGATGGAGCAGCGAGTAGAGCAGCATGCTCGCGTGACCAGCCGACAGAACGAAGCGATCGCGGTTCGGCCAGCCCGGCTGGCGCGGCGCATGACGGAGGAACCGCTCGAAAATCACGTAGGCGGCTGGGGCCAGGCCCATGGGTGCCCCGGGGTGCCCGGACTTCGCGTTCTGGACGCCGTCGATCGATAGCGTCCGGACCGTGTCGATGGCCAACTGGTCGAGACGCGCCGGCGCGATCGTCATCGGACGTCCTCGGGTCTGCGTGCCCCCGGGTCAACCGGCCGCGGGCTGGGTCACGGCCGCGGCGCTCCGCCGGCCTCGCACTCTGGAACGAGCACGATTGTAGTGCCGGCGCCCGATCGTGCCGCGCCACCCGCCACGACGTGCTGGCTATGCTTCGATCCATGCCGACCCTCGCCGTTCGCGGCACGTCGCCCCGCCCGCCCCACACCGTGGTCCTGGGCGACCTGCTGCTGGACGTCGTGGTGGCACCGCTGGTCCCGATGGCCCTCGCGACGGACGTTCCCGGCCGGATCTCGCTGCGCCAGGGCGGCTCCGCGGCCACCACGGCATGCTGGCTCGCAAGGCTCGGCGCCAAGTCCGTGCTGATCACCGCGGTTGGGCGCGATGCTGCGGGCCGGGCGCTCCTGGACGACCTCCGCGGGGACGGCGTCACGTTGCGCGCATTGCGGCCGGCCGGCGTCCGGACGGGCCGGATCGCCGTCATCGTGGGGGCTGCCGGCGAACGGTCCTTCGTCGCGGACCGCAGCGCGGCGGACACACTCGCTCCGACCGACCTGCGGAGTGGCTGGTTCGCCGGCGCGGACGTCCTGCACCTCCCCGTCTACTCGCTCGTCGGCGAGCCCCTGGGATCGGCAGGCAGGCGGGCGGTGGAGCTTGCGCGTGCAGAGCGCGCCCTCGTGAGCGTGGACCTCGCATCCAGCCTGCCGCTGCTGACCGACGGCCGGCGCGCGGCGTGGGATCGTGTAGCCAGCGCTGCCCCGGACATCCTGTTCGCGACACACCCGGAGGCACGAGCCTTGCTGGGCACTGGTTCCGTGGAGCGGCTGCTTGATCTCGCGCCCATCGCCGTGGTGAAGCGGGGCGCACAGGGGGCGACCGTACTGGCCCGCGCGACCGCTGCCGATGGCCGGCGGGTCAGGTTCGAGGTCGCAACGCTGCCCATCGCGGCCGCCGATACGACGGGTGCGGGCGATGCCTTCGATGCCGGGTTCCTGGTCTCCTGGCTCCGCGCACGGCAGGATGGCACGGGCCTCTCCGTTGCGCTCCAGCGTGCCGCTTTGGCCGGCCATCGCGCGGCGGCGCGGCAATTGACGGCGCCCCGACACGAACTGGCGTTCCGATGACGCTCGCCGGCCGGCTTCGCCTGGCCGATGAGGTCGCTGCTGCGCTGGCCGTCGGGAAGCCCGTCGTGGCCCTCGAATCGACCCTGATCAGTCACGGCCTCCCGTATCCGGCGAACGTGGAGGTCGCACGCGCCTCGGAGGCCGCGGTCCGCGGTGGGGGGGCCGTGCCGGCCACGATCGCGATACGGGGCGGCCGGATCCTCATCGGGCTGACGGCATCGGAAATCGAGGAACTCGCCCAGTCTGAGGGCGTGCTGAAGGCTGCCCGGCCGAACCTTGCCCAGGCGATCGCCGGGGACGGCTGGGCGGCCACGACCGTGTCCGCCACGATGCTCGCGGCGCACGCGGCCGGGATCCGGGTCCTTGCGACGGGCGGCATCGGGGGGGTGCACCGCGGGGCGCTGGGCGGGCTGGCGCCTACCCTCGATATCTCCTCGGACCTCGAGGAACTCGCACGAACACCGGTTGTCGTCGTCTGCGCCGGCCCCAAGGCCATCCTCGATGTGCCGGCGACCCTGGAATATCTCGAGACGCGGGGCGTGCCCGTTGTCGTGATCGGCGGTGGAACCGTGCCGGGATTCTTCGCGCGTGAGAGCGGTGTCCCCGCGCCCATCGCCGCCGCCAGCGTGGAGGAGGCAGCCGCGTTCGTTGCGACCCACCTTGGCCTTGGCCTCGGGCCCGGCGTCCTGCTCTGCACGCCCGTGCCGGCCGATGCAGCGCTGGGGGAGGACGTCGCCCGTGCCGCGGTGGACCAGGCGGTCCGTGACGCTGTGGCCGCGGGCATCCACGGGCCGGCCACCACCCCGTGGCTGCTGTCGCGCGTCGCGGACATCACGGCGGGCGCCTCGGTCCGCGCAAACACCGCGCTGATCGTCAACGACGCCGGCACTGCGGCGCGACTCGCGGTTCTCCTGGCAGCCGGCAGCTCGGCTCGCCGCTAGGCCCGGGAAGCCCGGCGCTCCACGTCGGCCTGATCGATCGGGCCTTCCGAGCAGCAGGTGCAGCTCCCCTCCGCGGAGCCCACCACCGCGCTCGCCGAATCGCAGCACGGCCCGGAGATCTCCACCACGGCCAGGGATCGGCGTGGTTGCGTGAGGTGACCTTCGAGCCCGGCCAGGCGTGCGTCGAGGGCCGTGAGCCCCGCGATCCGATCGGCGATCGCGGCCCGGCGCTCGCCGATGAGCCGGGGCAGCTCTGCCGTCGAGTCCGCGCAATGTCCGGAATGGCACCAGCCGGCGATCCTGGCAGCATCCTCGAGAGGAACATCAAGCCGGCGCAGGTCGATCAGCAGTCGCAGATGCTCGATGTCCGCCAAGCCGTACTCGCGGTAGTCGTTCTCCTGCCGTTGGGCGCGCGGAAGCCAGCCGGAGCGCTCGTAGAAGCGCACCGTGTCGGTGGACACGCCGACCTGCCGGGCGAGCTCGCCGATCCTCATCGTGACGGCATGTCGGCCCGTCCGGACTCGACCATGTCCTTCAGACGCCTCAGTTCGCGCGTCGGACCGGCGCTCCCCTCCATGGCGACGAGCGGGGCCAGCAGGCGCCAGGGGCCGTGCATCTGGATGGAGCCCGCATAGGTCGCGTGAGTTGACGCCGGCGCAACGGGTTCGAGATCCAGGGAGACCTCCATCCGGAATGGTGCGCCACCGAGCCCTCGCCAGACGATCCGGCGCCCGGGCTCGGCCTCGGCCACTTCGAACTCGACATCCCACCGGAACGGTCCAAGCCTGACCCGCTCCCGGCCGCGCGCGCCCGCCGCAGTCCCATCGCCGGATACAACCCGTGCGTCGGTGACGGTCATCCATTCCCCGTGGCGCCTGATGTCTGCGGCATACGTCCAGACATCGAGTGGCGACCGCGCGATCGTCTGTTCCGTGCGAAACGTGATCATGCGCGTGCCTCCTCTGGTTGAACGACCGACAGTCCGCGGGCGACGATTGCTTCTAGGCGCCCGAAGGCGGCCTCCTTCTCACCGCGAATCCGCTCGATCTCCGTCTCGTGGCCGGGCTGGCTGCCGAGCGGTGCCCAGCGCAGCCGCAGCCGCGTGCCACCGGCAACGGCCTCGAGGTCGGCGATGGCCGCGACCGGCCCCAGTCCGGGGACGGCGAGCCGCCAGCCGATATGGTCGTAGGGCTGCCAGTCCACGATCTCTTCGAGTGTGGCGAGTCGTCCGGTCACGCATTGGGAGATGGTCCCGACTCCGCGCCGGCCGCCGGGCGAGGTCTCGTCGATGACGAGCGGTCCCTCCCACAGGGTCCGCAGTGACGGCGAGGTCAGGTGCGCCCAGACCGCGGCGGGCTCGGCGTGAATCGTCGTCGCAAGATCAAGGATGAGGGGGTCTGCGGCGATGTCGAGTCGGCGCCGGCCGCTCTCCGCCTGCCAGCGGGCCTCGAGATCGAGGGTGAACGTGGCGACCCGGCCGAAATGCTCGATCGGCTCCTCCGCTGCCTCGAGCGACAGGGCCACCGGGTCCAGTCCGAGCGCTGTCGCGGCATTGGCGGTGAACAGTGCGAAGCCGTTGCCGCGGGCCGTAGCCGCCGCCGATCCCTTGAGAAGCCGGTGGGCGATGATGACATCCGACCCCGCCAACTCGTCCCGACCGGCGATGCGGCTCCGGACATAGGAGCCGTGGTGGATGACGAGTTTCAGGTTCAGCCGTGGCGCCAGCTGGCAGGAGTTGCACTCGCAGCTCGTCGCCTGGTCGATGCTCCGAAGACGCCGCCGGAAAGCGAGGTATGACGCCTCGATCGCATCAAGCAGGAGCGAGGCGTCCGCCCGGCCATCCTCAGCGAAGAAGAACGCCGCGTCGCCCTCGAACTTCGTCAACCGGAACGGGGGTTCCAGGCGTCCGACGATCGTCTCCAGGAGGTCGCCGGCGATGGCCGGCGCGTGCTCGAGCTCACTGCCCGCGAGATAGGCGGTGTATCCGGTCAGGTCCGCGATGACGAGGAAGCCGGTCTCTGGTGTAGCTGCCATGCGTGCATCATGGACCTTGGACCTGCTCCAATGTCAAGGGGAATTCTGTACGGCCGCGGGCGCCGCCGGCGAGGGGACCTGCGGATCGGCGGGACGGACCGGCAGGCCGCGCGATCTCTTGCTGCCCGTCGGGCCGCTGACTACACTCCGGCCACGATGCGCATCTACGACGGCAGTCCCCGACAGGACTTCGAAGAGGTCTTCCGGTCGATCGGCGCATACCTCGACCGGCAGGGGATGCGCGAGATCCTGCTGGCGGAGGCGCCGGACGGGTTCATCGTCCAGGGCCTGATGATGGTCAGCGGCGGCAGCCGCTCCGACACGATGGGCCAGCAGATCAAGGAAACGCTCACGTTCCTCGACGACGACATCTCGCAGTTCATGGACGAGGCAATCGCGAGGCGCGGAACGACGGTTTCGGCCCCGGCGTCCGTCCAGGGCTACTATGAGCGGGCACTGCGGGTGCTGGGCCGGTACATGGACGAGCAGCGACCGCGCGACGTGTTCCTGTTCGAGCAGGATGGGAGCTACGTGCTCCGTCTGCTCATGACCACGCAGGCCGGCACCCGCCATGAACTTTCCGAGTTCACGAAGGATGACGTAGAGGGGCTGATCGCCGCGGCGGCCGTAGACCGCCGCCCCGACGCAGCCGCGAAGACCGGTTCCGCAAGGCGATGAGCCCAACCGACACCGGACGAGTGATGAACGCCCGGCCGGCGTTCTCCGCAGGAGGATGATCATGAAGGCCCTGAAGACCGTCGCCGTAGCGCTTGGCATCACCCTCGCAGCGCTCGTCGTCATTCCGCTCGTGGTCCTGGCCGGCCTCTTCGTGTGGCTGAAGCTGACCGAGGAATCGGACGAAGAGGCGCTCGAGCTGGACCAGGAAGGCGCGTAGCCGCTCCCCTCTGGTCCGTCGGTGCAGCCGGTGCACGGGTCGACCGGACGGCGCCTGATCGGCGGTCCATTGGTGCAGCCGGTGCACGGGTCGAGTGGCATGACCGCGTCGGCACAGTCCCGGCGCGGTTGTCGTTTGACCGGCGGCAGGCCGGTATCATCGACCGACCCCAGCGCCCTGACCTGATCGCGCGCCGGCTCGATACGAGCCGCCCGCCGATCCCCCTGTCCTGAAAGGAAGCCCGGTATCGCGCCGTCTCGCACTGCTGCGGTTCGTCCGGACCACCATGCCGCGCCGTCGGCGTCGGAGCGCCGCGTCGCCGAGTTCGGTGCCCTGACCGTGATGATCATCTGGGCCGGCAACTTCGTCATCGTGAAGGACGCCCTCCACGAATTGCCGCCGATTGGCTTCACCACGATCCGGTTTGTCCTGGCGTCCGTCGTCCTGCTCGCGGTGTGCCGATGGCGCGAGGGGAGCATCGGCCTGCCCCGCTCGGACATGCTCGCCCTGGCCGTGCTCGGCGCCGTGGGGTTCGGGATCTACCAGCCGATGTGGACCTTTGGCCTGTCCCAGACCACGGCCGGCGACTCCTCCCTCCTCATCGCGGGAACCCCCATCTTCACGCTGCTCATCGCTTCGGCGATCGGATCGGACCACCTGACGCGAACCCGGCTGGTAGGGGCGGTCATGTCGTTCGTGGGCGTCGGCCTGGTCGTGCTCTCCGCGACGGACACGGGCATCGCGACGCATCTTGCCGGCGACCTGATCACGATCCTCGCGTCCGTCCTCTGGGCGTCGTATGTCGCGTTCGGGGCGCCGGTCCTGCGGCGCCATTCGCCGCTCCGGATGACCGCCTGGGCGGTGTCCTTCGGGGCCGTTGTGATGCTGCCGCTGGGCGCGTGGCAGCTCGCCACCGTGGACTGGGGCCGCGTGACCGGGGCATCCGTCTTCGCGGTGCTGTACGCGGGCCTCATCTCGATCGCGCTTGGGAACGTGATTCAGTTTCGCGCCGTGAAGGTGATCGGGCCCGCCCGGACCACCATGTTCCAGTTCCTCGTACCGGCGCTGACCGTGGTTCTTGCGGCAGTGTTCCTGGGGGAGCAGGTTCGCGCCGGTCAAGTGATCGGCGGCATCGTGATCGTCGCCGGGATCATGTGGGCACGCCGGGGCGCGGCCGCGGTTGTGCGCCCCGCCGCGGTGGAGCCGGCTCATGCCTGACGCCGGTGCCGCTCCGCGACCCGTGCCGCCACTGCTGCCCGGCTACCCGCCCGTCGCGTTCCTCGTGGACTACGACGGCACGATCGCTTTGACGGACGTCAGCGACACGATCACCGCTGCGCTCCTTCCCGCGGACATCGAGCGCGAGCTTGCCGAGGCGTACGAGACCGGCCGGATCGGTTCCCGCGAGATCATGCGGCGGGAGATGGACCTGCTTCCGCCCGACCCGGAGCGGATCCTCGAGATCGTGGCTGCGCAGCCCCACGACACCACGTTTGCCTCGTTCGTGCGGCGCGCGACCTCGGCAGGCATTCCCGTGGAGATCGTCAGTGACGGGTTCGGGTTCTTCATCGAGCCGGCGATGCGGCGCCTCGGAGTGGCCGACCTGGTCACGGTCGTGACCGCCGAGACCACGTTCGACGGCGGCCGGCCGCGGATCGCCTTCCCGAACGAGCACCCAACGTGCCACGTCTGCGGCACGTGCAAGCGCAACCGCGTCCTGGCCCACCAGGCGGCCGGCCGGGCCGTGGTCTTCATCGGCGACGGCGAGAGCGATCGCTACGCGGCCGGCTACTCCGATCTCGTCTTCGCCAAGCGCAGCCTCGTCGCGATCTGCGAGGGCATGGGCTGGCCATTCCGGAACTGGGACCGGTTCGCCGAGATCGAGGCATGGCTCGCGGACGCGCTCGTGACGAACCCCAGCGACGCGATCGTCGCGCGCCGGGAGCACCCGTTCATCTGCGGGCCGGAGGTCTGGGGCTCCTGGCTCACTGCCCCGCCCGAACCCTTCAGAGTCCTCGGCGGAGAGACCGCGCCGCTGGGCGTGCTGGGCGTGCCAGGCCCCAGCGAGGCGGCTCTGACCGAGGCGGCCGGCTCTGCTGAGCAGGCGGGGACGGCCCGATGATCGACTGGGTCGTACTGGACGTGGGCGAGACGCTCATCGATGAAACGCGCGTCTGGACGGCCTGGGCACAGGAACTCGGCATCACGCCGCTCACGTTCAGCGCGGCGCTGGGCGCGGCGATCGCTGGCGGACAGGACCACCGCGCCGTGTTCGACCTCCTGGGTGTGCCCGACTGGCACCGCCACGGCCCGGCCGTGGAAGCCCGGTTCGGCGGGTTCCAGGCTGTGGACCTCTACCCGGACGCGCTCTCAGCCGTGGAGCACCTCGCGGCGCAGGGCCGGAAGGTCGCAATCCTGGCGAACCAGCCTGCGAGGCGTCACGAGCAGCTGCTGGCGCTGGGCTTCCGGCCGGACGTCATCGCGATGAGCGAGGAGATGGGCGTCGCCAAGCCGGACCCGGCGTTCTTCGTACGCAGCCTGGAACTGCTGGGAGGGCCAGATCCGCGGACCGTCGCGTACGTGGGCGACCGCGTGGACAACGACGTCGTCGCGAGCCGAGCCGCCGGCATCCGTCCCGTCTGGATCCGTCGCGGCCCCTGGGCCCGACTGCGCGGGGACACGAACGGCGACGCCGAGCTGGTGGTCTGGTCGCTCGACGAGCTGGTGGACCGCCTACCCGAACTCGACCGCTGAGCCGGCCCTCGGCTGAGCCTCAATCGGGCCAGAGGCGGTTGTACTCGTGCATCGGGTAGCGCGCCATGGCGACCTCGTCCAGCTCCACGCCCAGTCCGGGCGCGGTCGGGATCCGGATCGATCCGTCCACGACCTCGAACGGCACGCGGAGTAACTCGTTGCTGCGCTCCTCCCATGCCGAGATGTGCTCGACGTAGAGCAGGTCGCGGACACACGCCGATGCCTGCAGCGTCGCGGCAAGGCCGATCGCAAGGCTGTTCCAGTTGTGCGGTGTCACCCAGACGAGGTTGGGCTCGGCCCAGGCTGCGATCTCCGTCAGCTCCAGGATGCCGCCGCAGTTGCAGACGTCCGGATTGATGAAGTCGACGGCGCGCCGGGCGAAGGCGTCACGGAATTCGGTCTTCGTGTACAGCGTTTCGCCGCTGAGAATGGGGATCGGGGAGCGCGCGCGGATCTCGGCGAGCGCGTCCAGGTTGTCCGCCGGGACCGGCTCCTCGAACCAGAACGGCCGGAATTCCGCCAGGCGGTCGACGAGACGGATGGCCGTCGCAGGGACGAGCATCCGGGCGGCATCCACCATGACGTCAACATCGGGTCCCACTGCCTGGCGCACGGCGCCCACGATGGCCACCACCTCGTCCTCGTCCCGGCGGCTGACGATCGGCCGTGCCACGGGATAGATCTTCACGCCACCGAACCCGCGCCGGACCATCGACGCGCACAGATCGGCCCAGCCTTCCGGCGTGGCGACCCGGCCGTCGTGGCAGTTCGCATAGACCGGAACCTGCTCCCGGTGGCCGCCGCCCAGCAGCCGGAATACCGGCTGTCCCAGCGACTTGCCCACGATGTCCCATAGAGCGATCTCCAGACCGCTCAGGGCGCTGCAGAACTCCATGCTCCGCCGCCGCCCGGCTGTATCGACCTGCAACTCCGCGGTCAGCGCGCGGATCTGGAAGGGGTCGCGGCCGATGAGCCGCTGGCCGAAGCTCTCGACTTCGGCGGCGATCGCCCGCTCGCGACGTGCCTCTGCAAACGCTTCGCCCCAGCCGTGGATGCCGCTGTCGGTGTCGATTCGGACGAAAACGAAGTTCCGCCACTGGCCCGAATCGACGATGAAGGTGGTGATCCGGTCGATCTTCACGTGGCACCTCATGCGCGGGGCCGGTTGCCGGCCAACCTGGGAATGCCTAGAATTGGAAAAACCCCCGAGGAGCGTTGCCCCATGGCGAAGTATGTCTTTGTGACCGGCGGTGTCACCTCCTCGCTCGGCAAGGGAATCACTGCCGCCAGCATCGGCCGCCTGCTGAAGGCGCGAGGCCTCAGGGTCTCCATCCTCAAGCTGGACCCGTACATCAACGTCGATCCGGGCACGATGTCGCCCTACCAGCACGGCGAAGTCTTCGTCACCGACGACGGGGCCGAGACAGACCTGGACCTGGGCCACTACGAGCGGTTCATCGACGAGAACCTGTCCCAGCTCTCCAACGTGACCACGGGCCGCATCTACCAGGCGGTCATCGGCAAGGAGCGCCGCGGCGACTACCTGGGTGGCACGGTCCAGGTGATCCCGCACATCACCAACGAGATCAAGGAGCGGATCCAGCGCGTCTCGCGCGACGGGGATCCGGACGTGGTGATCGTGGAGGTGGGCGGCACCGTTGGCGACATCGAATCGCTGCCGTTCCTCGAGGCCATCCGCCAGATGCGCAAGGACGTCGGGCGCGCGAACGTGATGTACGTCCACGTCACGCTTCTGCCGGCGCTCGCGGCCACCGGCGAACTCAAGACGAAGCCCACGCAGCACTCGGTCAAGGAACTGCGCGGGATCGGCATCCAGCCCGACGTGATCGTGCTGCGATCCGATCATCCGGTGAGCGACGAGATCCGGGAGAAGATCGCGCTGTTCACGGACGTCGCGCCGGAGGCAGTCATCCCGGCCGAGACGGCCGAGACGATCTACGAGGTGCCGCTGATGTTCGAGGCGGCGGGCCTGGGCGATCTCGTCGTTCGCGAGCTGGGGCTCCCGGCTCGCGAGCCGGACCTGTCCACGTGGCGCGCGATGGTGGAGAGGATCAAGCGGCCCAAGCCGGTCCTCGAGATCGCGCTGGTGGGCAAGTACATCGAACTTCCGGACGCGTACCTCTCGGTGACGGAGGCACTCCGCCACGCGGCCTGGGCGAACGAGGTAGACGCGAAGATCCGCTGGATCGATTCGGAATCGCTGACCCACGAGGATCTCCACGAGCGCCTGGAGGGCGCAGCCGGAATCCTGGTTCCGGGCGGCTTTGGCCACCGCGGGATCGAGGGCAAGATCCTCGCCGCCCACTTCGCGCGCAAGCACGGTGTTCCGTACCTGGGCCTCTGCCTGGGGCTCCAGTGCGGCGTGATCGAGCTCGCCAGGGCCTCGCTGGCGACGAAGGACGCGAACTCCACCGAGTTCGACATGTTCACCCAGAACCCCGTGATCGACTTCATGCCGGACCAGCGTGAACTGGAGGAGAAGGGCGGCACGATGCGCCTTGGGCTCTACCCGGCCCGACTCACCCCCGGCAGCAAGGCGGCCGCGGTGTACGGCACGGAAGTGATCTACGAGCGCCACCGCCACCGCTTCGAGGTGAACAACCGCTACCGGACCATGCTGGAGAACGCGGGCATGATCCTTTCCGGGCAGTCACCGGACGGCCGCCTGGTGGAGATCGTTGAACTGCGGGACCACCCGTGGTTCGTGGCCAGCCAGTTCCACCCGGAATTCCGTTCACGACCGGAGCGCCCGCATCCGCTGTTCGATGGCTTCATCGCGGCGGCCCTGGCGGTGCGCGACGGGCACGAACCGGTGCTCACGGCGCGCGGTTCGGAACGTCGCGGCGAACGTGTCCCGGCGACGGGTGCACCGGCAGCGATCCACATCGACGTCGCCGAGGCCGCCCCCAGCATCTGAGCCCCTCTCGCGGACGCGTTGATCCGCTCGCGCCCCGTCACCCGGCAAGGAGCGTTCCCTACATGAAGATCTTTCTCGACACGGCCGACATCGAAGAGATCCGCATCGCGGCTCGATGGGGTGTGCTGGACGGCGTGACCACCAACCCCAGCCTCTATGCGAAGGTCGGCGGCTCCTACGAGGACATCCTGCGGCAGATCTGCCGGATCACCTCAGGGCCGGTCTCGGCCGAAGTCGTCGCGGACGACGTCGAGGGGATGCTGCGCGAGGGTCGGGCATTCGCGAAGCTCGCCCGCAACATCGTGGTCAAGGTGCCCATGAGCGAGGAAGGGCTGGAGGCCATCTCCAAGTTCGCCGAAGAGGGCATCAGGACCAACTGCACGCTCATCTTCACGTCGAACCAGGGACTGCTCGCCGCCAAGGCCGGCGCCAGCCTGATCTCGCCGTTCGTGGGCCGCCTGGACGACATCAACCAGGACGGCATGATCGTGATCCGCGAGCTCGCGGAGATGTTCTCGTTGTTCGACATCGATGCGGAGATCCTGACTGCGTCGGTCCGCCACCCGCAGCACGTCACGCAGGCGGCGCTGGCCGGCTCGCACATCGCGACGCTGCCGTTCAAGGTGCTCCAGCAAATGATCCACCACCCGCTCACGGACAAGGGCATCGTGACCTTCCGCCAGGACTGGGAGAAGGCCCGGGCTGCGGTGGCGGTGGCGGCGGAGGCGGCCGCGGCGCCCAACGGGTCGACCGCCCCGGGTGCCGCGACCGCCCCGGGTGCGCCCAAGGCTGCCCCGGGTGCGGGCCGGGCAGGTTCGCGCTCCAGGCGCGCATCGCACTCCTGAGCCCCGGATCCGCGGGCGTCGCGGCCGGTCGGTTGCCGAGGCGCCGCCCGAGCTCCTGATCCTCCTCGGCGCCATCTCCGTCCAGGGCGGCGGTGGAATCGCCGCGCAACTCCTGACACGCCACGGCGTGCCGCTGGTCGTGGGTCTCCGGATCGTCCTGGCGGCAGTCTTCCTGCTGGCCTGGCGCCCACCCCGGCGCGGTGTCGGCCGGCGAGCGTGGCGGTATGCGATCGCCCTGGGCGTGGCAATGGCCGCGATGAACAGCCTGTTCTACCTCTCGATCACGCGCATCCCGCTGGGCGTGGCCGTCACGATCGAGTTCTGCGGCCCGCTCGCTGTAGCGGTCCTGGGATCGCGTCGAGCGCGCGACTTGCTGTGGGCGGTCCTTGCCGCCGTCGGCATCTACGTGCTGGCGGGCGGCAGGCTGGAGGCAGGGGACGCCCTCGGCATCCTGGCGGCGGCGGGTGCCGGAACCTGCTGGGCTGCCTTCATCCTCGTCGGCGGCCGGCTTGCGCGCGCCTGGCCGGACGGGCGCGGCCTCAGCGTCACGCTGGGAGTTGCCGCGCTGATTGTGCTGCCGATCGCCCTGCTGGATGGGGCCATCGGCAGTATTGCCGCGGAACCTGGCGTTCTTCTCGGCGGCCTCACTCTCGCGGCCTTCAGCAGCGCCATCCCCTACACGCTGGAGCTGCTCGCGATGCGCCGCATTCCGAGTGCTACCTACGGCGTGCTGATGAGCCTGGAGCCGGCCGCTGCAGCGATCGTGGGTCTCCTGCTGCTCGGGCAGTTGCTCACATTCGCGGAGTGGTTCGCCATCGGGCTCGTCGGGGTGGCAAGCGCGGGCGCGAGCCTCACGGCGCGGCGCCTCTCGATCGCACCCGGCCAACTCGAAGCCGGCTGATCTCTCGAGCCGAGTGCCGGTCGCGGCGACGCCCCCGCCGGCCGGCCCGCACGGGCCGCCGGACGGTGACCCGGACCTCAGCTGATCACTGCCTCGCCGGTGGCCATGTCCGCCTCGATCGTTTCCTTGTCGATCTTGCCGCGTTCGGCGACCAGGTAGTAGAGCGCGCCCACCGCCAGGATCACGCCCACGGTTGTTTCGAAGATCGGCCACGCCGGCAGACCGCTGAGCGGAGCGCTGCCGAAGAAGGTCAGCGTGTTGATGGTCGGGTTGGTGATGTCCCGGAGGGCGCTGCCCCAGTCCCCGAATGCGTCGAAATGCCACAGCCCGAAGTTGACCAGCATCACCCCGCCGTAGATCACCGCGACGATGTTGATCACCAGCCCCCACGAGCCCAGCTTGAACCATGCAGCCTTGTGCGGCCAGCCACGGGCACGTGCCATCAGCACACCCATGTTGCACAGCCAATAGCTGAGATAGATGGCGCCCGTTGCGCCGGTCGCCAGGATGCCGACACTGCTGGTGACCAGCAGCGGAGCTGCTCCGAGGACACCCACTGCGACGACCGCATTGACGGGCGTCTTGAAGCGCGGATTCACCCTGGCCCAGATGCCGCTCATGGGCAGCCGACCGTCGCGACCCATGGAGAACATCAGGCGCGCGGTCGCGCCATGAATCGCCATCAGGCACACGAAGACGGCCGTGAGGACGACGGCGAGGTAGATGTTGCCAAACGTCTCGCCCAGGTTCTCGTGAATCGTATCCGCGATCGGGGAGGCGCCGCCGGCGGCCGCCACCATCTCGGCGGCGATGTCCTTGGTGGACAGAATGATCGCCAACAGGAAGATCGCACCGATCGCGCCCGAGATGATGACCGCCAACAGGATGCCGCGGGGTGCATGCCGGCCGGCGTCCAGCGTCTCTTCTCCGAATGTGCCCGCGGTGTCGAACCCGTACACCACGAAGAGCGACATGAAGGCAGCCACCGCGAACACGGGCAGGTAATTGCCGCCCGCCTGTGCCTCCGTGCCGAATGTCTCTGTCAGCACCGACAGCGGCTGGTGGTTGAAGAAGATCAGCAGGATCAGTGCGAAAACGAACAGGCCCAGAATCTCCGCGGCCACGCCGATGTTGTTGATCAGCGCCAGCAGGCGGATCCCGAAGGCGTTGATCAGCGTGGTGCCGACGAGGAACCCAAGGGCCATCCATACGGACACGTTGAAGGGTCCATACATCTGGGCGCCATCGATCCGGAAGATCGATATGACGACCGCCGGCACGATGATGGCGACCGACGCGACCGTGAGGATTCCGGCCCAGAAGTAGAGCCAGCCGGTGAACCAGCCGAGCGTCCTGTGCGACAGTCGCTTGGACCACTGGTACATGGATCCAGCGACCGGGAAATGGCTGGCCAGCTCCGCGAAGTTGAGGGCCACGAAGAGTTGGCCCACGACGACGATCGGCCACGACCAGAAGAACGCTGGACCGCCGACGAACAGGCCAACGCCGATGAGTCCATACGTCCCGGTGGAGACGCTCAGGTAGCTGAACGCCACCGCGAAGCTCGATAGGGAGCCGAGGCTGCGGCGCAGCTCCGGGACGATTCCCAGCGAACGCAGGTGCGCGTCGTCCCGTGCGCCCTGGTCATGCCCTGGTGCGTTCACTGAGATCCCCCCTCAATGGCCGATCACCGCGTCGGCGCGTGATTCGCGCCGACGCCATTGCTCTGACGATAGGTTCGCTGTCAAGGGGTCGGATCTGCGATCGTACGGGGAGGTCCGGTGGGGACGTCGGCCGCGGCCTCCAGCCGGCCGACCTGTGCACCCCCTGCACGAACCGACCCACCGGCACGGGCACCCGCCCACTTGCCGTCGCATTCGTGCACCGCCTGCACAAGTCGGCCGCTCACAGCCCTAATTCCGATGTTGACGGCCTGTCGGGGCCCGCCTATTCTTCCGCCATCCCCACCTCGGCTCCCGCTGCGGATCGATTCCGCGCGAACCCGAGTGGACCTCCGCCAGGTGAACCCCCCTCCATGCCCCCGAACGGTTCTGACCCCCGCTCCCGCAATCGACGTCCCCGCCGGCGAATGCCCGTCGGCCGCGCTCCGGTGAGCGAGTTCGACGAGATGCAGGAAATCGAGGCGGCCCGCGGCCGCAACGACCTCGACATCCTCGATCTCCGCGCCATGAGCGTCGTGGAGCTGCGCTCCGTCGGGCGCGACCTCGAGATCGAATCGGGCGCCCAGGACCGGCGCGAGGAACTGGTCGATCGCATCCTTCAGCGCCAGAGCGAGCGTGCCGGCTACGTGTACGGGACCGGCATCCTCGACATCGTGGACGAGGGCTTCGGCTTCATGCGCCGGCACGGCCTCCTGCCCGGCCCGGACGATGTCTACGTCAGCTCAAGCCAGGTGCGACGGTTCGGGCTGCGCATCGGGGACCGCGTGTCCGGGGCAGTTCGCGCGCCCCGAGAAGCCGAGAAGTTCTGGGGTCTGCTCCGCGTGGACTCGGTCAACGGCGTGGACGTGGAGACCGCGCGGGCGCGCCCGCATTTCGGCGACCTGACCCCCATCCACCCCGACAAGCTCATCAACCTGGAAACGGATCCCAAGAACCTCTCGCAGCGGCTGATCAACCTGGTCAACCCCATCGGCAAGGGCCAGCGGGCGCTGATCGTGAGCCCGCCCAAGGCCGGCAAGACCTTCCTTCTGAAGCACATCGCCAACGGGATCACCGCCAACTACCCGGAGATGCTGCTGATGGTCGCCCTCATCGGGGAGCGGCCAGAAGAAGTGACGGACATGCGCCGCTCCGTGAAGGGCGAGGTCATCTCCTCCACGTTCGATGAGCCCACGGAGAACCACACCCACGTCGCGGAGATGGCGCTGGAGATCGCCAAGCGCCAGGTGGAAACCGGTCGCGACGTGGTGATCCTGCTGGACTCCATCACTCGTCTTGCGCGGGCGTACAACCTCGCGCTGCCGCCGTCCGGCCGGACGCTCTCCGGCGGAATCGACCCCATCGCGCTCTACCCGCCCAAGCGCTTCTTCGGTGCCGCCCGGAACCTCGAAGAGGGCGGCTCCCTGACGATCATCGGCACCTGTCTCGTGGAAACCGGCTCCCGCATGGACGACGTGATCTACGAGGAGTTCAAAGGCACCGGCAACAGTGAGCTGATCCTCGATCGCAAGCTGGCGGAGAAGCGCATTTTCCCCGCGATCGACGTGCAGCGGTCCGGTACCCGGCGCGAGGAGCTGCTCCTCGAAGAGGGCACGCTCAAGATGGTTTGGACCATGCGCCGGATGCTGTCCGCCGTGGGCACGAACGAGGGGATCGAGCTGCTGCTCAACCGGCTCGCGAAGACGGACAGCAACGCCCAGTTCCTCGCAACGCTGACCAAGAGCCTCGATTCCTGAGCCCGGCGGCGGCCCCGCGCCCCGGGCGCGTTCCGCCGGAGCGCCCCGTTCAGCGCCCCGTTCTGCGTGCAGTCCTGAGCGGATCCGTGGGGATCAGGTCATTGGGTTGACGCATCCGGCCGTACTTTGGTAAGGTCCCGCAGGACCCGCGAGCCCGCCGTCCACCAAGAGTCGGGCCGCTGCCGCGCTTGAGACCCCAGCTCAATACCGCGACCTTCGGACGGTCCTCTTCATCCGCTCACCTGCCCTCGCCTGACCGTCCGCGTTTCTCACTCGGGAGACCGTATTGCGACACGCAACGGTCGCCGCCAGGCGCATAGTGGAGCGCCTCCTCGGCGATTGGCATGACCGGCAACCTGCACGACGCGCAGCCACCAACCGGTGGCATCTGCTGCGACTGCGGGTCCGGGCGTCACTGACGCGTGTCCTGATCCTCCTCGCGAGCCCGTCCCGGTCTCTGGCCGTGGCGCTGCCCTACGGGTCGCCGGCTTCCGGCCCGGTGACGGCCGCAGAACCTGCCAGCCCATCGGGGGTCCCGGGTTCGGCTCGCTGGGCGACCCAGCAGCGGCTGGTGACCGGCGCCATTGCTACTCTCGTTCTGGTTGCGAGCGTGATCGGCGTCAGCCCCGTCCAGGGTCCCGCCGGTGGGACCGGCAACGTCACCGGCGCCGGTGACGCACCGCGCATCGCCATCGGTGGCGGCACGAGCCGGTCGATCAACGGCCCGGCCGCCCTCACGGGCCCGGCCGGAGGCGGCGGCCCTGACGGCAGCAACTCGCTCCCGCTTGACACGAGTCTCGCCGCGGCGGGCCAGCAGCCTTTCGACACGGCCGCGGCGTCCGGTGTCGACGGCCCGGATATCGAGGCATTCAGCGACAGCCCGGGGTCCGAGCCTGACGGCCTCCAGCCCCTCGTCGAGCTCCCCGCCTCCGACCCCACCGAATCCACTGACCAGGGGCCGTACCTCGCGGACGGCACGATCCTCAAGCCCATCGCCGTGAACACCAGCGTCCCGGACGCACGCGAACTCCTGACCACGTACAAGGTCCGCAAGGGCGACACGCTGACATCCATCGCGCACCATTTCGGGCTTTCGCTGGTCACCCTGTACTGGGCCAACCACCTCACCACGAACCTCAACTCCAAGACGGACCTCAAGGTGGGCCGGGCGCTGTCCATCCCCCCGGTCAACGGCGTCCTCCATGTCGTCACCGATCGCGAGACGCTGGAGGACATCTCCAAGCGCACCGGGGTTGCCGTCCAGAAGATCGTGAACGCCAACGGCCTGGAGCAACCCACCGTGTTCGTGGGGCAGTGGATCATCGTGCCGGGCGCCAAGGCAAAGCCCATCCCGGTGGCGGCCCCCAAGCCCAAGCCGGTGACCCGGTCCACGGCCAGCGCGTCTTCGTCCAGGCCCGCTCCCAAGCCCACCACGCGCCGCACGTACTCGGCTAGGTGGGCATGGCCCGCCCCGGGTGGCCACATCAGCCAGTACTACCACTACGGCCATTGGGGCTTGGACATCGCGGCCGATTACGGCGCGCCTGTCCTCGCCGCGCGGTCCGGTGTTGTCATCTTCGCCGGCTGGAAGAACAACGGCGGCGGGTGGCAAGTCTGGATCTCGCACCCCGGCGGCATGTTCTCCACCTACAACCACATGTCCGCCCTCAGTGTCGGAACGGGCCAGTCCGTGGGCGGCGGCCAGCGGGTCGGCAAGATCGGCAGGAGCGGGCACGCCACGGGCCCACACCTCCATTTCGAGGTCTGGGTGGGCTCGATCTGGAATGGCGGCTACCGGTCGAACCCCCTCCGCTGGATCTGATCGCGGGCGGCCCACCGGGCATTCGGCCCCGGGATGGGACAATGCCCGGATGTTTCTCGATCGCGTCAAGATCTGGGTTCGCGCGGGCGACGGCGGCGATGGTGCTGCCACGTTCCGGCGCGAGGCGCACGTCCCCCTCGGTGGCCCCGACGGCGGCGACGGCGGCCGCGGCGGATCGGTCTACCTGCGGGTGGACGCCGGCGAGACCATGCTGCGCGACTTCCAGCACCGCCACCATTTCAAGGCGGAGCCGGGTGGTCGGGGCACCGGCAGCCGCCGCCACGGCAAGGCCGGCACGGACCTCACGCTGACCGTCCCGCCGGGCACGAGCGTCTTCGACGACGCCACAGGGGCACTCGTGGCGGACCTCGTCGCTCGCGACCAGACGATCCTCGTCGCGCGTGCCGGCCGCGGCGGCCTGGGCAACGTCCATTTCAAGACGTCCACGCACCAGGCGCCGCGCCACGCCCAGAAGGGCGAGCCCGGCGAAGAGCGCTGGGTTCGCCTGGAGCTCCGGCTGATCGCCGACGTGGGGCTGGTGGGGCTCCCGAACGCGGGCAAGTCCACGCTGCTCGCTGCCATGACCGCCGCGCATCCCAAGATCGCGGACTATCCGTTCACGACGCTGGAGCCCAACCTCGGCGTCATGGACCTGGGCGAGGATGATGAGCGCCGGCCGACGATCGCGGATGTCCCGGGGCTGATCGAGGGGGCGAGCGGCGGTGCCGGACTCGGCCATGCGTTCCTGCGGCACGTGGAGCGCACGCGCATCCTCGTCCACGTCGTGGACGGTTCGTCCCGCGATCCGGAGTGGGGCTACGGCGTGATCCGCGACGAGCTGTTCGCGCACGACCCGGCGCTCCTCGACAAGCCGATGATCGTGGCCTTCAACAAGCTGGACATGCCCGCTGCCGCCGACGCGTGGCCCGCGTTCCGAAAGGCGCGCGAGCACGAGCAAACGGCGGTCGTCGCGATCTCGGCAGCGACCGGTCTCGGGATCGCCGCGCTGCGCAGCCTGATCGCGAACACGCTGCCGTCGGCTGACGAGCTGGCAACGCGCCCGGAACCTGCCGGCATCGTCGTCCATCGCTTCGACAGCGCCGGTGACGCGTTCCAGGTGCTGCGCGAGGATGGGGCCTACCGCGTGATCGGCCGGCGGATCGAGCGCATGGCGGCCCAGACGAATTTCGAGACCGACGAGTCTGCCCAGCGGTTCCAGCGCGACCTCTCTCGCCTGGGGATCGACGAGGAACTGCGGCGCGCCGGCGTCATGCCCGGCGACTCCGTGCGGATCGGATCCGTGGAGCTCGAATGGGGACGCGAGCCGTGGGAGGCCGGCTGACGGTGAGCCCGGCACCCGGCCGGCCAACGCGAGGCATTCCCGGCTCTCTTGGGATCTTCGGTGGCACATTCGACCCCATCCATGTCGGCCACCTGGCCATTGCGGAGGACGCTCGCGAGCAACTCGGCCTGGAGCGGGTGCTGTTCGTGCCGGCCATGATTGCGCCGCTGCGGCCGGAGCCGCCACTGGCGTCGCCGGATGACCGCGTCCGGATGGTGGAGTTCGCCGTGGCGGGCAACCCGTTCTTCGGGGTGGATCCCATCGAGCTCCAGCGGCCGGGCCCCTCGTTCACCGTGGACACCCTGGAGCTTGTCGCAGCACGCGAACGCGCGGCCGGCCGAGAGCCCGACCTCTGGTTCATCCTGTCGGCGGAGCAGTTCCTCCGGCTGCCGCAGTGGAAGTCGCCAGATCGAGTCCTGCAGCTGTGCCGGCTGGCCGTCGTTCCGCGGTCGGGTGCCGCGATGCCCGACCGCGCCTGGGTGGAGTCACGCTTTCCCGGTCGAGCCGATCGCGTGACGTTCCTCGACGGCCCGCTGCTTGCCGTCTCGGGCACCTCGATCCGCGATCGTCTCCGTGCGGGCCGTTCCGTCCGCTACCTCGTGCCGGAAGCGGTGATCTCCTACATCGAGGATCATGGCCTCTATCGACCGCCCAACCTGAGGACGCCGCCAACGTGACCGATACCATCCCCGTGCCGACCATGGACACCCCCAGCGCCGACGGGCTGCCGAAGCGCCGCTCGAGGGCGCGCGACCAGGAGCCTGCCCCGCTGGACCTCGCCCGCCGGATCGTGGAGCTGGCGGAGGACAAGAAGGCCGCGGACATCGTGCTGCTGGACCTCACGGGCCTGACCACGCTCGCCGACTACTTCGTGATCACCTCGGGTGGGTCGGAGCGGCAGCTCGGCGGGATCGCGGACGGCATCGCCGCCGGGCTCCGCGACCTCGGGGTCAAGCCATTTGGGCGGGAGGGTACGCCCGACTCGCACTGGGTTCTCCTGGACTTCGGTTCGGTGATCGTGCACATCTTCACGCCGCCGGAGCGCGACTTCTACCAGCTTGAGAAGCACTGGGCAGAGGCAAAGACGATCCTGCGCGTGCAGTGATTGCCGCCCGGTGACCGCCAGTTCGGGCGGGCCCAGTCCGCGGCGAGCACAACGGGTACTGACGCGTCCCGGTACGGACGGGTCATGTTGGCCGGGAAGCTCTCCCCCTAGCATCGGGAACCAGTGGGCGATCTGTCGTCGCCCCTTGTTGAGGGCCGAGCGGTCCCGATGGCACGACTTCACGAGCGCTGTCCACGCTGCAGCAGGCAGCTGATCGTCACCAAGTTCGACACGACCTTCCGGATGAGTGACCGGAGCGAGCGCCTCTGCTTCGGCATGCCGGGCGGCCTCTGCCAGAGTTGCCGGCAGTTGTACATCGAGCCGGACCTCCTCGATCTCCTCGACCTTGGTGAAGGCCGCTGCATCTTTGCCATCGAGACCGACCGCGTCGTCCAGGAGCGGGCCTGGTCGCGGTAGCCCTTGCGCGGGCGCTCGCCCGGCCGGCACGCCAGTTTCGTCCCGCGCCGCGACCATTCCGGTCCTGCGCCGAGGCTGACCTTGCGGGGTCAGCGTTGAGCAGTGGACCGCCGCGCAACGTGGTCCGCGATCCAGAGCGATAGCCCCAGGCGGACCTGCCCTTCACTGACCGACTGGCTGTCGCTGCCCTTGATCGCGACGTCCAGTTCGAGCAGTCCCTCGAGGGCAGACTCGAGCTCGTCCGCCGTCCAGTTCGGGGCCTGCTCCGTCAGCTTCTCGGCCGGGTACTGCTTCATCTTCAGCGTCCGCATGATCTCCGCGGGCGTGGCACGAGAGGCCATGAGGTCGCCCACCTGCAGCAGCTCGCGGATCCGGCGATGCAGCATCGTCAGCAGGACCGGGGCCGGTGTTGAGCCCGCCAGCCGTTCCATGAGTTCGACGGCAACCGCGGTCCGCCGTTGCGCGATGGCGTCGAGCAGTGCCCATGCCGAACCGGGGATCGCCTCCGGCACGAGCGCTCGCACGTCCTCCACGGACACCAGCGCGTCCGGGCGGTACAGCGCCAGCTTCGCCAGTTCCGAGACCGCGAGCCAGCCCTGTCGTCGCCGGTCGACGTCGCCTTCTCGCACGAAGGCCCCCAAACGGGTCGCCAGTTCCTGGGCTGCGCCCTTCCCCAGGCGCATGCCCCGTTCCGCCGCCTGCTCCTCGATCCGGCGGACCATCTGGCCTTCCCTGGGCGCGCGGATCTCGCGGACGTCGCCG
>JANPDJ010000032.1:0-1700 GCA_031431395.1 Chloroflexota bacterium | reverse complement strand
GCGCCGTCTCCGAACAGGATGCAGGTGCCGCGATCCGTGAAGTCGAGGAACCGCGTGAGCGCCTCCGCGCCGATCACGAGAACGTTGCGGGCCATCCCGCTGGTGATGTACGCGTGGGCGGTGGCGTAGGCGTAGGCGAACCCGGAGCAGGCCGCCATGATGTCCATTGCGAACGCGCGCGTGTTGCCGATGGCCTCCTTCACGAGGGTCGCCGTGGCGGGCATCCAGTAGTCCGGCGTGAGCGTTCCCAGCAGGATGATGTCGATGTCGTCCGGCTCCATGCCCGCGACGGCGATCGCCCGCAGCGAGGCGACGGCGGCCATCGACGCCGTGGTCTCGTGCGGCCCGGCCACGCGTCGCTCACGGATCCCGGTGCGCTTCACGATCCATTCGTCGGACGTGTCCACCATGCGCTCCAGGTCGGCGTTGGTGAGCACGTGCGACGGGGCATAGGCGCCCCAGCCAACGATATGGGCCGACGGGGCCGCGGTGCCGGGGGTCTTCAGGCCGGTCCCGGGGGTCTTCGTGCCGGTCCCGGGGGTCTTCGCCGCGGTCATAGCGGCTCCACCTCGATGAGGGCCTGCTTCGCTTTCACGAGCGCCCCGCTCTCGGCGGCGAACCGCACGACGCGGCCCGCGAGGTCCGACTTGATCTCATTGAACAGCTTCATCGCCTCGATGAGGCCGATCACCTGCCCAACGGCCACTTCGCCGCCGACACGCACGTACGGTGCCGACCCGGGCGCCGGGGACGTGTAGAAGAGGCCGGTGAGCGGGGCCTTCACGGAGAGGCGGATGGGCGCCGATTCGGCCGGCGCGGACGCCGGGGCACTGCCGGTCCCGGCGGCCGCCGGGACGGCGGACCTCGCCTCCGGAGGGGATGCAGGCGGCGGCGCGGCAACGGGCTTGCGGAGAAGGATGGCCGTGCCGCCGGCCTCGATTTCCAGTTCCGCGATGTCGCTGCGCTCCAGGACCGCCGACAGCCGATCGACGAGACCCAGGAGCGAATCCTCGGCCCCCGGCCTCGGCGGGGCCGGGTCTCGCGGCGGCGGGGCCGGATCCGGCCGTGGGTCCGGACGCGGATCGGGCAGGGGCGCGCGCCGAGTCTGGTCGCCGTCGCTCATGAATCCCACCGGCGGAAGAGCAGTGCCGTGTTCTGGCCGCCGAAGCCGAACGAGTTCGAGAGCCCGATTCGCATGTCGTGACGCTGTGCGGTGTTCGGGGTGAGGTCCATGCCCTCGCCCGCCTCGTCCGGGTCGGAGAGGTTGATCGTCGGGGGCACCACGCCGTCGCGCAGGCTGAGGATCGTGATCGCAGCTTCGATGGCGCCCGCCGCCCCCAGCGTGTGGCCCAGCATGCTCTTGTTCGCTGTCACGGGGACGCGGGTTGCATGCTCGCCGAGGATGGTCCGGACGGCCGCCAGCTCTGCCTTGTCGCCCTCCGGCGTGGACGTGGCATGGGCGTTGACGTGATCGATGTCGGCGGGCGCGATGCCGGCCTTGGCGATAGCCCGGCGTGCCGCGCGGACCGCCCCAATGCCGCCCGGGGGCGGCAGGGTGATGTGGTACGCGTCCGCAGTGGCGCCGTAGCCCAGGATCTCGGCCAGGATGCGTGCGCCGCGCGCGGTGGCATGCGCAAGGTCCTCCAGGACCAGGACCGCGGCACCCTCCCCGATGACGAAGCCGTCCCGGGCCCGGTCGA
>JANPDJ010000031.1:0-7062 GCA_031431395.1 Chloroflexota bacterium | reverse complement strand
CACTACCAGTCATTTCCCGGGCCGGCCGGCCTGCCGACGACCGATGCGTGGGCCGTGCTGGCCGGTCTTGCCCGGGACACTACGCGTATCCGCCTGGGTGCTCTCGTCTCGCCCGTCACGTTCCGCCTCCCGGGGAACTTCACGAAGGTCACGGCCACCGTCCAGGAGATGAGCGGTGGCCGGCTGGAGGTTGGCCTGGGCGCGGGATGGAACGCGGACGAGCATCGCCAGTACGGCTTCCCGTTCCCGCCGATCGGGGACCGTGCAGACATGCTGGAGGAGCAGGTCCAGATCGTGCGCGGCCTCTGGGAGGAGCCGGACGGCTGGAGCTTCACCGGCCGCCACTACTCGATCGACGGTGCGCTGTTCGCGCCTCGACCGGCTGTCGTGGGCGGCCGGCCGCCGATCATCATCGGAGGATCCGGTTCGCCGCGCTCCTACCGCATTGCCGCCCGTTGGGCGGACGAGTTCAACCTGACGTCATCGGATCCCGGGGAGGCCGCGGAGAAGTTCCGGGCGCTCGACGCGGCCTGTGTCGCCATCGGCCGCGATCCGGCCACGATCGTGCGATCTGCGATGGTGACCACGCTGATCGCCGCGGACCAGGCGACGCTGGAGTCGCGCGGCGACGCTCTGCTCGATCGGATCGGCAAGACCGGGTCGTCGGACCATCGGCGCCAGTGGCTGGAGGCGCGTCGCCCGAAGTGGATCACGGGCACGTTCGCTGAGGCCCGCGCAACCGTGCAGCGGTTCGCGGATGCCGGCGCGCGGCGGCTGATGTTGCAGACCCTCCTGCCGTGGGACCTGGACATGATCCGGGATATGGGCCGCGAACTCGTGGGGCGGGTGTAGGTCGGGGGCGGGTCGGCTACCTGATCGGCCCGAGGCGCGGCAGCGGCGCATACCGGAACCAGGCACGGCCCACGAACCGGTCGAATGGCACCGGGCCGTACCGTCGCGAATCCACGGAGCGCTCCGTGGCGTCACCCAGGAGCCAGGCCTCGTCCGGTTCCAGGTGCAGCAGGCCTTCCTCCACCTGCACGTGAGCGCCGCCCCGCGCGGCGACACGCTTGATCGCCAACACGTCCGACTCGGGTTCGCGGAAGACCACGAGTGAGCCGATGCGGGGCCATGCGCGGCTGGTGGGGTCGATCAGCAACCAGTCGCCGGGGCGCACCGCGGGCGCCATCGAATCCTCGACCACGGCGACGCGCCAGGTGCCCACGCGGGCGCGCGCCAGCCATCGGGCGGCCTCGGTCCTGCTCCGTCGCATCGGGGAGTGGAGAACGTCGAAGGCCCCACCGTGCGATGGGGCCTTCGCGATCATCGACTCGGCGCGGGAGCCGTCAGTGTGCCGCGGCCAGCCGGGTCGTCGCCGGGCCGCCGGTCTCGCGCCACATCGCGTCGATTCGGTCGATCAGGTCCAGCAGCTTCTGCGCCTCGTCGAGCGAAACCGTCCGCTTCACCAGTGACGCCTGCTTGCTTGCCTTCCAGCACACGTCGTGGAGGTCCGGGAACTTCGTGACGTGCTCGGGCTTGAAGTAGTCGTGCCACATGACGTCGATGTGGTGCTTCGTCAGTTCGGCCCGCTCCTCCTTCACCGCGATGCAACGGGTCCGGAAGAGGTCGTCGGTGGAGTCGTTGTACTTCTGGATGATCTTGTAGCAGGACTCGGCCTCGATCCGCGCCTGGGCCGGGTCGTACACGCCACAGGGGATGTCGCAATGGGCGTGGGCCACCGCGCGCGGTGCGAGCCACTGACGAAGACGGGACATGGCACTCCTCGGGCAATTGGGACGCGACACGACGCTCGCAGGCGGGACTCCCGGAAAGGGGGGCACCGGAAGTGTCGGAGCCCCCCGAAATGCTGTCAAACGTGCGGGGGGTTAGGAGATAAGGGAGGCCTCCGCGAAGCTGGGCGAAGTCCGACGTCATCGCTCGTCCTTTGCATCCCACAGGGTCATCCGTTCCTCGGCGATGCGCCGACCCCGTGTGCTTCTTGGGGCCTTGGGGAACCGTGGGCCCGGGCCGTACTCCACCGCGGGTCCGCGCTGTTGCGGCGATGTCTTGACGAGGATCTCTCGCCGGATCAGGTCGTCGAGCAGATTGTTGGCCGGATGAACCGTAAGGTCGAAGAGATTCTGAACGGTTCGGTTGGTGACCTTGCCGTACTCACGGACGTGGGCGATCACCTTCCGATCAGTCTCGGCCGCGGTGCGCTGCTGGTAGGTGACCGCGGGACCGAGTGCGGCGAGGGCGCTCCCGCCGAGCTTGTAGCCCTGCGATCCGGCACGACGCCCCCGTGCTGGTTCGACCATCGCGGGCGGGTCCACGGCCAGCCGTCGGAGGATCGTCTCGGCCTCCGCGGGGCCCCGCTGGAGGATGGGGGCGATGTCGGGAGCGGAGACTGTTCGGTGGGAGCAGAGGTGGAAGAGGATGAGCAACGCATCCGTGTCGTCACGCTCGACGGACGGCAACTGGGCCACGTAGCGAGCGATGTGGGTGTTCGGCGCTCCACCGACGAGCCGCACGGCCACCTGGTCGGCGGAAGCTTCAATGATCGGGACCCCCCGACCGGCGCGGATCATCGCGACGTACATCCGATCGATGCCCCGGCCGTACTCCTCGGCGAAGCCCAGGATCCGGGCTGCATTCGCGAGGGCCCGGTTTCGCGGCTTTGGGGGATGGGTGAGGATGTTCTCGGGGGTCACGCCAGAGACGAGCGGCCCGGGTGAGGTTACGCTCAGGACGGCGGGCGAGTGCTCGACGACGACCGGCCCCCGCAGCTGATGGTCACGATGGACGATCCCGTTCGCAATCGACTCGCGAACAGCGAGCTCGGGAAAATCCTGGAGCTGAATCTGCTGGCCGTCGGGAAGTGTGAGCGGCGTGCTGTTCAGCCGCGCGCGCACCACCTCCATGACGCGCGGGAAGGCGATCACCAGTGGGTTTTCGAGCCGCTCGGACGCCGTGGGCTCGCCGCCCGGAGTGGGCCGGAATTGGTAGGCGATCCGCGGATTGCCGGTTGAGGCCGTCGTGAGCAGGAGCTCTCCGGCATGGTTCAGCATCCCGTCCTCGAGCAGACCCAGCAGGCGCAGGAGGTCGAGATCACTGCGCCGAGCGTGCTCCCGACGCTCATCGGGCAGGGCGGCCAGCGTTGCCCTGAGCGTCGCCATCGCGAGCGGGGAAACCGCACCGGGCCGCTGATCGGAGCGCTTCGCCGACCAGTCCACGCCAAGTCGGTCTTCGCGGAGCCGGGCGACTTCGGCCGGCGACATCGGCTGGCAATCGTCGTTGATCCGCCGATACGCCCTGCCCTTGCGGTCCGCGTAGACCTCGATTCCTTCTGGGACAAGAACGACCAGGAGCCGGACCCCAAAGTGGGTCTGTGCCTCAACTTCGACCAGCAGGTTCGGCTGGCTTGTCGCGTGGATCGTCTTGCGGAGGCGATCCGGGTCAAGCGCCGTGCCAAGGAGTGAGTCCGGACCGGCTGTGCGGTCAGACACGCCGACCACGACGGTGCCGCCGATGCCATTCGCAAGACAGATGGCCGCATCGGCGATGTCGCGCTCGGACTCTTCGGCGGTTGCCTTCTCTTGCTTGAACTCAAGGACGCGCGATTCGAAAGTGGCCGCCCGCTGACCGGCATGGATGGCACCCAAGACGGTCGGGAGATCGGAGAGGGTCGTCACGGCCAGAGTTTGATGGAAGTTTAGTAGAACGTCAATTGCGTCGGGTCTACTAAACTCTTGCCAAACTCAACGCACTGGGTCGGTTGTCATCGCCGACCCGGATGAAACCGCCACAGCTCACGGCTGGCCCTCCAGAACGGTCGCAGCCTCGCGTCGAACGGCCCATGCTGACGGATTACTCAACGTCCTGAGTAATTCTCCTCAGCTGCCAGGCTGCTCGGGGACGCACCGCCTGTCGATGAGGGCGAGTCTGCAGGCACGGTCTGGCCACGCCGTCGGCGTTGCCGCCCGGATGGTGGCGCGTACAGTAGGGATGGACAGCGGCCCAGGAGGGGTATGGTCGAGCGCGCCCGGATCAACAACCACGGCCAGCTCATTTGGGCCATCGCCGACCTGCTCCGGGGCGACTACAAGCAATCGGAGTACGGGCGGGCCATCCTGCCGCTCGTCCTCCTGCGACGGCTCGACTGCGTCCTCGAGCCCACGAAGCTGCAGGTCCGGGGCCGCCTCGCGTCCCTCGAGGGCCGCGTCGATGACGTCGGCCCGGTTCTCCAGGCGATCGCCGGCATCGAGGTCTACAACACCAGCCCGCTGACCCTGAAGAAGATCCTCGCCGACCCCTCCCAGGTCGCACCCAACCTCCGCGCCTGGATCGCCGCGTTCGACGAAGACCCGCGATGTCATCGAGAAGTTCGACTTCGACGCCCAGATCGGGCGGCTCGACCGGGCCATCGAGAACTTCCGGCTGGTCTTCGCCGATGCGTTCATGAAGGGCATCGTGGGCCGCATGGACGACAACGCCGACATCTTCAAGCGCATCCTGGACGACCCGGTGTTCCAGGCCATGGTGATGGATCACTACCTCCAGCGGGTGTTCGAGGGGGCGCGATCAGCGCCGGCGGATTAAAGGTTTCGACCTCGGGCTATAACTCTCGACAACGGAATGCAACTTGGGACTACACCTGTCACGGCCCCCATACCGCGGTCGATGCAGCCGTCGCCACTCATGCGCCCACCCAGTGGCTCGCTGGCTTTGAGAGGAGTTACTCGATCGAGATGCCGTCGCCGCGAACGACCTCGAGGCGACCAGGTGCGATCCCGCCCGGCCCGACGGCCCCCACCTAGTCAAGCCACGACTGTTAGGCGCCCTTGGAGCCGCCCCAGCGTTGGTTCCACGCACGAATCCTGCCGCAGTCGGCTCGATTTCCGCGAAACGGGCGCCTAGTAGTCGCCCCCTGGGTGGGTGACCGAAACGGAGCACGAGATCGCCGGCCGGGGCGCGAACCGTCGGACAGCGCGCGAGATCGTCGGAGAGAGCGCGAGAGCGAGGCCCCCGTTTTCAGCCCCGGACTGCTGACCCCTTCGCGGCCGCCGTCGCAGGCACGCCCCCGGGCAGCAGGAACGGTTCCGCCGCCAGCGTGCCATCGGCCGAGCGCAGGACGATGCGCCGGCCGGGCCGGTCCCACGCGGGTTCGCTTCGGCCCCAGTGGAACTGGAACTGCGGCCGGCGGCCCGGCGAAGGGCTGGGGACGTAGCGGTCGCGGCCCTCACCGGTGAAGACGAAGATCACCTCGCCCGGGTCGAAGGTCCACCAGCCGGCGTCGCCCGGGATGAGCAGCGGCAGGCGATAGACCAGGTCCGAATCGGGCTTGTCGTGCTCCAGGCACAGCTCCCAGTCGTGGTCGAACCAGGACTGCCGGCCGTCGTTGGCGATTGCGACCCATTCGTCGGCGGTACCCGTCGCCCCGTTGGCGATCGTGTGAACCGCGACGATGCGCAACCCCGACGAACCGGACACCGTTCTCCTTCGATCCATGCGCGAGGCGGTCGTTCCGCCCCGATTCAGCGCCGTACTGCGGCACCGGCCGGGACTGTGCCCGGAAGCGCGACGTCCGTCAAGCCCACCGGGGTACCCCGGACCAGGGCCGGTACCATCCCGCAGTCGGCCCTGCGTGGCCCATCGCGGCCCGGCTCGGCGCCGGATTCGCGTTGGGAGCCGACGGTTTCGGCCCAGCGCGGCCGCTGCGTCTGGACGATCATGGGTCCCGATCAGATGAGCCAGCCTCCCCACGATTCGTACCGCCCCGCCCGCGACACCGACGTGGAGCGCACCTACGCGGTGTTCCTCGAGGCCGCGGACGATCTCAACGCCCGCGTGGGTCGGCCGCCGCGTGCCGGCACTGGGGCTCCGCCCCACCGCGCGCTCGCGCTCCGGCGATCCTGCGTGCGCCACGACGGCGAGCGGTTCTGGGTCGCGGAGGCGGATGGCGTGGTGGTGGGGTTCGCCATCGCGATCCTGCGCGACGACGTCTGGCACCTCGCCGCACTCCACGTCCAGCCGGCGCACCAGGGGCGCGGGATCGGATCGGAGCTGGTCCGACGCTCGATGGCCGGTTGCGGCCCCTCGACGGCCCTCACGACGATCACGGACGCGGTGAATCCCATTTCCAACGCGATCTACATGCGGGCGGGCATGCTGTTCCAGGATGCGATGCTGACGTTCGACGGACCAAGCGTCGCTCCGCTAAGTGGCAACGGCATTGAGCCCCTGGAAGCGACGGACATCTCCCGGCCGCGCGACTACGCGGTGCTGGCCGCGGTGGACCTCGCGACGATCGGGTTCGCCCGGTCCGTGGACCACGACCTGTGGGGATCAATCGACGGGCTCCGGGGCGTGCTCCTGGTCCGCGACGGCGTGGTCCGGGGCTACGCGTACGTGGCCGCCAGTGGCGCGATCGGCCCGCTGGCGGTCCTCGATCCCGCGGACTTGGCGCCGGCGCTCGACACGGCGGCGGCGATCGCAGCCGAGGCCGGTGCCGCCTCCGTCCACGTTCGGATCCCGGGTTCGGCGCGGGTGGCCGCGGAGTGGCTCGTGGCCCGCGGCGCGCGCCTGTCCGGCATCGGCCTGTTCCTCGCCTCCCGGCCGGTCGGTCGGCTGGACCGGTACGTCACGTCGGGCGGCGACGCCTTCTATTGATGGCGACCGCGACGACGGACCTCATCCTGCGGGGGGGAACCGTGCATTCGGGCCCGGGCGATCCCCTGATCGCCGATGTGGCGATCCGCGGGGACCGCATCCAGGCTGTTGGCGTGGGGCCGGTCGCGACGGGCTCGGCGGAGATCCTCGACATCGCCGGGCTGCATGTCGCACCCGGGTTCGTGGACATGCACAGCCATTCCGATACGGCCGTCATTGCCGACCCGGCCAACCCGACCCGGTCCCGGCAGGGCTTCACCCTCGAGGTGATCGGCCAGGACGGCCTGGGCGTCGCCCCGTTCCACCCGGACCGCGACGGCGACTGGCGGAGGAGCCTGCTGGCCCTTACCGGCCATCCCGGCCTCCCCTGGACCTGGCGGTCGTTCTCGGACC
>JANPDJ010000030.1:0-4912 GCA_031431395.1 Chloroflexota bacterium | reverse complement strand
GGCACGAGCAGGGCGCAGGCTTCGCAGCAGACGGGTTCTCGCGCGTGTCCGGCAAGCCGGGCCTCGCCATCACCACCACGGGACCCGGCGCGTTCAATGCGCTTACGTCCATCTCCGAGGCGTACCTGGATTCCTCGCCGGTGCTGCTCCTGGCCGGCCAGATCGACTCGGACTACATCGGGCGCGACTGGGGGATCCTGCACGAGCACATGGACCAGGCGGCGGTCTTCGAGCAGGTGACGAAGTTCCAGGGCCGGCCCCGCACCCCGGATCAGCTCCCGCAGCTCGTGCGCGACGCACTACGAGCCATGCTCACGGGTCGCAACCGCCCGGCGTACGTGGAGATGCCCACGGACCTGCTCGTGAAGCCGCTGGCAGAACCCCTCGACGATGTCGCGGTGTCCGTCCGGCCGCCGCTGGTCCAGCCCGACGCCATGGAAGTGGAGCGCGTGGCGGCGCTCCTGTCGGGGGCCCGGCGGCCGCTGATCATCGCCGGCACCGGCGTCCTCCGCGCCTGGGCCGACAAGGAACTCACGAGGCTCGCGGAGCGCCTGAACGCGCCCGTGCTGGTCACGATGTCCGGCGGCGGAGCGATCCCGGCGGACCACCCCCTCTACGCCGGCTACCTCATTTCGCGCCACCCAGCGGTGCTGGACCTCCTCAACCGGGCCGATCTCGTGCTGGTGGCCGGTAGTCGGCTGGACGCGCAGACCTCCGATCGCTGGTGCCTGCCCCTGCCGAACCTCGTCCATCTCGATGTCGATCGGGACGTCATCGGGCGGATCTTCCCGGTGAAGGCCGGGGTCGTGGCGGACGCGAAGCCCGGCCTCGCCGCGCTCGCCGATGCCCTGGGTCGCGGCCCCTCGCGCGCGGATGAGGGCTGGGGTGCCGCCAGCGCCGGCCGGGTGCCCACCGCGGTGGCTGCCTCCCTCGCACCGGACCGTGCGCCCATGTACGGCTTCATGCGCGACCTTCGCGCCGAGATGCCGCGCGAGGTGATCACCACGCACGATGCCGCCACGATCAACTCGTGGAGCGGCTTCTTCTGGCCAACGTACGTTCCGGAGGGCAACATCTGGCCGTGGGGCTCGGCCGCCCTGGGCTTCGCTCTTCCCATCGGGATCGGGGCGGCCGTGGCAGCGCCGGATCGTCGCGTGATCGCATTCATGGGCGACGGTGGCTTCGGGTTCACGGCGATGGAACTCGCGACCGCGGTCCGCTTCGGGCTCAACGTGACCGTGGTGATCCACAACGACAACGCGTTCAGCTCCATCGGCAACTACCAGCGCGTGGTCCACGGACGGGAGTACCAGGTGGAATTGACGAACCCGGATTTCGTGCCGTTCGCACGGTCATTCGGGGCCCGCGCCAGGAAGGTCGATCGCTGGGAGGACGCCGCGGCCGCCGTCGTGGATCTCTCGCGCGAGCCCGGTCCGGCCCTCGTGGAGATCGCCGCCCCCATCAAGCAGCCCTGGTAGCCCGATGGCCAGGCTCTGAGCACGGTCTGTGCACGGCCGGACCCATACGGGCCCCAGCCCCGCGGCTTCCCGTATTTCAACGTGGAGTTGACGGCGACGACGGTTCGTGGCCTCGCATCGGCGCGTCAGCCCCGAAAATCAAGCTGGATTTGCAATGTGGGGCCGCAGAGCCTAGCTGAGCGGCCCGCAAGCCAGCCGACATCAACTCCAGGTTGAAAGCGGCCTCCGTGAGGGCGGCCAAAGTGCGGACGCCGAAGCTCGCCGGTTGGGCCCGGCGAGCACGGCGACATCAGCGGCGGATCGGAAGTGGAGCGGCGAGGCCGGGGAGGGTACATGACTGACGAGCGGGTGGTCCTTTGGGTTGAGTGCATCGTGAAGCCGGAGCATCGCGCCGAGTTCCTGGAGGCGCTCTGGGAGGATGCCAACGGGGCCCTCAGCCATGAGCCTGGCTGCCTGCGCTTCGACGTGACCGTCGATGCCGCGAACCCCAACCGGTTCATGCTCTTCGAGGTCTACAAGGACCCTGCTGCCCGGGCAGTGCACCGTGCGGCCCCATACCTCAGGCGAATCGCCGCCGGTCTGGACGAGTGGCTGGTGGAGCCATCCGAGTTGACGGTTGCCGCGTTCGTCGCGGCCTCCTGATCCGCCAGGTCCGTCGGGCGTCCGGTTCGATCCATCGCGCTGCAACTCGCGACGGCGTCCGACTCTCGTCTTCGCTGGGTTCCCCTCGCGCTCAGGCGTATTCCACGATGCCCGGCCTGAACGGGTACCGGTCGATGAACTCCGGCCGCAGTTCCACGCCAAGGCCGGCCGCCTCGGGCAGCCGTACGTAGCCGTCCGTCACGTGCACAGGCTCCACCAGCATCTCGGCCCGGACGTTGTCGGGTGCCAGGGCGTATTCCACGAACCGTGCGTTGGGGCTCGCGAAGGCGACATGAAGGTTCGCCATGAGCCCAGGGCCGATCGCGGCCCCGGTGTGGACGATGATCCCGGCGTGGCGGGCCGCGGCCGCCTTCGCCACGGCCAGACACGGCCCGATTCCCCCGACGTGGGTTGCGTCCGGCTGGACGATGTCCAGAGCGCCGCGGTCCAGCCAGTCCTGGAATTCGCCGATACCCGTGAGCGCTTCGCCGCCAGCGATCGGGATCCGGGTCCGGGAACGCAACTCCGCGTACCCATCCGGGTCGTCGTAGCGCAGCGGCTCCTCGTAGAAGAGCAGGTCGAACTCCTCGATCGCCAGGGCGATGGCGAGGGCGTCGCGGCGCGTCCACGGGCCACGAACCTGGACGGCATGGCTGTCGGTCGCGATCTCGATGTCCGGCCCCACCGCTGACCGCAGCGCGCCGAACTTCTCGTGTTCGTCGCGGATCCGCTGGGCCGTGGGCGTCGCATGCCAAAGGCCATAGGGCGGGGGCGCGATGGTGGTCCGGATCGTGCCCGGCCGGTCCGTCATGCCGGTTCCGAGCTTGAGACCCCGGAAGCCCAGGTCCACGTACCGCTTCGCCTGGTCGACCGTCTTCTGCATGGGCCATGCGCCCGTCCCACCCGATGCGTAGAGCGGCAGCCGCTCATGGACGGCACCGCCGAGCAGCGCGTGCACCGGCTTGCCGGCGACCTTGCCCGCGATGTCCCACAGCGCCATTTCGATTCCGCTCAGCACCGACAGTGCGAGGCCCACGCGGCCCCACCAGAGCGATCGCTGGTACAGCTCGTCGAAGCAGCGCTCCGGCTGGGTGGGGTCGAGGTGCAGGTCCGGGTCCACCAGGATGCGACGGTAGTAGTCGACGATGGGCGGAACGACCTCGCCCGCGAAGTAGCCCATCACGGTTTCACCGAGGCCGGTGACGCCCTCGTCCGTTCGAACCTCAATCAGCGCGGCCGAACGCCAGAACTCCTGCCCCGGCAGCCAGAACGGGTCGCCCTTCCACGGGGCGGTGATGAGGATCGTCCGTACGTCGATGACCCGCATGCGCCTTCTCCCTGCTGTTGCGGTGTCCGAGGACCGACCAGGGCCTGCTCGACCGAAGTCCGGGTCATCGCGGCTTCGAAGGGTAGTCGGATCGCTCAGTTTCGGGTCGTCTACTCTCGCTAGAATCACGCCTCCGCATCGCGGACAGGGCTTTTGACGGGGTGCGAACCATGCCACAGCGCCGAAGGTCGGCCGTCGCCGCCGACATCCGCACGGACACCGGTCCCGCCGACCCGCGAGTCCGCGGGCGCCGGGAACGGGACACCGCCGGAGGCGGATACCCGTCGCCCGTGATGATCGGTGCCGCGGAATTCGCCGATCGTCGCACGCGTGCAGGCCGCGCGGCCGCGGACGCCGGATACGACGGCCTCCTCGTGATCGGGCGGAGTTCCGGGAGCCTGGACATGATGTACAACGTCCACTGGCTCACGCACCACTACTTCGTTCCACCGGCCGTCGCACCCACCGGACCCTGGCGCGCGTACGGCTTCGACCTCGTGCTGATCGACGGCGAGGGCCGTTCCGCTCTCGCGACCTGCGGAACGACCGATTCGCCGGCCCTGGCCGACGTGCGTCTGGGGCTCGACGTCGAGCAACTCGCGGTGGACATGGTCCGGGACTTCGGCCTCACGCGCGGCCGCCTCGGGCTGGTCGGCAGCGAGATCCTCCCGTGGACGATCGCCCGCCGGTTCGCGCGGGAGTTCCCCGACCTCACGTTCGAGGCGGCCGACCTCCTGATGGCGCAGGTCCGCTTCACGCTCAGCACGACCGAGTGCGACATGGTCCGGCAGGCCGTTGCGGCCGGCTCGCGCACGCTGCTTGCGGGACTCCAGGCCGCCGTGCCCGGTGCGACCGACGGCGACGTGGTGGCCGCGGGCTGGGCGGCCGCCGCCCGCACGGAACGGCAGCAGCACTGGAACTTCATCGCGGCGTCAGGCCCGCAGGCGGGGGAATACGCGGCCGGCTCCCTGCCGTCATGGAACCCCACCCGCCGCTACGAGCGCGGCGACATGATCCACCCGGACTGCTACGGCTACGTGGATGGGTACATGTACGACGTGCAGCGGACGATGGTCGTCGGCGCAGCGCCCACGGCCCGCCAGCAATGGCTCATTGACGGCAGCTGGGACCAGGCCCAGACGCTCGGCGCGGCCCTGCGCGACGGCATCACGTGTCGCGAGATCTACGAACTGGGCGTCGGATTCATGGCGAACCGGGGCTACCGCGGGCGCGAGGAGGTCACCCAGTCCTGGCAGCTCGGCGGGCACTTCGGGCACGGCTACGCGACGGGCTTCGACTGGCCCTGGCTGGGTGTGACCGGACCCCTCGTCGACCTCCCGTTGCGCGCGCCCTTTGCCGTGACCATCGAGCTGTACTGGCAGGAGCAGGGCATCGGCCAGGCATGGGTGGAGGACGACTGGCTCATCCTGCCGGACCACTCGGAGCGACTCTCGTCGATCGTCCC
>JANPDJ010000029.1:0-30373 GCA_031431395.1 Chloroflexota bacterium | reverse complement strand
CGCAGCCCGACCGTGACGCAGGACGAAAGCCAGGACGTCGACCTCGCCGCGCTCTCGGACTCCGAGTTGGCCGAGCAGCTGCACAACGATCTCTACGATGGGCTCGCGGACATGATCACCGAGGGCACGAACATCCTCCTGGGTCGCGGCTGGTCTCCGGACCGCGTCCTGAACGACGTGCTGGTGGCGGGCATGCGGATCGTCGGCATCGACTTCCGGGACGGCATCCTCTTCGTGCCGGAAGTCCTGCTCGCGGCGAACGCCATGAAGGCGGGGATGGCGATCCTGCGGCCGCTCCTCGTCGAGACCGGTGCGCCGCGCATCGGCAAGGTCGTCATCGGCACGGTCAAGGGCGACATCCACGACATCGGCAAGAACCTCGTTGCGATGATGCTGGAGGGGGCAGGCTTCGAGGTGGTGAACCTCGGCGTCAACACGGACGCGGACAAGTTCCTGGCGGCCATCGCTGAGCACAAGCCGGACATCGTGGGAATGTCGGCGCTCCTGACGACGACAATGCCCTACATGAAGGTCGTCATCGACACGCTCAAGGAGAAGGGCATCCGCGACGACCTGATCGTGATGGTGGGCGGCGCTCCCCTGAACGAGGAGTTCGGGGCGTTCGTGGGGGCGGACGCCTACTGCCGCGATGCGGCCGTCGCGGCGGAGACGGCCCGGGCACTCGTCGCCAAGCGGCGCGCTGTCGCCTGAGGTCGGGCGTGATGGACTCCGGCCGCTCGCTCGTCATCGGCTGCGGCGCGCTCGCGCGCGAACTGGTTGTGCTCACCCGCCAATTGCCGGCCGTAGAGGTGGTGTGCCTTCCGGCGTCGTTGCACAACCGGCCGGGCGGGATCCCGGCGGCTGTCCGCGGCCGCATCGCCGAGGCACGGGCTGCCGGCGTTGAGCGGATCTTCGTCGCCTACGCCGACTGCGGCACCGGGGGCCTGCTGGATCGCCTGCTGGTCGAGGAGGGGGTCGAACGCCTGCCCGGCGCCCACTGCTACGACGTGTTCGCGGGGTCTGAGACGTTCCAGGGGCTCCAGGACGAGCAGCTCGGGACGTTCTACCTCACGGATTTCCTCGTCCGGAATTTCGACCGTCTGGTGATCCAGGGCCTGGGGCTTGACCGGCACCCGGAACTGCGTGAGGCGTATTTCGGGAACTACACGCGGGTCATCTACCTCGCCCAGATGCACGATACCGGCCTGCTCGAGGCAGCCCGCGTGGCGGCGAACCGGCTCGGCCTCGCGTTCGAGACCCGGTACACGGGCCTTGCCGGCCTCGCCCGGCCGGTGCTCGCGTTCGCGGGCGTGGCCTGATGGCAGCCTTCCTCACGATCATCTGGTGGCGAGACATCCCGGCGCAGGTGATCGCGAAGGATCGCCGCCAGTCGCACAAGATCGTCCTCCATCCGCGCTTCCAGGTTGCGATCGACCGCGCGGCCCGGACGGCCGGCATGGGTGAGTGGGGTGTCTACCTGGAGCAGTGGCGCAAGGAGCAACGCGTCTGCGGGGACGACGTGAAGGCCGAAGCAGAGTCGGCTGCCCGGCGTCTCGAGGCCGACTACCCGAAGGAGATCCTGAACCGGCTCGTCGCGACGGGCGGACTGGCCGAAGGGACGGGCGGGGCCGAAGGGACGGGCGCCGAAGGCACCGTCGCGGCCGAAGCCGCCGGCCCGACCGAAGGCACCGTCGCGGCCGAAGGCACCGTGGCGGCCGAAGGCACCGTCGCGGCCGAAGCCGCCGGCCCGGCCGAAGGCACCGGCGCGGCCGACGTCGTTCGAACGGCGGGCGGCGCATGACCCGGACGATCCTCTCGTCGGCCTCGCGCGAGGTCGTGATCGGTTTCGACCGGCCCTTCGCGATCATCGGAGAGCGGATCAACCCCACCGGGCGCAGGCTCCTGGCCGAGGAGATGCGCAACGGCGACTTCTCGCGGGTGGAGCGTGATGCCGTCGCACAGGTGGAAGCCGGCGCGCACCTCCTGGACGTCAACGCGGGCATCCCCATGGCGGACGAGCCGGCGATCCTGACCCGGACTATCCAGCTGGTCCAGTCCCTGGTGGACGTCCCGCTGTCCATCGACTCCTCGATCGTCGAGGCGCTGGCGGCCGGGCTTGCGGTCTACCGGGGCAAGGCCCTCGTCAATTCCGTCACGGGCGAGGAAGAGCGGCTGGAGCGCGTCCTGCCGCTCGTCCGCAAATACGGCGCCGCGGTGGTCGCGATCTCCAACGACGATACGGGGATCTCGGAGGACCCGGATGTGCGGTTCGCCGTGGCGAAGAAGATCGTCGAACGAGCTGCCGATCACGGCATTCCGCGCGAGGATGTGCTCGTGGACCCGCTCGTCATGCCGATCGGGGCGATGCGACTGGCCGGTCGCCAGGTGTTCGCGATCGTCCGTCGTCTCCGCGAGGAACTGCACGTGAACACCACGTGCGGCGCATCGAACGTCAGTTTCGGCCTGCCGAATCGCGAAGGGATCAACGGTCCGTTCCTGGCGATGGCCATCGCGAGCGGCCTCACCTCGGCGATCGCAAACCCACTGCTGCCGGCGGTACGGCAGGCGGTCATGGCGGGCGACGTCCTGATGGGCAACGATCCCGAGTGCGGGCGCTGGATCCGTGCCAATCGCGAGCCCACGGCGGACGGCGAGCCCGGGGGCCGCCGCGTCAACCGCCGCCGCACCGCGCAGGCCGACGCCGACGCCGGCGCGCTGTAGGACCCCGGACGTTGCCGCCCTCCTCACGCGCGCCACGCGCGCTGCCGTCGCCATTCGAGTCTGCGCCGGCGGCGGCGTCGGCCGAGCCGCTCGTGATTTTCACGCCCTCCGGTCGCCGGGGCCGCTTTACGCGGGGGATCACCCTGCTCGACGCGGCACGGTCGCTCGGCGTGGACATCGATTCGGTGTGCGGCGGACGCGGCATCTGCGGCCGCTGCCAGGTGACGCCGGCCGATGGGCAGTTCGCGAAGCACGGGATCACCTCATCGCTGTCGCATGTCGCCCCGCCGGGTGAGGCCGAGGCGGACTACCGGGACCGGATCGGGCTTTCGGCTGATCGCCGGCTCTCCTGCCTTGCACACCTCGAGGGCGATGTCCTGGTCGATGTACCGCCCGAAAGCCAGGTGCACCGGCAGGTGGTCCGCAAAGGTGTTCCCGTGCGCGCCTTCGTCATCGACCCGGTCGTCCGACTGCACTACGTCGAGGTTGCCCCGCCGGTCCTCGCGTCGCCTTCCGGCGACCTGGCACGCCTCCACGAGTCGCTCGGGCGCGAATGGGGCCTGCGCGATCTCGAGACGGACCTCGAGGTGATCCGCGCGCTCCAGCCGGCCCTGGCCAGCGGCAACTACCGCGTCACGGTGGCCGTTCACGATGGCAGCCGGATCACCGGGATCTGGCCGGGCCTGCACGATCGCGCGTTTGGGGTGGCCATCGACGTGGGCTCCACGACGATCGCCGGGCACCTTGCGTCGCTCCACGACGGCGCGGTTCTCGCGTCGGACGGGGTGATGAACCCGCAGATCCGCTTCGGTGAAGACCTGATGAGCCGTGTCTCGTACGCGATGCTGCACCCGGACGGATCACGCGAGATGACCCGCGCCGTCAGGGCGGCCCTCGCGAAGCTGGTTGCCGCGCTGGCCGCGAAGGCCGGCATCGCGCCGCGCGAGATCCTTGAAGTCACGCTCGTTGGCAACCCGATCATGCATCACCTGGTCCTGGGCATCGACCCCATCCCCCTGGGCTCGGCGCCGTTCGCGCTGGCGACGGATCGCGCGGTGCGAACCTCCGTTGCCGAAGTGGGCATCCGGGCGCACCCGGGGGCGCGTCTCTATGTACTGCCGTGCATCGCGGGCCACGTGGGTGCGGATACCGCGGGCGTCATCCTGGCCGAAGAGCCGCACCTCAGGGCGGACGGCGTCCACCTCATCGTGGACGTGGGCACGAACGCCGAGATCGTGCTGGGCAACCGCGACCGTCTCCTTGCGGCGTCCAGCCCCACCGGCCCGGCGTTCGAGGGTGCGCAGATCAGCTCCGGCCAGCGTGCCGCGCCGGGTGCCATCGAGCGCGTCCGGATCGACCCCGGCAGCCTGGAGCCGCGGTTCCGCGTCATCGACGTTGACGCGTGGTCGAACGATCCGTCGTTCCCGGCCGCTCTGGCGGCCGCGGCGACGAGCGTCACCGGGATCTGTGGTTCGGGCATCGTCGAAGTCATCGCCGAGCTCTTCCTGTCGGGCGTCATCACCGCCGACGGCACCATCGACGGCGCCCTGGCGACGCGAACCACGCGCATCGTCCCGGACGGCCGCACGTTCTCGTACGTTCTGTATGAGCCACCCGCTGGAGCAGCGGGACAGCGGATCCTGGTCACCCAGAACGACGTCCGCGCGATCCAGCTCGCGAAGGCCGCGCTCTACGCGGGCGTCCGACTCCTCATGGACCGGCTGGCGATCGACCACGTGGACACGATCCGGCTGGCAGGCGCCTTCGGGAGCCAGATCGACGTCTTCCACGCCATGGTGATCGGGCTCATCCCCGATTGCGACCTCCGGGCCGTCTCGGCGGCCGGGAACGCCGCGGGCACGGGCGCCCTCATCGCACTGCTCTCGGCCGAGGCCCGCACGGAGATCGAGGCAGTCGTCCGTCGCGTCGAGAAGGTCGAGACCGCGGTGGAGCCGCGATTCCAGGAGCAGTTCGTGGATGCGCTTGCCTTCCCGCATCGTGTCGCGCGCTTCCCGAACCTGTCCACCGTGGTCACCCTGCCCGAGGCGCGCGCCGCCGCGCCGCGCAACCGGAACCGATCTCGCGGCGCCGCGGACGCCGCATTGCACCCGGCCGTCGCGGCCGGCATCGCCGAGGAGCCGTCATGAACGAGTCATCACCCCGGCGCTCCGGTGGCAGCGGTGGGCGTCGCGCCGCACGGGCCCACACGGTGATGTCGCACGAGCCGTTCCTGACGCGGAGCCTGGCGCCCTTCGAGGTGCTCGGCGAGGAAGGTCTGGCCCTGCTCGAGTGGAACGCCGACACGATCCTCCAGGAAGTGGGCATCGACTTCCGCGGGGATGCGGCCGCCCTCCGGACCATGAAGGATGGCGGGGCCGACGTGGACGGCGAGCGCGTCCGGTTCCCGCGTGGCCTCTGCCGCAGCATCATCAGGGCATCGGCGCCCAGGGTCTGGACGCAGTACGCGCGCAATCCCGAGCGCCACGTGATCATCGGCGACCCGCACATGGTCTTTGCCCCGAACTACGGCTCCCCGTTCGTGACGGACCTGGACCGCGGCCGCCGCTACGGCACGATTGACGACTTCCGCAACTTCGTGAAGCTCACCTATGCCTCGCCCTGGCTGCACCATTCGGGCGGCACAATCTGCGAGCCCGTGGATCTGCCGGTCAACAAGCGCCACCTGGACATGGTCTACAGCCACATCCGCTGGTCCGACAAGCCGTTCATGGGTTCCGTCACCCATCCCAGCCGGGCGCAGGATTCGGTGGACCTGGCGCGGATCGCGTTCAGCGGGTTCGGGGACGATTACCTCGACGACCACGCCGTGATGCTGTCGCTGGTCAATGCAAACTCGCCGCTGGTCTGGGATGCGGCCATGATCGGTGCGGCACGTGTCTACGCGGAGGCGAACCAGGGCGTACTCGTGACGCCATTCATGCTCGCCGGTGCCATGGCGCCCGTCACCACCGCGGCCGCCTGTGCGCAGACCCTCGCCGAGGCAATGGCGGGAATGGCCTTCGTGCAACTCGTGCGCCCCGGCTGCCCGATGGTGTTCGGATCGTTTGCTTCCTCGCTGTCGATGCAATCCGGCGCGCCCACGTTCGGAACACCGGAGCCTGCGCTGCTGCTCTACGCCGTGGCGCAGCTCGCCCGTCGGCTGGGTGTTCCGTTCCGATCCGGGGGCAACCTGTGCGCCTCCAAGGCACCCGACGCCCAGGCAGCCTACGAATCGGCCAACACGTTCCAGCCCACGATCCTGGCCGGCATCAACTTCGTCCTGCACGCCGCGGGCTGGATGGAGGGCGGCCTCACTATCGGCTACGAGAAGTTCGTAATGGATGCCGACCAGTGCGGCATGGCCGCGACGTTCGTGAAGGGCATCGGCCTCACAGAAAACGACCAGGCGATCGACGCGATCCTCTCGAACGGCCCTGGACAGCATTTCCTTGGCCACCCGCACACACTGGCCAACTTCGAGACGGCGTTCTACCGCTCGGACGTTGCCGACAACAACTCGTACGAGCAGTGGACGGAAGCGGGCTCCCTCGACGCGGCATGGCGGGCCAACGCCATCTGGAAGAAGACCCTGGCCGAGTACGAGGCGCCGCCCATCGACCCGGGCGTGGACGAGGCACTCCTGGAGTTCATCGCAACGAAGAAGGCGGCGTCCCCCGACTCGAACGTCTGAAGGGGCGGCCATGACGGCACGATCAAGGTCATTGCTTCTGCGCGGCCGCCGCATGTCCGTGGCGGATCGCACCGCATTGGCAGGCCTGCTTGCGCGGCCCACGTACGAGGTGCTGCCCCTGAAGAGCCTTCGCGGCCAGATCGAGGCGCTGCCGGCCGGCGCCGAGGTCTCCGTGACGGCGTCACCCGGCAGGGGTCTCGAGGCGACCGTGGACCTCGCTGCCGAGTTGCAGGCCGCCGGGTTCGCCGCCGTCCCGCACCTGGCCGCCCGGATGGTCCGTGACCGGTCCCACCTGGCTGACCTCCTCGCCCGAATCCACGCCGCAGGCGTGACGCGCGCCTTCGTCGTAGCCGGCGACGCCACGGATCCGGGCGAATATCGCGATGGGCTGTCGCTGCTCCGCGCCATGGCGGAGGTGGGGCCGGTCCCATCGGCCATCGGGATCCCTTGCTACCCGGATGGCCATGCGTTCATCGCGGACGCGGCCCTGCTGGAGGCACTCCGCGCGAAGCTGTCCTTCGCCTCATGGATGACCACCCAGTTGTGCTTCGACGCAGCGAAGATCACGACGTGGTTGTCCGCGCGGCGGGCCGAAGGATTGACGATCCCGGCCGTTGTCGGCGTTCCAGGCGTGACAGAACCCCAGCGGCTCCTCGCGATCAGCGCGGGGATCGGCGTCCGGGACACCGGCCGGTTTGTGCGCAAGAACGCGGGGCTGGTCGCCCGCCTCCTCCGATCCGGGGGCTTCTACCGTCCGGATCGTCTGCTTGCCGGCCTCGCGCCGGCCGCCTCCACTCCTGCGCTTGGCATCGCGGGCGTCCACCTGTACACCTTCAACCAGGTTGCCGCCACGGAGTCCTGGCTGCGCCGGTACGTCGCGAGCCTTGCGGCCGGGGAGCGCAGGCCCGCCTGACAGGAGGACGCCCGGAGCGGTGGGCCGGGCGTTCACGTGCGCCTGGGCGCGGGATCGCCTCCGGGCCCCGACGATCGGAATTGCCGGGCGCCGGCTGACGGAGCCAGACGTTGTCCGGCCCGCGGCCCGCTACGCCTGCCTTGAGCCCGTTCGCCGCAGGGCGAGCGCGAGGCCCATCAATGCGCCCGCAAGGAGGACCAGGAGCATCGGTGCGACCGGCGGCGTCGAACCGTGATCGCGGTCCGGCGCGGTGTCCGTCGGAGGTGGCGTGGCGCTCGTGCCGCCGCTCGTGCCGCCGCTTGTCCCGCCGGCCGTGCCGCCGGCCGTCTCTACGGCCTCGGCCTGTGCTTCGGCTGTGCAGCCGTTCCCGGTCGCCGCGAAGTCATACGTGCCTCCGTGACCCGGACCCGCGTCAACGGTGAACTCGAAGCCGCCGGCCGAATCGGATGTGACGCGGCTCGTCGTCGTCTGTGGGCCGGTCGCGCCGCCGGCGGTCGCGTTGCTGCCGCTCCACGTCTGGGTGATGTCCACGTCCGCAGATGCGGCGAAGCCCGTACCGGTGACCGTGATCTGGTGACCGGGACTCACTGCCACCGTCAGTGCGCACGCGCCGGCCGCCGCCGCCGTGGCAGGCAGGGCGAGGAGGCCGACGAGAAGCGACAGGAGGACCATGGGAACGCGCATGTGAACACCTTCCGGAGCGTTGCCGGTCATGGGTGCCGGCCGATTGCCACAGGGACGCCCAGCCCGCGGCCGCGGTTCCGTCGACCTTCGAGGTGGTTGCCGGCCCGCACCTGTCCGCGCCCGACGGCCGAGGTGGCCCGTAGCGGCCATCGTTTCTATCAGGCAGTCACTGAGCGACTGCAAGATGCCCGGCCGTCAGGCGCGAAGCCGTCCGGAGGCCCCGCTCGTGCTCGCCCTGCGGGCTGCGGACAGCCGCGGAAGCTCATCGCGGCACGTACCAGTCGCCCGACGACTGGGTGATGGGGAATCGGTCGCCGGCGCGAGACTGCAGTCACCCCATGATTGCCTGACGGGAATCGAGGCGCCACGGGTCGTATGAGGCGCCACGGGTCGTACCCGGCATCAGTCAGACTCGGCCACCGCCGCCCGCGAGGCTCGCGATCAGGCGTTCGGGAAGCCGGCGTGCACGATCCGCCCGCCCTGGATCACGAGCGCCACGCGGCGAAGGTCCTGGATTCGAACGGTGGGATCCCCCCGCACGATCAGGATGTCGGCGACCTTGCCGACCTCGATCGTGCCGATCTCGTCCTGGAGGTGGACGACCTGTGCCGCATTCCTGGTCCCGGCCGCGATCGCATCCAGCGTGGACAGGCCGAAGCGGGTCAGGATCTCGACCTCCACGGCGGCCAGGCCGTGGTCAACGAACGTACTGCCGGCATCCGTCCCGGTCGCGATCTTCACCCCGGCCCGGACGGCACGCGGGAAGTTCTCCCGATGCGCCGGCACGGTCAGCGCGGCCTTCTCGCGGACGTAATCCGGGATGGACGGATGGTCTGCGTTGGGCTCGTACAGGTGCGTCGCAGCCAGTGTTGGGACGAACGTCGTGCCGCGTGAAGCCATGAGCGCGGCCGTCTCATCGTCGAGGAAGATCCCGTGCTCGATGCTGTCAACGCCGGCGCGAATGGCATTCGCCATGCCGCGGGGATTCGATGCGTGGCTGCCCACCGTTCGTCCGGCAGCGTGCGCTGTTTCGATTCCGGCCCGCATCTCGTCCTCGGTGTACTGGGCGGCCATCAGGTCCGAGCCCTGCGTGTGGACGCCGCCGGTCGCAATCATCTTGATGGTGTCCGCCCCGGCATCGATCCGGCCCTGCACGGCGGCCCGGACTTCGTCGGCGGTGTCCGCGAGCGCTCCCAGCGAGTGCCCATGGCCATTGCGCGTCGTGATCACGAGGCCTGATGCGAGGACGCGCGGACCGGCCACCAGGCCATCCGCGATGGCGTCGCGCACGACGAAAATGCCCGGTTCCCCGGCGCCAAGGTCCCGCACGGTCGTCACGCCGTTGTGGAGGTGTCGCTGGGCAAGGCCGATCATCCGCGCGATCAACCGCTGCGGCGAATCTGCCGCGGCAATCTCGTCCGATCGCGGTTCGCCCGTGTATTCGAGGTGAACGTGCAGGTCGATCAGGCCCGGCAGGATCGTCTGTCCGCGGACATCGACGACCTCGGCGCCGCTCGTGTCGAACGTCCGGCGATCACCAACCGCGGCGATCCGTCCACCGCGGATCAGCACGTCCGCTTGTCGGGGTGGAACGGCCGGATCGCCGTGGACGACGCGTGCGTTCGTGAGCAGGAGTGCCATGTGGTCCTCGCGCTAGGCGGCTGGACGTGCCCCGGATGCCGGTCCGAGTGCCGGCGGAGCGATCAGACGCCGCTGGGTGTACCGGACTCCATCATCGGCGCGAGGCCTGGGTCACGCGACGCGGTGACGCGTGCCGCCGTGGCCGCCCTGGTGGTCTCGGCATCAACCGGGGCAGGGACGAGGCGACCCAGGTGTTCGGAGACCACAAGGGCGACGTCCTCCCTGCGCACCCGGAAGTCCGTCGGGGCAGCGAAGTGGAGCCGTCCCTCCCTGCGGATCGCGAGCAATGTCGCCTGGTGGCCAGACCGCAACCGGTACGAGACATCCTCGATGGAGAGACCCACGCAATCGTCGGGAACACGGACCCCGTACAGCTCGAAGCCGCCGCTGGACACCAGGTCCGCGACGAGGTCCGTCAGCCCGGGGTAGATGGCCGACCGGGCCAGGAGTCGCGAGGCAATGTGGGACGTGACCATCAGTTCATCCGCACCGGCGCGACGGAAGTGGTCGAGGTGGCGCGCCTCGTTGACCTCGGCGACGACCCGGATCCCGGGCGACGTTGACCGGATGGTGAGCGTGATCAGGATCGAACGCATGTCCGCATCGCCACTGGGCTCCAGGGGGAAGACCACCGCGGCTGCGGCGTCGTTTATCCCGGCGCGTTTCAGATCCGCAGCCTCGGCCGCATCGCCCTTGACGTAGTACACGCCCTCACCGGCCGGGTTGCGGTCCGCGCTGTGGATCAGGACGATCCGGACGCGGTGATCATCCTGACGCAGCTCCCGGATCAGATCGCGCGCCGTGCTGTTCCAGCCACACACGACGACGTGGTCACGGAAGCCCGAAACACCCATGCCCTGCCCCTCCTTCAAGAGGACGTTGACCACCACCGCGACAAGGGCGGCAGTGATCGTGCCAACAAGCGTGACGCCGAACACGACGAGAACCCAGAAGACGAGCCAGCCGATTGGCGTGGTGACGAACCCCGCGGGCGAGCGGCCCATGGTGGTCAGCAGGGCCCAGTTGAACGATGCTCCAAGCGACTGGAGATCGAGAGGCTTCTCGATGATCGTGACGACGATGGCCCCGAGTGCGTCCATCGCCAGGATGACCGGGAGCAGCGCCAGCAGGAACCGGCGATCAATCGACGCACCGATTTGCCGCGCGTACCAGAACACCCGGCTCAAGGCGGGCGAGGCCAATCGGAGGCGAGAGCGCATCCGGGGATTGTCCCACCGGCCGGGTCGCTGTCAACGCGCTGGTGCGCGCGGGCACCACGCAAGGCTCAGGCGGTCGATCCGTTTCCTACGGGGCGGCGGTCCCGTCAGGGTTCGCTCCGGGGCCGCGGTCGCCATCGCTGGCGTCTCCGGCGTGGCGTCGCCACTCGGCTGCGAGGCTGCGGGACCGTTCGGCTACTCTGACGGTCGCCTGCGCCGTCGCATCGGCCGCCCGGATCGCGAGTGGGCCGGCGCGTTCCGCGGCCAGTGCCGCGATCTCTGCCGCCTTCGCGCCGACCTCGCGGATCACCGGGGCGGACTGGGTCGCAAGGTTCTCGATGATCGATTCGAGTTGTGACAGCCAGGCCTGGGCGCTCGCGGATGCGCCGGCACTGGACCAGCGGCTGCCGCTGCTCGTCCAATCGGGGGACTCGGCGCCCTCCCCGCCCGCCGGGCTGCCCGTGTTGGACCAGTCGGTCCCGAGGTCGTCCTGGTCCGGCGATGCGGCGCCCGGGGTGGCGTTCTCACTGTGCGTGGTGGTGTCGCGGTTCATGGGTGCTCCTCGAAATGGCGGTAGCCCAAGTGTCGGCGGAATCCCGTTTCCGCGCTCGCGAGGCGATTGCGGCCCGGCGGGCAACGCAGCGCGCCGGCGGGCGGAGCACCTGACCGGCGAATGACACCTGGCTCGAAGCATGGCGCGAGGCCGACGGGAGCCCCGCGGGCTCGCCGGCCCGCAGGGCCGGGGGATGGCCGCCTCCGGTACGGACGGGCGACCTCCTCCAATCGCCCGGTCGGACCGGATGGTGCGTCCAGGAGCTTCGTGCGGTGCTGAACCGTCGGGTACGGTACCCCCTGAGATGGGCGGTTGTCACTCCCGCGGCGGCGATCGTCAGGCAAACCGGTGCCCGCCGGCACCGCGACCGTCACGGCCGAGGGGCAGCCCGCCGGCACCGCGACCGTCGCCTCCGAGGGGCAGTCAAGCCGTCGCGCGACCTCGCGCCGCGCGGCGAATGATCGGTCGGCCGGATCGCTATCGTGGATGGACCGTGACAGCCGAGCGACCCCCGTCCAACCGCGCCCCCGCACGATCAGCCGGGTGGGTTGCGAGTGCGGCCGGCGGTCCTCCTCGAACGGCCGGCGATGCCACCCGGTCGCCCAGGGTGCCCGGATGGTGCTGAGCGACCGGGAGCATGGGGCCCTCGATCTTGCGGTGGTCACCGTCCGGGGGCCGGTGGCGCCGTCCGCTCTGGGGGTGACGCTCAGCCACGACCATGTCCTGATGGACGGCTGGACGGTGTTCCGCAGCTACTCCGTGATCATCGACGAGGAAGAAACCGCTGCCGCCGAACTACGCCTTTATCGCGAGGCCGGCGGTGGGGCCGTGTGCGACCCGACCAACATCGGGCTTGGCCGCAACCCGGCCGCGCTCCGACGGATCAGCGAGGCGAGTGGCGTCCACATCGTGATGGGCGCTGGCTGGTACCGCGAAGTGGCCTATCCGCCCGCCCTCGACGGACGGTCGCCTGATGACCTGGCCGACCAGCTGGTTCGCGACCTGACGGAGGGCGTGGATGGAACCGGGATCCGGGCCGGGTTCGTGGGCGAGATCGGCACGGAACGCGGGTTCATCTCGCCGCTCGAGGAGCGGGTGTTCCGGGCGGCAGCGCGGGCCCACCGGCGGACCGGCTGCCCCATCCTCACGCACACGACGCATTTCGGCGAACTCGCACTCGAGCAGCTCGCGCTCCTGGCGGAGGAAGGCGTGCCGGCCGACCACGTCATCGTCAGCCACCTGGGCGACCGGCGGGACCAGCGAACCCTGCTCGAGGTTGCGGCCGCCGGTGCGTGGCTGAGCATCGACAACCTGGGATTTGTCGCCGGCTACGCCCCGCTGGACGTTCGGGTGGACAACATCGCCCGGCTCTGGCAGGAGGGCTTCGGTTCTCGCGTCCTCCTGGGGAACGACATCTGCGAAACCGGCCAGCTTGTGGCGAACGGGGGGCCCGGCTACGCGAACGTGCTCCAGCGCGTGCAGCCGCTCCTGGCGGACCGGGGGATCAGCGCCCGCCAATTCCACGAAATGACCGTCCTGAACCCGGCGAAGGCGTTCGCGTACCCGGCCGAATCCGCCCGGCACCGCGCGCTCACGGCCTGAGGCCCGTCGCGGCCTACCCCGGTTTCTCGCCGCTGACGCGCATCGCGAAGGTGGGCAGGCCCGGTGCCATCCGGCCACCGTAGAGGTCGGTCACGTCGTCGTGCCAGCTGATCCGGCTGACGCGGAGCCGGTAGCGGTTCGCGGGCGTCTGGATCACGCCACGCTCAATGGAACGCGCGGTCGTGTACCCGGCCTGCTTCACGATCGCCATCAGGGCCTCGTTGTATCCGCCGCCCACGTACGCCATCGAATCCACGGTGACGCCGGTCTTCTCCTCGAGTCGCCGCTTCGCCTCCGTCACCTGGTACCGCATGACGGCAGCCGAAGCGGTGGCCACCCCGCCGCCGGCCAGCTGGAAATGCTGGACGTCGTGAGCGCCGATCCCCATCCCCGCCGCTGCCAGGGCGCGGACATCGTCCCAGCTGATGCTTCGTCCGACATTGGCGATCACGACGTAGAACTCGGCGACCATCCCGCGCTTCACGAGTTCGGGCAGCACGAACGCGCGCCAGTTCCCGAAGCCGTCGTCGAAGGTGAGGATGATGGGGCGGGCCGGCAGCGGCTTGCCGGAATCCCAGTGGGCGGCGAGGTCCCGCGGAAGGATCGTGGTGTACCCATGGGATGCGAGCCAGTCCAGTTGGGCGGTGAACGCGAACGGCATCAGGTCGTCCACGAGGAACGTGTCCTGGCTCTTCTTGTTCCAGCCGGCAAAGCCCCGCGGCAGCCCCTCCACGCGGTGGTAGTAGAGAACGGGCACGACGCCTTCCTTCGCCGGCGCCAGGGCGACCGGCGCGGACGAAGGCGCGGCCGAGGCGCCCGGTTTTGCGGTCGCGCGCGGCTTGGACGACCCCTGTCCCGACCCCGGAACTACGGAAGACGCACCCGGCGAAGGTGATGCGTCCGTTCCAGAGCCTGAGCCCGAGGCAGACGGAACGACTCCCCCAACGAGCCCCGAAGCGGCCGGTCCCCGGCTGGGCTGACCTGCGCCGGGCTCTACGATGGGCGCAACAACGTAGGTGCCCAGCACGACGCCAACGAGGAGCGCTGCGGTCGTTGGGACGAGCAGTCTGATCAGCGCGCGGAGCCCCATGGCTGCTACCGGCCCGGTCCGGCGGATCGATCCGCCTCGATGATCTCGCGGAACGTGCGACCTTCGTCGAGCAGGCGGAAGTAGCGATGCTCCAACCGGACGATGCCCTCGGCCTCCTCGAGCAGCGCAACCACGCGGTCGGGCGGGATGGCGATCACGCCATCGTTATCGCCCACCACGACGTCCCCGGGCGCCACGCGCATGCCGGCGATGTCCGCGGTGACGTCGAATGTGAACCGGAATGACATGCCATCCGGAACGTCCGTCACGAGCCGGCCGGCCGGCACGACGCGGGTTCCGTAGACGGGCCAGGGGATGTCCCGCAGCTCGTCCGTGTCGCGGATTGGCCCGGACGTGATCCAGCCGTCGTAGCCGTGCGCGCGGGCCACCCGCGCCCCGCCGGAGCCGATCGAGGTGAACCCGGGCACGTCGTTCTGCTGGACCACGATGGCGTGTCGCCCGGGCGTGCCGCGCTCGTACAGGTCGAGCGCCTGGTCCGTGTAGTCCCGGTCGCCCGGTTCGAGTGCGCAGCGCACAGCCATCGCCACGCCGACCAGGCTGGAGTAGGGCACCGCAGGACGCAATTCGGGGCCGGCGGCCGACACGGTGAATCCCAGGTGCAGTCCGCCATCGGCGAGGTCCGCCACCTTGACGGCCCGCAGACGCGCCACGAGGTCGTCCGTCAGCTGGAATGCGATCGGGTGGGCCGTCATCAGGAACCCCTGTCTGCCGCAGGCGTGTCTTCGTGGGGCGACCCTGGACGGGTCACGGGCGGAATTGTGCCGTCTCTGCCGATTTGGTGGCTGCAACCGTTCCAGAGGGCCTGCGTCGCATTGCCTGACGCACGGGATCGCTACTGTGAGAGTTCAGTCGGGCGAGCCCGCTGCGATTGCCGGCCCGGAATCATCTGTAGGGGCCCTCGCGGGCCCCTACAGATCGATCGTGATGGCTCCCCGTGGGAGTCGCGGCGGTGATCCGCCGAGATGCCTAGACCGAGGTGCCGACCGTGCTCAGGATCGTGCTGACCTGGCCGCCCAGGAAGATCAGCGCGACGATTGCAACGATCGCGATGAGCGCGAGGATGAGTGCATACTCGGCGAGACCCTGACCATGCTCCCGGCGCCGGGCCGCGGTCAGGAACGAGGCGATGAGCGTCATCTTGACCGCTCTCCTTACTAGTGACATGCCGGGATGGGAACTGCTGGGACACATGCTCCGGGTCGACACGTGTCCGGACCATGAGACGTTGGTACCGCGCAGGGGCACTCAGACGTCAGGGATGGAAGGCGATCGTCGTCTCGTAGCCCTCGGTGCAGCCACCGTCCACCGTGAAGTAGCTGCCGTTTCCGCCTGTGTCGGTGAGCGTCCCGACCCAGCGCTCGACGGGCTTGGCGCCCGACACGCTGAAGGAGCCGTCGGCCTGGAGCCGGCCCGACAGCTTGTGGTTCGACGGGCTCACGATGGTCAGGCGGCCGGGAGCCGTCAGCGTGAACGTGGTTTCGAATGCCTCGCCGCCGGCGGGCGCGTTGGGGCAATCACCCTGGCCGATCCCGAGTGCCACCGTGGCGGGCTGCGGCGATCTGGGCAGACCGGACCCCGACGCACCTGCCGAAGGGGACGAGGACCCGGTGACACTCGCCGATGCTGATGGCCCCGGGGCGCTGGTGCCGGCCGAAGGGGTCGTGGCGGATCCGCTCGCGCCCGGTGCGGGCGACAGGCCGGCGGAGGCAGCAGGCGACAGTGACGGCCCGATGGCGCCCGGGGACGCCGTCACGGATGCAGCGGGCGCGGAACCGGAGCGTCGGGGGGAGGCGGATGGGGAGGCCGTGCGCGGCGGCGCGCTGGGCACGGCCGTTCCCACGGCGCCCGACAGCGCGATGGGTGGGCCGCTCCCGCCCCGCACGTAGAGCAATCCCGCGAACGCGATCAGCGCGACCACGGCGACGCCGACCACGACCCAGCCGCCCGTGCCCTCGCGACGCTCGAGCATGTGCCTCCTTGTCCGCGCCCTCGCCCGCGCCCAATGGCGCACGGGCCATCTCTACACGACGCAGGGCCGCTCTGTCCAGTAGCCGGCGGTCCGGCTGGGGTTGGCCCGTCCCCGGTCGTGCGAACGGCAGCCGGGGGCTGCGGTGGGTCGCTGCCGCCCGGCGACGTCCGGTGGCAGGTCGCCTATGCTCCTCCGATCCCGGCGCGCCGGCGGCTGGACGAAGACGAAAGGGAGTCACGCATGGGCAAGTACCTGTTCCGCGGGTCGTATTCGCCTGAGGGGACCCGCGGTGTCATCAAGGAGGGCGGAACCGGCCGCCGCAAGGCGATCAAGGCGCTCGCCGAAAGCGCGGGCGGGAAACTCGAGTCGTTCTACTTCGCATTCGGCGAGGAGAGCTACTTCGTCGTGGTCGATCTCCCGAGCAATGAAGCGGCCGCGTCGGTCGCGATGGCGGTGGGGGCCGTGGGTGCCGCCAACGTGAGCACGGTGGTCCTGCTCACCCCGGAGGAAGTGGACGCCGCGGCCAAGCTCGTCGTGAAGTACCGCGCTCCGGGCCAGTAGCCGCACGCGCGAAGTCGAATCGTCGGGGGGCAGCGTGGCGACGCGATCGGTTGCCGATCTCGCGAGAGACGCTGCCCTCCGCGACCTCGCGGACCACGAGACGTGGTCCCGTGGCATGGAGATGGCCCGGCGAGTTCGCGTTTCGGCCCTGGGACCGCAACGCGTGGCGGCCGCGGTCGAAGGGGGAGAGGCCGTTGCCGACGTGGAACTGGCCGCGACGCCGGATGGGTTGACGTGGACCTGCAGCGCCGGCGACGCATCGGCTGTGCTGATCTGCCCCCACGTCGTCGCCGTGGCGCTCGAGCTGCGCCGCCGAACGGCACCCCGCCGGGCGTGAGATCGGCCGATGGGTGAGATCGCGATCCGCACCGCCCGTCCAGATGAGATCGACGCGATCATCGCCGTGCATCGCGACGCCGTGGCAATCGAGGTCCTGAACATGGAGTTCGACATGAGCGAAGCCGGCCGATTGATGAGCGACCCTGGCACCGCCGGTCTGCAGCGCGAGAACCTCGCGGCGGCTTTCCGCGGCGTCGGCCTTGCCGCCGGCGACGTCGTGCTCGTGCATTCGGCGCTGCGCACCCTCGGGGCCGTGAGCGGCGGAGCCGCGACCGTCGTGGACGCCCTGCTCGACGTTCTCGGCCCCCGCGGGACCCTCGTCGCGCCGGCATTCACGTTCGTCCACGAAGTGGAGGCAGACCCCGTCATCGACCCGGCCGCCGACCGGTCGGAGATGGGGGCGATCAGCGAGGCCGTCCGCCGGCATGGCGGCGCACTGCGCAGCACGGCCTTCCGCCACAGCTTTGCGGCCGTTGGGCGGCGAGCCCCGGTGATCACGGGGGTGGATCCGGCCCTCGCGCCGTACGACCTCCGGTCGGCCTTCGGCGTGATGCTGGCGCTCGACACGCAGGTCCTCCTGCTGGGCGTGACGTATTCGAACTCGACGAGCCACCATTTCGGGGAGTGGATGTCCGAGGTCTCCTACCGTCACCCGGTGGAGCGGCACGTCCGCCGCCGTCGGGCCGACGGCACCGTGGTCGAGCAGCTGATGACCGACTACCAGCCGCGGCCGAGTGCCGACGGGTCGTACTACGGGACCCGCGCGACCGATTTCAATCACCTGGGCCGGATGCTGGAGGAGCGAGGTTTGGTGGCGATCGGGCCGGTGGGGAATGCGATGGCCCGCCGCTTCCCGATGCGCGGGCTGATCGCCCTGGCCCAGGCAGAGGCCGCCCGGGACGAGAACGTCTTCCGGACGCCCGAGGGTCGGAAGGACCACGTGACCATGCTGCCGGACGGCGTCTTCGTCACCGGCGATGAGGCGCTCGACGGAGCCGGCCGGCCGGAGCGCCACCTGTGGTCCGTGGTCGAGCCCGAGCGGATCTGGGGCTGGAGCCCGACATGGACGGTTCAGCGGCGTTCGGTACAGTGACTGGCATGGAGCCCCTGGATCCCGCCCGCGAAACCGTCTTCAGCTGGGCCGCCCCGCCGGTTGTCTTTGGGCCCGGCGCCCTCGGGGAAACCGGGGCCCACGTTGCTGCGCTCGGCATCCGGCGAGCCGCACTGATCACCGATCCGGGAGTTGTCCGGGTGGGACTGGCGGCGCGGGTCGAGGAATCGCTCCGCGCGGCCGGCGTCGACGTGGTCCTGTTCGATCGTGCGCGCGTGGAACCCACGGACGCCTCCCTGCGCGAGGCCGGCCTGTGGGCGCGCGGGGCTGAGGTGGATGGGTTCGTGGCGGTTGGCGGCGGATCCTCCATCGACACGGCGAAGGCCATGAACCTGCTCTCCACGAACGACGGCGAACTTGAGGACTACCTCAACCGCCCCATCGGGCGCGGGCTGGCGCCAATCCGGCCGCTGAAGCCGCTGATCGCAATCCCCACCACGGCCGGGACCGGTTCGGAGGCCACGGCGACCTGCGTCGTGAATGTCGTGGCCCTTCACGTCAAGACCGCCATCGCGCATCGCGCGCTCATGCCGCGCCTTGCGATCATCGACCCGCTGACCACGCTCACGCTGCCGCCGGAAGTGACCGCCGCGAGCGGGATGGACGTGCTCTGTCACGCCCTCGAGTCGTGGACGGCCGTCCCGTTCGATTCGCGGCCGCGGGCCGAAGTGCCGGCCGCTCGCCCCGCGTACAACGGCGCCAATCCGATCAGTGACATCTGGTGCGCACGGGCTCTCACCCTCCTGGGCCGTTCGTTCCGGCGGGTCATGGAGGCGCCGGCGGATCTCGAGGCGCGAACCGGCATGATGCAGGCGGCGACCTATGCCGGCATCGGGTTCGGCAACGCGGGCGTCCACATTCCCCATGCATGCGGGTACCCGATCGCCGGGATGGTGCGCACCTACCAGCCGGCGGGCTACCCGACGGCCGAGCCGATGGTGCCCCACGGCCAATCGGTGGTGGCGACCGCGGCCGCGGTGTTCCGGTTCACCTACGGGGCATCCCCGGAACGACACGAGGAGGCCGCGCGCCTGCTTGGCGGCAGCGGAACTGGTCCCTCCGCCCTCCCGGACATCGTGGTCGCCCTGTGCCGGGACATCGGCATCCCGAGCGGGCTCGCGGCGTTCGGGTTCGGGGAGGCAGACGTGGACGATCTCGTGGCCGGCGCGATGCGGCAATCGCGCCTGCTGGCCATCGCGCCGCGCGCCGTGGAGGGCCGGGATCTCGCGGCGATCTTCCGGGAATCCATGCAGAACTGGTAGGCCCGCGCCGGGGCGGCGCCGTGGCTGCTGGTTGGCCTGTCCGCAGGCGCTGACGAAGTCCGTCGCGGGGCGTACCCTGCCGGGATCGGCCGTCACGCATGCAGGAGTCCCGTCGTGTCAACCGCCGCGCCGACCCGGTTCGAGGAGATGTGCCGCCAGGCGCTCGCCGACCCTGAGGGGTTCTGGGGCGGGGTCGCCGCGGACCTGCCGTGGTTCCGGCGATGGGACAAGGTCTATGAGGCAGATCCACCCAGCTTCCGGTGGTTCGTGGGCGGCCGGACCAACCTGGCATGGAACGCCCTCGACGTGCATGTGGAGGGCGGCCACGGCGGCCGTGAGGCACTGATCGCGGTGGACGAGCGCGGCAACGAGCGCCGGCTCACCTATGCCGAACTCCTGGGCGAGGTGGAACGCGCCGCGGCCGCACTCCGGGCGCAGGGGATCCGGAAGGGCGACCGGCTGACGATCTACATGCCCACGATCGCCGAGGCCGTGATCGCCATGCTCGCAACCGTCCGGATCGGGGCCATCCACTCGGTGGTCTTCGCCGGATTCGGCCATGGCGCTCTCGCCGATCGTGTCGTGGCGAGCGGGTCGCGCCTGATCCTCACCGCGGACATCACGTACCGCAAGGGCAACGATGTCGCGCTGCTGTCGATCGTCCGCGACGCGGTTCGGGTAGCCAATACCCAGCAGCCGGGCCTCGTGGAACGGGTCATCGTGCTCCGGCGAGCGAACCCCGCGCCGGACCTGCGGCCGAACGAGCTGGACTGGCAGGACTTCCTGGCCGCTGGAGCCGGCGGTGACGGCAGCCACGTGGAGATGGAGGCCAACGAGCCGGCCTACATCCTCGCCACGTCGGGGACCACGGCGAAGCCCAAGCTTGCCGTCCACGTCCACGGTGGCTACCAGGTCCACATCGTCGCCATGGGCCGCTGGGTCTTCGGGCTCCGGCGCGAGGATGTCTTCTGGGCGACGGCGGACATCGGCTGGGCGGTGGGTCATGCGTACACCGTCTACGCGCCGCTGATCATCGGGGCGACATCGGTCGCGTACGAGGGAGCACTCGACTACCCGGCGACGGACGCCGCCTGGGAGCTCATGGACCGCCTCCGGATGACCGGCATCTTCACGTCGCCCACGGCCGTGCGGCTTCTCATGCGGTACGGCGAAGCCGGGGCGAAGAAGCACGACCTCTCGCGCGTGGAGCGCATCGTGTGCGCCGGCGAGGTCCTCAACCCGCCGGCCTGGGAGTGGCTCCAGAACGTGGTGTTCGAGGATCGCATCCCGGTCATCGACCACATGTGGCAGACGGAGACCGGCGGCCCCATCTTCGGCAACCCATACGGCCTGGACCTGATGCCGATCAAGCCGGGATCCGCGGGGCTGCCGCTGCCGGGGATCGAAGCCGCGATCGTGAACCTCGACGGGACGGAGCTGCCGCGCGGAGAGAAGGGGATCATGGTCATCCGGCGCCCGTTCCCGGGCCTCACACCCGCGCTGTGGGGCGAGCCGGAGCGGTATACCACGGACTACTGGACCCGGATCCCGGGTTCGTACTGGGTGGGCGATGCTGCCCACATCGACGAGGACGGGTACGCGTTCTTCGCCGGTCGAGCGGACGAAATCATCAAGATCGCCTCCCATCGCCTGGGCACGATCGAAGTGGAGACGGCGTTCCTCCGTCATCCGGCGGTTGCGGAGGCGGGTGCCACGGGCCGGCCGGACGACCTGCGGGGAGAAGTGATCGCGGCGTTCATTGTCCTCAAGATGGGCCGCGAGCCTTCGCCCGCGCTCGCCGATGAGCTTCGCCAGACGCTCCGCAACGAACTGGGAGCCCTGGCCGTGCTGGGCGAGCTGACCTTCGTGGACATGCTGCCCAAGACCCGCAGCGGCAAGATCATGCGGCGCGTCCTCAAGGCCGTCGTGGAGGGTCGCGATCCGGGCGACATCACGACGATCGAGGACGAGGGCTCCGTGGAGGAGGCCCGGGAGGCCGTCGCGGAGCTTCGCTCGTCCATCCGGGCCGACCTCGAGATCGGGCCGCACTCCACGCCGCGCGGGTAGCGCGGCCCAACGTTGGCATCGATGGGCCCGATCGTCTTCGACGCCTACGGGACGCTGTTCGACCCGCTTGCGCTGGCGGAACCGCTGGAGCGCCGGTTTCCGGGTCGGGGTGCGGAGCTTGCGGCCAACTGGCGCGCGACGCAGGTGCGCCATACGTGGCTGCGCTCGCTGATGCGGACCTGGGCGGACTTCGACGCGGTGACCCGTGACGCCCTGGCCCAGACCCTCGCCGCGGCGGGCCTGGCGGCCGACGAAGATCTGGCGGCCGACCTTCTCACCGCCTACCGGACGCTGCCGGCGTACCCCGACGTGCCCGGCGCCCTGGCCGCGCTCGACCCCGGGCGGCCGCGGGCGATTCTCTCGAATGGGCGCCGTTCGACCGTCGAAGCCACCGTTCGCGCCTCAGGCATGGCCCACCACCTGCCGCTCGTCCTGTCGGTCGAGGCGGTCCACACGTACAAGCCGGCGCCGGCGGTGTACGCGCTCGCCACCTCGCGGTTCGGTGTCGAGCCGGGCGCTGTCACCTTCGTCAGCGGGAACGCCTGGGACTGCGCCGGCGCCGCCGCATTCGGCTTTCGGGTCTGTCGGATCCGCCGGAGCGAGGAAGCGGAGGAGCGGGTGGGCCCGGCGCCGGCGGTCGTGATCGATGATCTTCGCGAACTGCCGGCGCTGCTCCGGGCGCACAATCCGGTGGGGCAATGATCGCCCGTCATCGAGCGGTGGAGGTACCGTGACCATGGACATCTCGCTGGAGGAGGCCACGGTCGCCGACCTCCAGGCGGCGATGGCAGCCGGCAGCGCCACTGCGCGGTCGATCGCCGAGGCGTACATCAGCCGGATCGAGCAGATTGACCGGGGTGGGCCGCGGATCAACGCGGTCATCGAGATCAACCCGGAAGCCATGGCCATCGCGGACGCGCTGGATCGCGAGCGGCAGGCGGGCAGGGTGCGCGGCCCGTTCCACGGCATCGGCGTCCTGCTCAAGGACAATATCGCAACGGCCGATCACATGGAGACCACGGCCGGTTCGCTCGCGCTCGTCGGCGCGCGACCTGGTCGTGACGCCGTCATCGTGACGCGACTCCGGGCGGCCGGCGCGGTCATCCTGGGCAAGACCAACCTCAGCGAATGGGCCAACATCCGCTCGATGCACGGGATCAGTGGCTGGAGCGGGCGCGGTGGCCTGACGCTCAACCCGTATGCGCTGGACCGGAATCCGTCGGGGTCAAGTTCCGGGTCGGGGGCTGCGGTCGCGGCGAACCTGTGCGTGGTCGCGGTGGGGACCGAGACCGACGGCTCGATCTCGGCGCCGTCGAACGTGTGCGGACTCGTGGGCATCAAGCCCACGGTGGGGCTCGTCAGTCAGGCCGGGATCATCCCCATCTCACACAGCCAGGACACCGCCGGGCCCATGGCGCGAACCGTTACTGATGCTGCGCTCCTGCTGGAGGTGCTGGCCGGCAATGGCGCAGGCGATTTCCAGGGCGCCTTGGACCCTGGCGGGCTTCGCGGCACCCGGATCGGCATCGCGCGCTCCCTGTTCGAGCCTTTTGCGGCGTCGGTCCGGCGCGTCGCCGAGGACGCGATTGCCGTGCTCCGCGACGGCGGCGCGGAGATCGTCGACGACGTGGTGCTCCCCAGGCCGTCAACGCTCCTGGACACGGAGATGTCGGTCCTGCTGCACGAGTTCAAGGCCGGCCTGAACGCGTACCTGGGCGTGCTGTCCCCGGGACCGCAGCCCCGCACGCTGGCGGACGTCATCAGCTTCAACGAGACCAACCGGGATCTCGAAATGCCGTGGTTCGGCCAGGATCTGTTCCAGCAGGCGGATGCCCTGGGGCCGTTGACCGACCAGTCGTACCTGGACGCGCTGGCAACCAACCATCGGATCGCCCGTACGGAGGGCATTGACCGGGCGCTGGCCGTCCATCGCCTGGATGCGCTGTTCGCCCCGACCGGAGAACCGGCACGGCTCACGGACTTCGTGAATGGCACCGCCGAGAGTCCGGCCAACTCCACGTTCCCCGCGGTGTCCGGCTACCCGCACGTGACAGTCCCGGCCGGGTTCGTGTACGGCTTGCCGGTCGGCGTGTCGTTCTTCGGCGCGGCGCATGCCGAGGCGACACTGATTCGCATGGCATACGCGTTCGAGCAGGCGACGCGCGTCCGTCGCGCGCCGACCTACCCCTCCACCCTCACGCTCTGAGCAATCCCCGTCAGCCCTCGAGCGGGGCCTTTTCGCCGGCCGGGATCGGGAACGTCAGCCAGTTCTCACGCGGTGGCAGCGGGCAGGAGTACTGCGGGGCATACGCACACCACGGGTTGTAGGCGATGTTGAAGTCGAGGGCATACGAGCCGTCGTCCTCGGGCTCGAGGTCGAGGTAGCGGCCGGCGCCGTAGGTGTCGGTGCCCGACGTCGCGTCCCGGAAGGGGATGAACAACTCCTCGACCGGACCGGGTTCGAACGCATACGCGGCCAGCTGTGCGTGGCCGCCTGGAACGTCGAACTCGAGCGTTCCGACGCGCCAGGCCTCGCGGGTCTTCCCGTCGGAGGTGACGATCTCGGTGGTGTTCGTCGGGTCGGGATCCGGCGCGAGCCGGAGGCCCTCGATGCGGAACCGCTCATCGGGCGCGAAGTACTGCAAACCCGGGTAGTGATGGCGGAGCTCGTGCGGGATGGGGCTCTGGTCGGCGGAGCGGAAGAACTCGTCCTTGCCGCGTCGGAACTCGAGGACCTGCACGTCGAACGGCAGCTCGTGATGGTGCTCGTCGCCGTCGGCGCCGTGGTCATGGCCGTGGGCGCCGTCGGCCTGGCCGTGGCCACCGCCTTCGTCGCCCTTGGCGCGGCCGTGCTCGGCGTCCTGACCGCCTTCGCCATCCCGGGCGTCGCCGTCTACGTCTTCGTGGTCATCGTTGGTGTTGTTCATCGGCGCAGTGTGCACGGTCGCGGCAGAATCGGCCCGGCTCAGGCGCAGGCTGCGGCTTCGGTGTTCCAGCGGTGGAGCGCCGGCATGGGCCCGGACAGGATTCGCGTCCGTGCGTCCTCCCAGAGCGCCTTCCAGGCCATGTGATCCCGGAGTTCGGTCTCCGGGTGGGAGCGCGAGCGCGCCACGAAGCCCGGGAACATGGGCCGGCCGGTGGGCTGGCCCACGGGGTGGTACCGCAGGTCGAAGCTCCAGCGGATCCGGTTCGATGTATTCGTCAGTGACCCGTGCTTCGTCAGCGGGTAGTGGATCAGCACATCCCCGCGCTTTGCCGGTACGGGGAGCGCGCGAGTCTCGTCGATCCACTCGTCCGGGATTCCCACGGCGAACTTCTTGTTCGGGGCGTCCGCGGGGCAGTGGAGGCCCAGGCCCTCGCGATGACTCCGCTGCTCGTAGATGAGGCAGCCGTTCTCCTCGTCCGCGTCGGTCATGGCCGCCCAGACCGTGATCGTCTGCGTCCTGTCCGCCTCGGCCAGCACCACGCCCTGGTCCTGGTGCCACTGCGTGGTGTCGGTCAGGTTGCCGGACCGGCTCTCGCGGTGGACGGACGGCGGCAGCTTGATCCGGGTGTGCTGCACGGGATTGCAGAAGATCTCTCCGCCCATCAGGGGCTCCATCAGGTCGAGGATCCGGGGGCTGCGCAGGAAGTTGAACGTCGCGGGGCCGCAGTTGATCGGGGTGTCGGCCGTGAAACCGCCGTTCGGGAGTGCGATCTCGAAGTTCGGGATCAAGGGGACCGGCGATTCGGTCGCGACAGCGATGAAGCGCTCCTCGAAGGGCAGGCCGTCGTACGTGTGCTCGATCTTGCCGGCGCGCTTCAGGTCCGATGCGAGCCGGTCCAGGATCGCCGAGAACTCGCGCTCCACGGGATCGATGTCCAGCCCCGGATCCAGCGCGCCCTTGACGAGCAGGTATCCCTCGGCCTGGAGTTGCTGGATCTGCTCCGGTGTGAGCGTGCTCATTGGTCCCCTCGCGTGTGTCGCTGCGACTGCGTCACTGTAGCGAAAACGGGGAGCGGCGCGACGACGTGGAAGGGAGCGCGAAAACGTGGGAGCTGGCACGACAACGGGGAGCGGCGCCGGCCGCTCCCCGTTGTGCCACTTCGACCGGGAACGAGGCTCAGTCTGCCTCGATCTTCGCGTACACCGGTTCCATGTGACCTGATCCGGCGAACACGCCGCCCACGGCTGCTTCGATCTCGTCGATCGGGGTGATGCCGGCGACCATTCCCAGTCGCGCGGGGATCGCCAGCGCAGCCACGGCTCCAATCCCCACGATCGCGGCGCCCACCCACATCGCAGGCACCAGGCCGGCCAGGTACGTTTCCGGCGTCGCGTACGAGCCGTAGGCGGAGAAGACCGACGCGAGGACCGCCACACCGAACACTCCGCCGACCTCGCGGATGGCGTTGTTCGCGCCGGAGGCCTTGCCCTCCTCGTGGTTGGCGACCGCCGAGAGGACGACGTTCGCGATCGGCGCGAAGAAGAGGCCCATGCCGATCCCGCTCACGACGAACCCGGGCACCAGCAACGCATAGTCCACGGTGGGCGTGATCACGGACGCGATCCACGCAAGGCCTGCCGTCAGCAGCACCATGCCGGCCGTGATGATCGGTCGTGCCCCGATCCGGGGTACCAGGAGGCCGGCAGTGGGCGCGATGAAGATCGGCATCGCCGTCCACGGCAGGGTGCGCAGGCCCGCGTCGAACGGCTGAAGCCCCTGCACCAGCTGGAAGAACTGGACGAGGAGAAAGACCGATCCGAACATCCCGAAGTACATCAGGAATGAGACGCCGTTCGCGGCGCTGAAGCCGCGCGAGCGGAACATCGCGAGCGGCAGCATCGGGTGCGCTGTCCGGCGCTCCCAGAGGAAGAAGCCCACCAGCAGAGCGGCGCCCACCGCGATCGCCGCAACCACCTGGCCATCCGTCCAGCCGCGGTCCGCGCCATGGATCACGCCCCAGACAAGCCCCAGCAGGCCACCGCTGGCCAGCCCGAGGCCCACGAGGTCGAGGCTGCCCTGGGGGCCGCGGGTCTCGGCGAGGCGGAAGTAGGCGAGCGCCATCGCGACCACGCCGATCGGCACGTTGAGCCAGAAGATCCAGTGCCACGACACGCCCTGGGCGATCGCCCCTCCCACCACGGGCCCGATGGCCACAGCGAGGCCACCGACGCCACCCCAGGCGCCCAGCGCAAGAGCGCGGCGCTCAAGCGGTACGCCTGCCGAGAGGATGGTGAGCGTCAGCGGGGTGACGATGGCTCCACCCAGGCCCTGCAGGGCGCGAGCCAGGATCAGCACCTGCGAAGAAGGGGCGAGCGCCGCGGCCGCGGAGCCGATCGTGAAGATCCCCAGGCCGATGACGAACAGCCGCCGGCGCCCGAAGCGGTCTCCGAGTGCCGCGCCGGTCAGGAGCAGGACCGCGAACGTGAGGGTGTAGGCGTTGACCATCCACTCGAGGTCGGCGAGCGACGACCCGAGGTCCGCCCGGATGACGGGCAGAGCGGTGGTGACCACGAGGTTGTCCAGGGCGACCATGAACAGGGCGATGGACGTGATCGCAAACGTCCACGCGACAGATGTTCTTCGCTGAAGCACGAGTAGGGGACCTCCGGTACTAACTGAGCAGTCACTAAGCCCAAGTGAGAAAAGGGGGACGCGGCGATCAGCTCCTGGCGGCACCTCCGCCGGCCATCGCGCGCAGGGAGAGCGGCTGCGTGCCCGGCCCGCCGATCATCGTGACCACGTTGCACATCATCCCGTAGGCGAACCACTGCTCCAGTGATGCCTCGTCTGCGCCGGACAGGCGCGCCACTTCGCGGTACAGCCGCCCGTACTCGTCTCGCACGATCTCGCGGATCTCCGGGTCAGCGCAGGCCGCGTACGCGTGCAGTTGGAGGAGCAGCAGGTCACGATCTGCGATGAGATCGCCGTACGCCGCGCCCATCGCCTCGAGGATGGCGCGTGGGTCGTCCGAGCGCGCCCGGGTCGCGCGCCCAGCCGCCTGGAACTGCAGTGCCGTGCGCTCGAAGCAGCGGCGGACTGTGGCGATGAACAGCTCTTTCTTGGTGCCGAAGAGCTGGAACAGGTAAGGCTGGGAGACACCCGCCCGGCGTGCGATCGCCTCCGTGGAGGTTCCGGCGAGGCCGCCCTGCGCGAACTCGATGGTTGCGGCAACCACGACAGCGTCGCGGCGTTCCTCGGCCGACAGGCGAGTGGCGGTGGCGTTCATACTGCGTAACTTAGTGACTACTAAGTTAGTTGTCAAGCTCCGGAATCTTGCCGCGTTCGACGTCTGCCATGTAGCGTCGCCACGAGCCGTAGGCCGAGATATCGCGATTGCCGGCGCTCTCTGCGAGGCTGCGGAGGTAGAGGATGCCCGGCACCACGCGGCCGTCCACGAGCGTGACCGGTCCGCGGTACAGCCCCGGCGGCTCGCCCGCCTCCACGCGCTGCCAGACCTCGTCGGGCAGCCGGTACAGCTCACCTTCCACCGAGACACCCCCGGATGCGACCTCGAACATCCCCGGGTGGACGTCGCCGATCGAAAAGACCCGGTACATCGGCGCCGTGACTGTCGCCTCGAGAAACGTGGCGCCCTCGAGGTTCGGGTGCAGCTTGAGGCCCCGCATCAGCGTGCCGTTCACGAACAGCAGCGAATCCACTTGGAGATCTCCCGGGCGGCGGAACGACGGGCGGAGAATCGACTCGGGGCGGGTCCGCTTTCCCGCCCCGAGTCGACGTGGATTGCAGGATCCCGTCAGGCCGACGCGTGCTCGGGGTCTGCCGGTGGCGGCGTGGTGACGGCGGCACGCATGTCCGCCATTGACGCCTTGCCCTCGCGCCACGCGACGACGAAGAACACGATCGCCGCGAACACGTAGCCAAGGAACACGAGGTTCGGGATCCCGAAGACCCAGGCCCCGCTGGCGTCCTGGTGCAGCGCGAGCTGGGTGGCGTGGATGAAGCCCAGGATCGAGAGCACGGCGCCGGTGATCGTGTAGACGATGGCCCGGCTGTACTCGCGGTCGATGACGAAGACCGCGATCGCGCCAAGGATCAGGCCGGCCACGACTGCGCCACCGCCAAGCAGCGCCATGCCGTCATAGACGACACCCTGTCCGGCCAGCTTGTCCAGGCCCACGGCTCCGGCGCTCGTGCCGGCCGCTCCGAGGGCTCCGTCGATCTGCCCCTGGGCCCACGCCGCGATGTTCGGCAGGAGTGCCAGGATGACCGCCGGCGCATGGCGCGACGGTGTCGTCTGGAAGGCCTGCGCGCCGATCACGAGACCGATGAACAGGAGGATCGGAACGAGGGCCTGGAGCGGGATCACCGCCAGGAACAGCGAGACCAGGCCGAAGATGCAGATCGCCGCAACGACGATCCCGGTCGCCAGCGAATAGCCGATCCGGCCGCCGACGGCCTTCCAGCCGGGGTGCCCGATATACACCGCGGGCGGGAACGGGGAGCCGAGGAATGACCCGATGACCGCGCCGAGGCCATCGGCCGTGAGAATCAGCCGCAGGTTGTAGCTGTCACCAGCCGCCGCGGCGCTCTCGACGTTGTTCATGCCCTCCGTGAAGTTGTAGATGCCCAGCGGAATCGCCGTCACCAGGAGGGGCGCGATGTCCGAAAGGCCGCTCAGCACCTCCGCGCCGGGCGTGGGGATGTGCAGTCCGAACTGCTTGAAGGAATCGGTGACAGCCTGGGGCTCCAGCCCGTGCCACTGCCCGGTGGCATAGGCGATCCATCCGATTGCGGTGCCGACGATGACCGCCAGGAGGCCGCCCGGAACGCCGCCCGGCATGCGCACGCCGGCCGTCCAGCTGAGGAGGATGATCGCGAAGACCGGCAGCGCGATCCAGGGCACTTCCAGCATCTGGAAAGACGGGCGCATGGAGATGTACGCGATCGAGATCCCGGCGAGCGTGCCCAGCATCGCTGCGCGCGGCGTGAACCGGCGGATCGTGGGGCCCACGAACGCACCGATCAGGACGATGACGCCGACGATGAACGCCCACGCAAGGCCGGCTTCCCAGGCCTTGATCGGGCTGCCGCTCTTGAGGGCAACCGGCAGCATGATCACGAACGTCACGAAGAAGTAGTGGGGAACACTTGGGCCGTACGGCATGGCGGCGACGGTGTCCCGGCCCTCGGCCTTGGCCAGCCGGTAGGCGAGCCACGCATAGAACAGGTTGCCCAGCGGCAGAGCGATTCCCAGTGCCGGCAGGATTCGGCCGAAGACCGTGTCCCCGGGGATCTGCACGACCCCCAGCGCGAGTCCCGAGAGCACAAGAACGTTGAGCAGGACGTTGGTGCCGAGACCGAAGAACGCGTTCCAATCGCCAGGGACCCACAGCTTGGGCCGATACGATCCAGCAGTTTGCATGGCTAGTCTTCCTCCCCTCAGACGACGCCGACGGTGTGCGGGACGGGCCCGCGATGCCTTGGTCAGCCCACGGCAGCCCCTGTTGCTGCAGCCAGCCCGCTGATGAACCGCCTGGAGTCGCTCACCCAGCCGACGATGCCGCCCTGCGCTTTGATCATCTCGAGCGCGACCCGCTGAAACTCCGGGAAGTACGATGCGACACAGTCCGAGAGCACCACCGCGTCGTACCCGCGGTCGTTCGCCTCTCGCATGCTCGTGTTGACGCAGACCTCCGTGGTCACGCCGCAGAACACCAGCTGCCTGATCCCCTTCATCTTGAGGATCGTGTCCATGTCGGTCGCGTAGAAGGCGCCCTTGCCGGGCTTGTCCACGATGGGCTCGCCCTCGATGGGCGCGAGTTCGTCCACGATGTCGTGGCCGTAGGAGCCACGAACCAGCAGGCGGCCCATGGAGCCCACCTCGCCGATCCGGATCGGTGCGCTGCCGCGGTTGCGCTTGGTCTCCGGAAGGTCCGACAGGTCGGGCCGGTGACCCTCCCGCGTGTGGATGACGAAGACGCCT
>JANPDJ010000028.1:0-3223 GCA_031431395.1 Chloroflexota bacterium | reverse complement strand
GACGCCGTCAGCCGCGGGTCGATCCGTTCCCGAACGATGCGTCCCGCCATGCCCTCACTCCGCGGACCGGTCCTCCACCACGAGAACCTCTTCGCCCAGCATATCCGTGATCCGGACCGCCTCGGGCAGTTCCTGCGTTCCGGTTACAGCAACCGCACGGGCACCGACCTCGTCGAGAACTTCTCGTCGAAGGACGCGATGAAGTCGCAACCGGCGCGTTCGGCTGCAGCGGCAAGGATGACGTCTGCGATCCGGCGAGCCGACGATTGCTGAGACCAGCCCAGGGACGCGACCACGGTCGCTGCGTCGGCGTCGACGAGCCGGACATTCTCGCGCGTGAGAAACGTGATCAACATCTCGGCCAAGGTGGGGTTCATGACGCCATGTCCCGTGCGCATCGCATGAACGAGTTCGATCAGCACGCCGGTTGAGACGAGCACCTCCACGTCGGGCTCATCGATCAGGTTGGCGGCTGCCAGAGCTCGCGGGATGTCGTCCTCCGCGAAGTACCGAATGAGGATGCCGGTGTCGCAGAAGACGCGGCGCGTCACTCGGCTGCCCCGGCCTTGTCCTGGTGCCGGCGCGAATCCTCGTGCAGGACCTCGTCAATCTCCGCCGAGCGTTCGGCCCAGACTCGATCGAAGTACGCCTCCCAATCCGCGATGGGCTCCACGGCGTAGCCGCGTTTCTTCAGCCAACCCAGCATGGACTCTCGGTGGGGTTTCGGCATGAAATCGATCACGAGACGCCCCTCCTCGACCCGCTCCACCGCCTGGTCCCCTGGCTTGATGCCGAGTTCGTCGCGGATCTTCTTGTCGATGGTGATCTGAAACCGCTCGCCGACGACGTTTGGCATATGTGCGCCCCAGCGTATGGATGATCGCGTTCAGTATGCATCCTGCGTCATGCGCCGATACACGCTCGGACGGCCGAGACATCGGGCTCTGACACGACCGCGTCCGCGAAGACCATGCGGTAGAACACGCGGCCGCGGTTTCGGGCCTCCATGCTCCGCGGGCTGCCGGGCCCCCGTCATCTGATCCAGTGCCTCCCGTCGCGGATCTTCGCGGCCGCCCGTTGGCTGCCGCGCATCCTTTGCTGTACCATCCAGCGTCGCGCCTGCGGGCGCCGATTCACCACGCCACTTCATGAGGATGCAGACCCTTGGCCACTAAGCCCCGAGGCTGGACCGGCGCACGAACGCCGTCGGCGATCAAGCGCGTCCGAACCGCCGAGCGGCGCGAGGAGATCAACGGCCCGCGTCGAAGCGCGGCCAAGACATTCGTCGCGAAGGCCCTTCGCACGGCGGACAGCGCAGAGCCGGCCGAGACAGGCGCAGCGCTCGCGCTCGCGATGAGCGCACTGGATCGGGCGGCCAAGACCGGCGCCATTCACCCCAACGCCGCCGCACGACGCAAGTCGCGCCTCGCGCTCAAAGTGAACGCGGTCCTGGGTGGAGAGCAGGTCCAGACGGCCCTCCGCGCCACCAAGACCACCGGCAAGGCAGCGGCGGTGAAGGCCGCGAAGGCGCGCGTTGCCGCGTCGAAGGCACTCAAGGCCAAGGGCGCCCAGACGGCAGCCGGGAAGGCGCGCGCCGCTCTGTCCAAGACGGCCCGGGTCGAGGCGGCCCCCGCCGCTCCGGCAGCCGCGCCAGCCGCTCCCAAGGCTGCGAAGGCCGCAGGCAAGACGACTGCCGCGAAAGCTACCGCTCCCAAGGTCACGCCCTTGAAGGCGGCTCCCAAGGCGGCGACTCCCAAGGCCGCCGCGGGGGCGAAGGCCGCTCCCAAGGCTGCCGCCAAGACAGCGGCTCCCAAGGCTGCCACTGGGGCGAGGGCGGTTCTCAAGGCGGCAGTTGCCAAGGCTGTGCCCAGGACCGCAGCACCCAAGGCCGCAGCACCCAAGGCCGCAGCAGCGAAGACGGCTGCGGCCCCCAGGGCAAAGGCCACGGACAAGAAGTCAACCGAGAAGAAGTCCGCCAAAGGCTGACGCTCAGCCAACGCACTGGAACTCAGCGGCGCCGGGCAACCGGCGCCGCTTCGATTCCGGTCCGGGGAGGAGCCCTGGAAGCCCTGGTCGCCGCATGGCCGACCGGCAGCTCGGTGGCGCCCGCGAAGGATCAGCTCGGCGGCACGGATGCGGCACACCCTCCTGGGGCGGAAACGAAGCCCAAGTTCACAGGGCAGGCGCCGAAGGCCACGCACGACGTCCCAGGTGGCCGGTTTCGCAACTCCAGCTTGCAATTCGGGCCTCTCGAGGCGCCGACAGGCTGTGGTGGCGGCTGGGTCGTGAACCTGTAGTTGAAAACCGCCGAGCCATCGAACGATCGCCACCTCAATCAGCTTCAGACAGAGACGCTCGGCCCAGCGGCTGGAACTTGACGGCGCCGGGCAACCGGCGCCGTTTCGATTTCGGTCCGGGGAAGACCCTCGGTGGATCCGGGCTTACCCGGCCGGCGTCCCGGGCGCCTGGGCCGGCCGCGATACCTTGTCGCGCGGGCGCGTCACGCCGTAGGCCAGGGCGCCGAGCAGTCCCGACCCGAGGCACACGCCGACGAGCGTCCCCATGGTGCTGAACTGCTGGTTCCAGTAGAAGGAGGTGAACGACGACGGATCGGTCACGCCCGCGGTGGCCAGCTCCGGTCCGCGCCCCGCGTCGACATAGCGCGCCATCACGCAGGCAGCGCCCGTCCGGCAGGAGAGCGATCCGCCCTGGCTCGCATCCCGGTATCCATCGTCGGCAAAGAAGAACAAGGCCTTCACGCCGGCAAGGAGGATCGCAAGGCTGATCGCAGTGACGGCGGCGGCGAACAGGCCGTTGGCGAGAATCCGCCCCCACGGTCCGGCGCGGCGGTCCGACCGCTGGTTCGCGTAGTACCCGATGAGCAGGCCGGCAGGCACGGTGAGCAGCCAGTAGATGGGCTCGATGGGGATGACGAGCAGGAAGCTGACCCCGATGGTGGCCGCCATCCCGATCCCGACGTACGAGGCGACGATCGCGCCGCGATCCACGAACCGCATCACGACGCGTTGGCGGGTGCGGCGCCGCACGCGCCCCGGTTGGACGCCAATGCATCGCGGCCCATGTACATGGCGCTGTCTCCCAGTTCGCCGGCGATCCGCAGCAGCCGGTTGTACTTCGCCACCCGTTCCGACCGGGACGGCGCGCCAGCCTTGATCTGGCCCGTGCCAAGGCCCACGACGAGGTCCGCGATCGTCGTGTCCTC